>CAYUWL010000060.1:0-6235 GCA_964448595.1 uncultured Thermotogaceae bacterium
CTCTTCCCATACCCCGGCCGCGTCCCGTTCCCCTGCCCCACCAGGGGCCAGTTCCGTCACCCCACGGCATCGTCTACCTCCTTTGAAATGTGCATATGAAAATATATACCACTTCGACCGCTGCTACAACAGCCCTGATCGGCGGGATCTTCACGAAGGTGCTAGGATCATCCTTTGGTGTTACAATCTTTTGGAGAGTAACACCGAAGGGTGAGATTTATGCCGAGGATAGGTGTCTATGTCTGTCACTGCGGGGGGAACATTTCAGACATAGTGGACGTAGAAGAGGTAGCCCGTTTTGCCGCTCAACTCCCGGATGTGGTGGTGGTGCGGAGCATCCCCCACATGTGCTCCGAGTCCGGCCAGAGGGCGATCCTCGACGATGTCCGGGAACATAGGTTGGATCGGGTGGTGGTCGCCGCCTGCTCCCCCCAGTTCCAGGGCAAGACCTTCGAGAAGGTGCTCCAGAGGGCCGGCCTCAACCCGGCCATGGTGGAGATGGCCAACATCCGGGAACAATCCGCCTGGCCTCACTACGTGAACCCAGGGGAAGCCACGGAGAAGGCCAAGGTGCTTACCGCCATGGCCGTGGCGCGCATCAGCCAGGTACAGGCGGTGGAACGGGAGGCCATCCTGGTGGGAAAGGAGGTCCTGGTGATAGGCGGGGGGATCGCCGGGATCCAGGCCTCCCTCGATTTGGCCAATGCCGGCTTCCAGGTTTACCTTGTGGAGGAAAAGCCCACCATCGGTGGCCATATGGCTCAGCTCTCCCGCACCTTCCCCACCGAGGATTGTTCTTCCTGCATCCTGGCCCCGAAGATGGCCGATGTGGCCGATCACCCCAACATCCATCTCCTTACCTACTCTGAGGTGGTGGAGGTACAGGGCAGTGTGGGGAACTTCCAGGTCCTGGTTAAGGTGAAACCCCGGTATGTGGATCCGAACAAGTGTACCGCCTGCGGGGAGTGCGAGGAGGTCTGTCCGGTTTCGGTCCCCAACGAGTTCGACCTGGGCCTCACCCAGCGGAAAGCCATCTACCTCCCCTCCCCCACAGCTGTTCCCCACGCCTATGTAATCGATGAGGAGGCCTGTTTAGGCCTTGTCCCTCTAAGATGTGGGCTTTGCTCCCAGGCTTGTGAAGCCAGGGCAATCGACTACGACGACACTCCAAAATACCTTAACCTCAAGGTGGACACCATCATCGTGGCCACCGGTTTTGAGCCCTTCGACCCTCGGCTCAAGGCCCAGTATGGTTACGGCCGTTTTCGCAACGTGATCACCGCCTTGGAGCTGGAACGGATCATCGTTCGTATGGTCGAGGGGGAGCAAATCCGCTCCATTGGGAACAGCGTTGCTTTCATCCAGTGCGTGGGCTCCCGCGATGCCCAGGTGGGAAACCTCTACTGCTCCCGCATCTGTTGTATGTATGCCACCAAGCTCGCCGCCCTCCTTAAGCGAGCCGATCCCAGCCGCGAGGTGTATATCTTCTACACCGACCTCCGCTCATACGGGAAGGGCTTTGAGGAATACTATCGGACCGCCCAGGAGCTGGGGGTGAAGTTCATCCGCGGCCGCCCAGGGGAGCTTGAAGAGGATCCCCAAACTCACCAGATCATCCTTCGCGTGGAGGACACCCTCACCCGGAGGATCCTGGAGAAGCGATTTGACCTTGTAGTGCTCTCGGTGGGGCTGGTCCCGAGCAAAGGGACCCTCAAGATCGCTGAGCTCCTGAAACTCCCTCGCAGCGCCGATGGGTTCATCAAGGAAGCTCACCCCAAGTTCCGCCCCGTGGACACTCCGGTGGAGGGGATCTTCGTGGCAGGCACGGCACAGGGCCCCAAGGACATCCCGGACACCGTCGCCCAGGCCAGCGCTGCCGCCGCCCGGGCCATGGCCATCATGAACAGGGGTGAATACGAGCTCAGCCCCATCAGGGCCGTGGTGGACGAAGGGCGGTGCGATGGATGCGGGGAGTGCGTGGCGCGCTGTCCGGTGGAGGCCATCTCCGTGGACGGGGTGGCCAAGATCAACCTCGCCCTCTGCAAGGGGTGTGGAGCTTGCATCGGCTACTGCCCCAGGGATGCCTTGGACCTGAGGCTTTTCTCCAATGCCGAGATCATGGCGGAGATTGAGGCCGCCCTGGCAGGCAAAAAGCCCGGGGAGAGGCGGGTCTTGGTCTTCGCCGACGACATGTGCACCTATACCTTGGCCGATGGAGTGGGAACGTCGAAGCTCCCCTACCCCACCAGCACCTACATCATCCGTGTTCCCTCAAGCAGCCGTGTCACCTCCGGGATGCTCGTCCGAGCCTTCGCCCTGGGGGCGGACGCGGTGTTCCTGGGCGAGTGCGAGGAAGCCGTCTCCCCCTTCCCCGGATCCCTTGAGGCCATCAAGGACAATGTTGAGCGGGCCCGTCAGGCCCTCGGGGCGGTGGGAATCGAGCCTGACAGGATACAGTACTCCGCCTTCGTCACCGTGATGTTCAAGAAGTTCACAGACATCATCCGTTCCCTGACGGACAAGGTGAAGCAATACGAGGAGATCCCGGAGAAGAAGCGGAAGAAGCTCGAGGGCGTGGTCGAGGTGGCGAGATGAGCGAGATAGTGCATCTCGAAGACGACGGCGAGTCCTTCCTGAAGAAGGTGGAGTCCCTAAGCGGCCAGGTGCTCACCCTCTGTGAGCAGTGCGGCATCTGCTCCACCAGCTGTCCCATGGTCGAGGAGATGGACCTCACCCCAGCGGGGATCATTCGAGCAGTGCAGATCGGGGATAGATCCGTCCTAAAGAGCAAGGCGATCTGGGTATGCGCCTCGTGCTTCTCCTGTACCGTACGCTGCCCCCGGGGGATCGACCTCGCCAAGGTGACCGAGGCCCTAAGGGAGCTGACGCTGCGAAAGAAGGTGGACCACCTCGATCTTGCCGAGGCTCGGGACGAGGACTACCCCGCCATCGCCTTGGTGAGCGCGGTGCGGAAGTTCACGGGGTGAAGCGATGCTAAGGTTCCCTTATTACCCTGGCTGTACCTTGAAACAGTGGGCCCGGGACTTTGAGACTTCGGCTCTGGCGGCCGCCTCGCACCTTGGGATCGAGCTCGTGGAGATCCCTCGTTGGAACTGCTGCGGGGCGGTTTTCTCCCTTACGAGCGACAACGCCATGCGCCAGGTGGGCCCCATCCGCAACCTGATCCGCGTGCAGCAGATGAACGACGAGGGGGTCCTGGAGGAGCGGAGGCTGGTGACCCTCTGCTCCATGTGCTTCAACGTGCTCAAGCGAGCGAACCTCCTGGTCAAGTCGGATCCCGAGGCCCTAAAGCTTGTAAACAGCTTCATGGACACCGAGCCGGATTACCAGGGGAAGGTCCAGGTGATCCACTTCCTGGAGGTGCTGCGGGATATCCTGGGCTTCCAGGAGCTGACCGAGCGGGTGGTCCGCCCCCTGGAGGGCCTGCGAGTCTCCGCCTACTACGGCTGCACCCTGCTCCGGCCCCGGGAAGTAGGGATCGACGACCCGGAGGCCCCCACGGTGATGGAGGACCTGATCGCCGCCCTGGGAGCCGAACCGGTGGATAACCCCTATAAATCCCTCTGCTGCGGCAGCTACCACACCGTGGGGAAGAACAAGGAGATCGTGGCCCAAAGGATCTACAAGATCCTTCAAGGCGCCAGGGAACGTGGCGCGGACTTGACGATCACCTCCTGCCCCTTGTGTGCTTACAACCTGCAAAGAAGACAAAAACTCGCCAAGCGCCTGCATCCGGATTTCCGTCCCCTCCCGGTGCTGTACTTCACACAACTTTTGGCCCTGGCCTTTGGCCTAGAGGGCGAAGCGGAGCTCGCGGGGGAGGTCAGGGAGCTGCGATCTCTTCTTTCGGACAAATTCGGGTTAAAAGTTTAGCATGCGTTGTAAGGAGGAAGAATGAATACGGCAACTGAGGAGCAGCGAACACATAAGGCGGCCAAGCGTTTGATCAGAGCCCTTTGGGTGTTCAATTGGTTCAACAGCTGTGGCTTCACCGAGCTTTTGCCCGTGGTGGCCTCCCGGTTCGACATGGAGCGCTTCGGGATGATCGTTGTGGGAAGTCCAAGGCACGCCGATGTCCTCTTTGTTGCCGGATATCAAACCTTCAAGTCCGCCAAATACCTCCGAAGGATCTACGAGCAGATGCCCGACCCGAAGTTCGTGGTGGCCCTGGGCAGTTGCCCCTTCAGCGGCGGGATGTACTGGGACTCGTACAACACGATAAAGCACCTGGACGAATATATTCCTGTGGACCTTTACATCCCAGGCTGTCCGCCTAGACCCGAGGCGATTTTCCATGCTGTGGGGCTTGTGATGGAGATGATCGAGGGGAAACGAAAAGGAGGCCGGAGTGGTGACTGAGATTTCCAAGCTACTTGAGTCCTTCGCCCCGAGGGAAGAGGGGAACGCCGTCTGGGTGAGGGTGCCCTTGGAGGAGGCCCCTCGGATCTGGCAGGAGCTGCGGGAGCTGGGGTACGACTACCTAGCCGCCATTTCCGGCGTGGATTGGCCCGACCGGGGCGTCATCGAACTCGTCTACCACCTGTGGTCCCTTCAAGAGAAGTTCTTTGTCCACCTCAAGGTCGAGGTGCCCCGGGACCAGCCCCGGCTTCCCTCGGCATGTCACATCTGGGGCGGCAGCGCAGCCGTGAACGAACGGGAGGTCCATGAGATGTTCGGGGTGGAGTTTCAAGGCAACCCGGACCTAAGCCCGCTTTTCCTGGAGGACTGGGAGGGGCCACCTCCCTTCCGCAAGGACTTCGATTGGCGGGCCTACGTCCGGGAGAAATACTACCGCGAGGATAGGGAGGAAGACCGTGGCTATTACAAGAGCTGAGACTTACGTGATCCCCTTCGGGCCGGCACATCCCGGCTCCGGGAACTTCCGGGTCTGGCTCACCGTGGATGGGGAGCGAGTAATCGAGGCCCGAGCCGATCCGGGCTTCCTCCACCGGGGCTTCGAAAAGCTGATGGAGTACCGCACCCTCTTGCAGGCCTCCGTTTTGACCGATCGCATAGCTGTTTTTGAACCGCTGAATTGGAACCTGGTCTTCGCGCTGGCGGCGGAGAAGCTCCAGGGGATCGAGGTCCCGGAGCGGGCGAAGTACATCCGCGTGCTCCTTGCCGAGCTAACGAGGATCCAGAGCCACCTGCTTTGGTTCGGCGCCGCTGGCATAGCCATGGGCTTCGACACGGTCTTCAAAGTGGCCCTCACCTACCGGGAGGAGATCCTCCGGGTTTTTGAGGAGGCGACTGGAGGTCGGGTGTACCCCGCTGGCTACATCCGCCCCGGTGGGGTCCGCTGGGACCTGCCCGAGGGGTTCCTTGAGCGGGCTGAAGGAGTGTTACGTCACATTGAATACCACCTTTCCGACCTCAACGACCTCTTCTTTGAGAACCCCTCCTTCGTGGCCCGGACGAAAGGACTGGCCGTGCTCTCCCCGGAAGAGGGGATACGGCTTGGTGCCAGCGGCCCGGCTCTCCGGGCAAGCGGCGTCCCCTATGACGTACGGGCAGACGATCCCTACCTCGTCTACGATCGCCTGGAGTTCCAGGTGATAACCCGACGAGAAGGCGATGCCCTGGCACGCTTCCTGGTGGGCCGGGACGAAGTGTTGGAGAGCGTGAAGATCGGAATCCAGGCGATCCGGGACATGCCGGAGGGGGAGCACGCGGTCAAAGTGGGCCCCTTCGCCAAGGTCAAGGAGGGAGAGGCCTACGTCCACATCGAGGCGGCCCGGGGGGATGCCGGTTGTTACATCGTTGGTACCGGGGAACGCACCCCCTACCGGGTGAAGTTCCGTGGGCCATCGTTCACCCTGCTGATCCCGGTACTGGAGCACCTTTTGCAGGGCGTGGAGATCGCTGATGTGCCAGTGGTCTACTGGAGCCTGAACCACTGCCCGGCGGACATGGACCGCTGAGGAGGGGAGATGATCCTGCCGATTTTAGGTAAGTACTTCGTGGGCAAGCGGATGACCTTGGCTTTTCCCAAGGAGAGCGAGCCTCCGGCGGAGCGATACCGGGGACGCCACGTCTTTCACATCGACAAGTGCGTAAGCTGCGGCACCTGCGCCCGAGTCTGTCCTAACCTGGCCATCATCATGGCCCCCCATTCCGACAAGGAGAGGTATCCCAAGGACTATCCCCAGATCGACCTCGCGAAATGTTGTTTCTGCGCCCTCTGCCAGGAGTTCTGCCCCACCGGAGCTATCAG
>CAYUWL010000061.1:0-6176 GCA_964448595.1 uncultured Thermotogaceae bacterium
CACAACACCCTGCAGGCCGGGGGGCCGGAGAACGCCGGGGACCATCTGTTTTTGCAGTCGGCGGCGGCCAAATACGGGGCCTTCTTCTCCAAGCCCGGAAACGGAATCTGCCATCAAGTGCACCTGGAGCGGTTCGCGGTCCCTGGTAAGACCCTCCTCGGCTCGGATTCCCATACCCCCACCGCCGGGGGGATCGGTTCCTTGGCCATCGGGGCTGGGGGGATGGACGTAGCCCTGGCCATGGCCGGGGAACCCTTCTACCTCAAGATGCCGAAAGTGGTGCGGGTGGAGCTCAAAGGGCGTCTTCAGCCTTTCGTCTCCGCCAAGGACGTGATCCTGGAGCTTCTCAGGCGCCTCTCCGTCAAGGGCGGGGTGGGCAAGGTTTTCGAGTACGGAGGTGAGGGCGTGAAGACGCTCACCGTGCCCGAGCGGTCCACCATCTGCAACATGGGGGCCGAGCTCGGTGCCACCACCTCCATCTTCCCCGCAGACGAGGAGACTTACCGGTTCCTCAAGGCCCAGGGGCGGGAGAAGGATTTCCGGCCCCTTGAGGCCGACCCGGATGCGGAGTACGAGGAAGTGATCGAGCTCGACCTCTCGGAGGTCGAGCCGCTGGTCGCCTGCCCCCACTCCCCGGATAACGTAAAGCCTGTCCGGGAGCTTTCTGGCCTCAAAGTACATCAGGTGGCCATCGGCTCCTGCACCAACTCCTCGTACCGGGACCTGATCACCGTGGCCAGGATCTTCCAGGAGACCGGGGCCCGGGTGCACCCGGACGTTTCCGCGGCCATCTCCCCTGGCTCCCGCCAGGTGCTCAGGCTCCTTGCGGACATGGGGCTCTATCAGGTGCTCCTCTCGGCTGGCTTCAGGTTTCTGGAGTGTGCCTGCGGCCCCTGCATCGGGATGGGGTTTTCGCCTCCGGCCGGCGGTGTCTCGGTGCGTACCTTCAACCGCAACTTCCTGGGGCGCTCGGGCACCAAGGACGCCGAGGTGTACCTCGTCTCCCCGGAGACGGCGGCGGCCACCGCCATCGCCGGCGAGCTCACCGACCCTCGGGAGGTCGGCCTTGAGCCCATCGAGGTCCCCATGCCGGCCCGGTTCCCCATCGACGACTCCATGATCCTAGCCCCAGCGGTGGACGCGGACGAGGTGGAGCTCCAGCTGGCGCCCCACATCAATTACGTGGGCCACAAGGATCCCCTTCCCGAGGAGCTCTCCGGGGAGGTGCTCATAAAGGTGGGGGACAACATCACCACCGACCACATCCTCCCCGGTGGGGCGAGGATTCTTCCTTTGCGCTCCAACATCCCGGCCATTGCCGAGTACACGTTCTCGGTGCTGGACCCGAGCTTCCCCAAGCGGGCCAAGGAGAAGGGCGGCGGGTTCATCATCGGCGGGGAGAACTACGGGCAGGGGTCCTCCCGGGAGCACGCGGCCATCGCCCCCATGTACCTGGGAATCAAGGCGGTAATCGTGAAGTCCTTCGCCCGCATCCACCACGCGAACCTAGTCAATTTCGGCATCCTTCCCCTCACGTTCGCAAGCCCTGACGATTACGAGCGGATTGAGCAGGGGGATGTACTGCGGCTCTCGGTGCGGGCGCTATCCCCCGGGGGGACGCTGACTTTGGTGAACGAGACAAAGGGGGAGGAGATCCCGGTACGGGTCGAGCTCGACGAGCGGGGAGTAAAAGTCGTCCGGGCTGGCGGGATCCTCCCCTACGTGCGGAAAAAGCAAGGAGGCAAGTGATGGCTGAGAAGATCGGGATCGGGGAAGGGGGAAAGCTCTCCGTCCCCGATCGCGTCGTGATCCCCTACATCGAGGGGGACGGGGTGGGGGTGGACATCACCCCGGCCATGCAGCGGGTGGTGGATGCGGCCGTTTCCAAGGCCTATGGGGGAGGGCGCTCTATCGAGTGGCTGGAGCTCCTCGCCGGGGAGAAGGCCAAGGCCGAAACCGGGGAGTACCTCCCTGAGGACACGGTGGAGGCCATCCGGGAGCACGTGGTGGCTATCAAAGGCCCCCTCACCACGCCGGTGGGCGGGGGGATCAGGTCCCTGAACGTGGCCCTGCGGCAGATCCTGGACCTCTACTCCTGCGTCAGGCCGGTGAAGTGGTACGGGCAAGGGTCTCCCATAAAGAGGCCGGAGCTCGTGGACTACGTGATCTGGCGGGAGAACACCGACGACGTCTACATCGGGATCGAGTGGCCCGCGGGAAGCCCGGAGGCAAGGAAGCTTATCTCCTTCCTGCGAGACGAGATGGGGGTCCCGGAGGGGAAACTCCCTGACGACTGTTCCGTAGGGATCAAGCCCGCCTCGGAGAAAAAGAGCAAGCGCCACATCAGAAAGGCCCTGCGCTGGGCCCTTGAAAACGGACGGCGCGTGGCCACCCTGATGCACAAGGGCAACATCCAGAAGTTCACTGAAGGGTACTTCGTCCGCTGGGGATACGAGGTGGCCGCCGAGCCCGATTTCCAGGGCCGGGTCATCACCGAGGCCGAGCTCGGGGAGCGCTACGGCGGGGACTTCGAGCGGGCCCGAGCCGACGGCTACAAGCTCCTCCTCAACGATCGCATCGCCGACAACATGTTCCAGCAGCTTCTCACCCGTACCGGCGACTACGATGTGATCATCGCCATGAACCTAAACGGCGACTACATCTCCGATGCGGCGGCGGGATTGGTGGGGGGCCTGGGCCTTGCCCCGGGGGCGAACATCGGGGAGGGCTACGCGGTGTTCGAGGCCACGCACGGCACCGCCCCCAAGTACGCCGGAAAGGACAAGGTGAACCCGGGCTCTTTGATCCTCTCGGCGGCCTTCATGCTGGAGTACCTGGGCTGGAAGGAGGCAGCCCGACTCATCGAGGAGGGCCTCCGCCGCACCTTGGCCGACCGGATCGGAACCTACGACCTCGTCCGGGAATGGAAGAAGGAGAGGATCCAAGGGCACGAGGTCTCCTGCTCGGCCTTCGCCCGGGCAATAGTCGAAAACATGTAAGGAGGAGGAATGGATCCAAGGGAGAAAGCCAAGACGTTCAGGGGCTATTTACAGCGGGAGGGCGTGGTGACGCTGCGGCCCTGCGCCTACGATGCGCTCTCTGCCATCCTCATCCAGCGTGCGGGTTTCGAGGTCGTGGGGACGACTGGCTATGGGATTGCCGCCTCCCTCATCGGTCAGCCCGATATCGGCCTTGTGGGGTTCCACGAGATGCTCGAGCGGGCAAGAACCATCGTGGGCGCCGTCTCCCTGCCCGTGGATGTGGACATCGACACCGGCTACGGGAACGCGCTCAACGTCTATTGGACGGTGAAGAACTTCGCCCAGATCGGGGCCGCCGGGGTGAGGCTGGAAGACCAGGTCTGGCCCAAGCGCTGCGGGCACATGGCCGGAAAAGGGATCATCCCCACCGAGGAGATGGTCCAGAAGATCAAGGCGGCCATCAAAGCGAGGGACGAGGAGAACCCGGACATGGTGATCGGAGCGCGGACCGACGCCCGCTCGGTGGCCGGGCTCCAGGAGGTGATCGCAAGGGGCGTCGCATACGCCGAGGCCGGCGCCGACTACATCTACGTCGAGGCCCCAGAGACCCTGGAAGAGGTCGAGACCCTGGTGAAGCGCATCCCGGCCCCGATCGCCTTCAACATCATCCCCGGCGGGAGGGTGCCCCCCTTCCAGCTCCAGGAGCTTGCCCGGATTGGGGTGAGGTATCTTTCCGTTCCCATGGTGTGTCTGTATCCGGCGACGAAGGCGATGCAGCAAGCGCTCGTCGCCCTGAAGAAAGGGGATCTTGCGGGGGTGGCGGAGCTCGGGGTGAGCTGGGCGGAGTTCAACGAGCTTGTGAACATCGGCTTCTGGAGGGGGCTGGAGCTTGAGCTCCTGCCCAAGGAGGAGCTCGCGGCCCGCTATGGGACCACCGACATTGAGGAGGTCATGAGGCGGGAACTGAGCGGAACCCATCGGTGGAGGAAGGCTTAGGCCGGAGCCTTGCGCCTCTTCCTACAAGCGAGGGGACCGGGGAACCTAGCCGCCCTCCCTCGTGTACTTTACAATGGCCTGAACCTGGGCCTTCCAAGGAGGGACAGCATGAAGAGGGGCTTGCTCCTTGTGGTTGGGGTACTGGTCCTGGGCCTTTTCGCCCTGGCCGGCCCCCGGCTCAAGGCGGATCCGGAACTTTACGACTTCGGAGAGGTGGCAGAAGGACTACTTGTGCGGGCCGTATTCACGTTGACCAACGTCGGCGACGCCCCGCTTGTTTTCACCCGCCAGCCGTCCACCTCTTGTGGTTGTACGAGCGCCCCGCTTCCCAAGATGCAGCTCGCTCCCGGGGAGTCGGTGGAGCTCGTGGCCTTGTTCGATTCCACCGGTTTTGGGGGGCACAAGGTGCGCAAGTATGTGTACGTCTACTCCAACGACCCCGCCGGGGAGCGCAAGACCCTCACCATCACCGGGTATGTTCGGGACGCCGCCCCTTATGAGGGCTCGGCCTCCACGCTCTACTACGGTTTTTACCTCCTCGTGGACCTCCGTAGCCCGGAGGAATATGCCCGGGGGCACCTCTTGGGGGCGATCAATATCCCGTTCTCCGAGCTCTCAGGGTGGATCGACCGCCTGCCCCCGAGGTTCGCCATCTACCTTTACGACGAGTCCGGGGCCCAGGCTGCTCAAGCCGCCCAAATGCTACAAAATCGTGGCTTTGCCGCGGTACGGGCGCTCTCCGGGGGACTGGTGGGCTGGTGGAACGCCGTGGGCGACGCGTTCTTCGTGTGGGCCGAGGGGGTGGAGCCCACGCCCCCGAGCGGCACCCCCTACTACGGGGGCTATGCGGTTCAGCCCCAGTATGTGGCCCGGAGCTACCAGCTGATCGTCGACCTCCGGGCCCCGGAGGCGTTCGCGGCCGGACACTTCCCCGGGGCAGTGAACGTGGGCCTCCACGAGATCCCAGCCTGGGTGGAGACGCTCCCGGATACAGGTGAAGGCCGTCTTTACATTTGGTGTGTGGACGAGGGAGGGGCGGCCGCCTGCCAGGCTGCCCAATGGCTGAGGGCGCATGGCTACCCAGACGCCCGCTGCCTGATCGGGGGGCTGGGGCAGTGGCGCATTCGCTACGGTGACACCTTGCTGTGGCCAGGGGAAAGCGAAGAATAGTGTAAGGTGATACTGATGGAGCGATGGCCGCGGGGGCAACCCCTCCGCGGCCCTGTCTGATACCCAAGGAGGGCTGGTGGGGAAGAGAGCGCACTTTGCCGCACTTTTTGTCTTAACATTAAGCCTTACCGCCCCGGGCACCACGCTGGTCTTCTTCTACGACGAGGGCTGTCCCCACTGTGCCCGCGTCGAGGCCTTTCTGGAGCGGATTCAGCCCGATTACCCTCAGCTTGAGATCGTGCGCTACAGCGTGCGGGAAGAAGAATCCCTGGACCTTTTGGACCAGCTCCTCGAGGCTTACGGGATTCCAGGCCTTTCGTGGACCACCCCGGTGATCTTCATCGGGGAGGTGGCCGACATCGGGGGGACCTTCTACCGGCCCGGACAGGACCCCCAGCCGCTCACCGGGCGGGCGGAGGAGCTGACTCTGGAGGACGCCATCCGGGAGGCCATCGCCGAGAACGCCCCCTCCCCTCTCACCAAGGCCGAGGGGGCAAGCGCCGGGCTGGCAGAGAAGCTCACCGTGCCGGCGGTGGTGCTGGCCGCGGCCGCCGACTCGGTGAACCCCTGTACGTTTGCGGTGCTGGTGCTGCTTTTGGGGACCCTGCTTGTGGCCGGCAGGCGAGGAAAGGTGCTTCAGGCAGGGCTGGCGTTCACGAGCGCAATCTACATCTCCTACTTCCTCATGGGGATCGGGATCTTCTCGGCCATCCAAGCTGCCGGGGTGCAGCGGCCGTTTATCCTCTCCGTCTCGATCCTCGCGATCCTCCTGGGGCTGTGGAACGTGAAGGATTACTTCGCCTACGGCAAGTGGTTCACCATCGAGGTGCCGCAGAGGTGGCGGCCTATGGTGAAGCGGCTCACCTCGTCGGTGGTGTCGGTACCAGGGGCGTTTGCGGTGGGGGTGCTTGATTCCCTGTTTTTGCTTCCGTGCTCGTCGGGCCCCTACATCGCAATCCTGGCACTCCTTTCCAAGACCACGACCCGGGCCCAGGGGATCCTGTATCTTCTCTTTTACAACCTGATCTT
>CAYUWL010000062.1:0-6046 GCA_964448595.1 uncultured Thermotogaceae bacterium
CCCTTTCCGTCCTCCCGGTGAACGTGAAGCGAGCGATCCGTACAGGGGGTACGAGATAACCTCCAACGCCCTCGCCACCGGTTATCAGGGACAAGTCCCGGCCCACGGCCTCCACCTCCGCCAGTGCCCTGAGGCCAGACTCCGTTACCCTGAGGTCCTCCACCGCCTGCGCGACCTTGCCGTCCTCGATGAGGAACGTGCCGTCGCGGGTCATCATAGTCATCACCGCCCGCCTGGGGTCCACGGGACGGGCGTAGTGGAACCGGGTGACAAGCAACCCCCGCTCCACCCCGGCGACTAACTCCTCCCTCGTTGCGCTGCCCGGGGCCATGATCACGTGCGTCGGCATGGGGGAGTAGGCAGCGGAAGGCGGGGGCAGGGCATGCCCGGTGGTCTCCGCTTTCATCAGAGCCGCCGTACGGCAGTCGTGTACCACCCCCTCTGCTACCCCGCTTCGCAGGAAGAAAACCTGTCTTTTCGGCATTCCTTCAAAGTCAAACGGCAAGGGCAGGGCGCGTTCGTCCAAACCGTCGTCGTAGACGGTAACAAGCTCAGAGGCAAGCCTGTCCCCAAGCCGGTCGCACAAGAAACTCCGGCCCTCGAGGACCGCCCGGGCGGAAAAGCCCATGTAGGACATCATCCCGAGCAATGTGGCCACGGCCGGCTCTTCCAACACCACGGTGTACTCCCCGGGCTCGATCGGGATGCGGTTTTCGGAATCGGCGGCTTTTTTGAGCGCCCGGGAGGCCACCTCCTCCGGACGGAGGTCAGCCAGACGCATGGACGAAAACTCCGCATAGCCCGAGCCCTGCTGCTTTCCCATGATGACCGTGATTAACCGTACTTGAGAGCCACGGTGATGAGCCTCCACCCCCCGGGAGGAGAGCACCCACACCTCCATCCCCCCGGTGGACAGGGAACCGGAAGCGTTAAACCCTAAGGAGTTTGGCTCCTTCACGGCCCGGGCAACAAGCGCTGCCCTTTCCTCAGGAGTCGCAGCCCAGGTGGCCTCGTCGCACGCTGCCACAGCCGCGATGGGCCTGGGCTCAGGGGGGGAATACCCGGCCGGTGAACTTTGCGCCCGAGCGATCCTCACCGCCTGCTTCAGGGCACCCCTCAACCCTTCCGGGTTAAGCTCGTTCGTCTCCGCAACGCCGAACTTCCCCTCTACCCAGGCCCGCACATAGAGCACAGTGTCGGCGGTGGCCACGTTCTGGTGGATCCTCCCGCCGGTAAACCGGGTCAGTTCCTCCCGGGCTCGGATGGCGACAAGTTCCACATCGTCCGCCATCCTGAGCGCCAACCCCTCCTCCAGAAGTGCTTCTATATCCAAAACCCCTCCTTTCAAGGATCAGATCCTCCTCCAAGCTTACGCCTGAGCCGGGAAAAGAACGGCTGTTCATCAGGGAACCTGACCAAAAGGGTGTGTGCAGGGGCGGGCTTTACCCCCACCTCCTCCCCACCCTGAAGCTGCATTACCCGATCCCCATCCATCCATACCTCCGCGGGATAACAGGCCCGCACCCTGACCTCACTTTTCGCGGGGAGGACCACCGGACGGATGTCAAGCCGGTGCGGGGCAACGGGAGCGATGAGCAAACACTCGGTATGCGGATGGACCACTGGGCCGCCACAGGCCAGGGCATAGGCCGAGGCCCCGGTGGGGGTGGCAATCAAGACCCCATCTCCGGCAAAGCCCATCACCAGCTCATCTCCAGACCATACCTCAATTTCCGTAAACCGGCTATCCGGGGCGCCCAGCACTGCCACGTCGTTCAAGGCCGTGGCCCCAGTTCCCATCAACTCCAGGCGCAGGCGCTCTTCCACGTGCTCCCTGCCACCGAGGAGCTTTTCCAAGGCCCGCTCGATCGCGCTCGCCTCGCAGGCGGCGAGGAACCCGAGGGAACCCATATGGACTCCGAGGATGGGGATCTCCCTGGGATAGAGGACCGTCGCCACCCTGAGAAGGGTGCCATCACCACCGATTGCCACCACCAGGTCAACCTCTTCGGCGGAAAACCGCTGGCGGGAGGTGATTCGGGCCTGAATGCCCCGCTTTTTGCACCAACTGGCCCCGGTGCGGGCGGCGTTTTCCGCCCCCGCTTTCTCCGGGTTGTAAACAAACAGAACCCGCTTAAGGTCCACCAGGTCCTCCCAGGTGCTTCCAGCGGCACAGCCAGCGCTCCAGGAGCTCAAGCAACGCGTAAAACATAAGCCCCAGGAGGGAGAGGCCCACCACACCGGCCAAGGAAAGCTCGGCCCGGAACGCGTAGTACTCGATGAACCTGCCCAGGCCTGATTTTGGCCCCCCCACAAGCCCCAGTTTGGTCTCCACGATGTAGAGCATGGTGATCCCCAGTCCCACCGACACCCGGGCCGCAGTGAGGACTTCCGGAAGCGTGGCTGGGATGACCACATGGCGGTAAAGCTGCCAGCGGCTCGCCCCGGCAGAGCGAACGGCCGTGACATACGTACGGGGGATACCGCGGGCCGCCCCTTGGGCGGCCACCACTACCTGGAAGAACAAGGCAGCAGTGATAACCACGATCTTCACCGCCTCCCCCACCCCAAACGCAAGGTACAGGAACACCAAAAGCGCCACTGGAGGGATAGGATAAGCCAAGTAGATGAGGGGTGACAGCGTCTGATACAACCCCCGCTCAAAACCAACGGCAAGGCCGGTTGGAAGGCCAAGGCCAAACGCGATGGAGAGCGCAACCAGGAAGCGGAGGGCCGAAGCCCCGAAGGCTGAGGAAAGCTCCCCAAAGTGGCGGATGCCCGCCTGTATCGTGATCACCGGGGTAGGCAAGATGACCCGTCCACGCACGGCAAGAAGCGAAACGGAAACCACCTCCCACATGAGGAACACCGCCAGCGCCGCAGCCACATACTGAGCTGTCCGCTTCATGTTGCGCTTCCCACCAGCGCCTCGCGCAAATGGCGCACCCGGGCCAAGAACTGATCCGAATCCCGGTAATCGCTCGTGCCCACCCCGGGATTATCGATAACCTCGACCACCCGCCCGGGGCGGGGGCTGAACACGAATATCCTCTGCCCCAAAAAGGCCGCCTCCTCGATGTCGTGGGTGACGAGCACCCCGGTGAAGTGGAGCCTCTGCCAAAGGTCCAGGATCAGATTCTGGATTCGCTGCCGGGTTATGGAATCGAGGTTTGCCATGGGCTCGTCCATGAGGAAGACCTCGGGATGTAGGGCCAAGGCCCGGGCGATTCCCACCCGGCGGCGCATCCCCTCCGAAAGCTCCCCCGGATAACGGCGCTCGAACCCCGCCAGCCCCAGTTGCGCCAAGACCTCCTGGGCGTTTCCACGTCGCCCCTGAATCCGAAGGGCGAGCTCCGCATTGGCCAGTACCGTCTTCCAGGGAAGGAGTCCGGCGTCCTGGAGGACCAAGGCTACATCCCTCCGGATCCCCCGTACTTCTTTTCCCCCAATCCGAACGACGCCCCGGGTGGGGCGGATGAGCCCATCCATGGCAAACAGGAGCGTTGACTTCCCGCAGCCCGAGGGCCCTACTACGGCCACAAGCTCCCCCTCGGCAACCGTTAGGGAGACCTCTTCCAGGGCAAGGACCCGGCGCCTCCCGGCGCCATAGGAGACGGTGAGCCCCTCGACTTCGATCATGGGCCCAGTATCGCGACCACCTGGTCGTAATCCACGGTACCTGCGAGGTAGCCCTTGCCCTTCGCCCAAGTCCTCACCAGCTCGAACATCTCCTTGGGCACAGGGCCGGGCTCCGGAAGCTTGGGGATGTGGATCGCCTGGATGGCCGTTTCCACCTTCTCCCTGGCCTCAGGGTTCAAGGTCTCAGGGGTCAGGCCTGGAAAGAAAAGCTCCACGGCCACATCCCAACCCGTGGCGAGGAGTTCCTCCCGAGAGGACCCGTTCACCCGTTCCACCGCCCTGCGGATGGCCCGAAAAAAACCGTCCACGTCGGGGAGTTGAGCTGCCAGGACCAAGCGGTGAAACACGATGACACTGGGGGGAATAGGAATGTCGGAGAAATCCGAAAGCACGGTGAGCTGGGGCTTCCCCTCGTACTTATAGTTGAGGAGATAATCCACGTACGGCTGGGGGAGCACCCCACAGCTTACCATCCCGAACAGCACCCAGGTTGCGTTGACGAGAAGGTCGTCCTGACCGATGTAGGCCTCCTCCGGGGGCTCAAGGCCCTGGGAAATAAACAGCATGTCCAAGGCAAACTCGAGGTCGGACTGCCTGGGGACAGCGATACGGACTGCCCCTTTCGCTTCCATGCCAACAAGGTCGGCGAGGTCATTTAGGTCCGAATAATCCTGAGTGATGAGGGCAAGATGTGGGGGGTGGTTTGAAGTGGGGTAGTAGGCAGTGCTCACAATGGCCACCTCACCCGGCATCTGGGAGGCGAGCATGATGGCCGAGGTAAGGTCGGTGACCATGGCGTCAATCTGGCCAGCCTGAAAGGCCACGAGGCGATCCCGCTGGCTGGCCAAGGGGAGAAGCTGAATTTCCACACCCTCCTCGGCAAACATCCCCCAGGCGGCCCCCAAAGCCACGGGAACCGCACCCATGAGCGGGGGTAGAGACACCCGGAGGGGGCCGGCAACCCCACTTGATGCAACCAAGAGTAAAGGTATGATGGTAAGCATCTTTTTCAGCATGACAAACCATTATAGCGGCCAAGCGGCCGTAGCCACAATGTAACGGGGATACTTGTCACCGACCCTGGGAAGTGCTATAGTGACCAAGCAAAACCAAGTTGTAAGGAGGTGGAACGTATGTGCTGCGGTTGGTGGCTGCTTGCGTTCTTCTGGTTCGTGTGGCTCGGAGTTTTCGCCGCTTGGTGGTGCTGTCCGTAACATGAGGCATTACTTCAGGACGCTGGTAGTCCTGGGCTTGCTCCTTGGGGCGGTGGCGTTTGGGCAGAGCCTGGAGCAGATTCTGGCCCAGACGGGGCTTGAGCCCGACCTTGTGGCGATGCTGACCGTGGAGCAGGGGGGGCAGAAGTTCCTGCTTGTATTCGTATACATCGACGAGCGGACGCTGACCTCCAACGTTCGGCCTGAAATCGCTCAGGCCATCGCTCCCTACGTGGGGCAGAACGCGGTCATGATCTGGGGGTATTCCGAGGCCGGGGCGGGCTTCGATCCAGGGGCCATTTGGTTCGCCCAAGGCGATGCCATGGTCACCTTGAGCCCTGACTCTGTGGTCCCCATCGAGGGGGATTTCCTGTCCGGGACCATCCCGGCTATGACCCCGGTAGCCGCGATCGTGGTGCTAGGGAAAGCGATCGATCCTGCTCAGCCGTTCGAGATCCACTATGACAACGTGGCTATGGCCTCTATGGCGGTGAACGTGACCTTAGCCCAAGCGTCCGCCAAGGCTCAGTCCCAGACGTCCACCGAAGTCCAGGCTCAAGCAGAGGCGACCGCCCAGGCTACGGCACAAGCCCAAGCTGAAGCGAGCGTCCAGACCCAGGGGCTTGAGGCGGAGCCCTGTGGCCCCTGTGCAGAGGCCGAGGCTCAGCCCTGCGGGTGTGATCCCTGCGCCTGGCTCTCCAGTTGGTGGACTAGCTGTTGCCCTGAGGCAAGCGCAGGCTGCGGCTGTGACCCTTGTGACCCCTGTTCGGGTGGGCTCATCGTCCCGTTTTTGCTCCTGCTTCTTCTAGGCCTGTGATCAGCGCTTCGGTCGCCGGGCCCATGATCTCCGGGACGTAGCCTCCTTCGAGCACGCAGAAGGTGGGGAGCGAAAGCTCGCCTAAGATGTAGCCGATATCGTAGAAGGCCTCGACCCCAAGGCCAAGTGAGGCCAAGGGGTCGTCTTTGTAAGTATCGAAGCCTGCCGAGATGGCGAGCTGCTCGTAGTCCCTCCCTGCCGCCTCAAGGGCTTTTTCCAGCGTCTCAAGGTAAAGCTGCCCTCCACACCGGGGTGGAAGCGGGAAGTTGAGGCAGTTCCCCTGCGACTGATGCCCGGTCCCCGGGTAGTTATACATTCGATGTAGTGACACGTACGTGACCTTTTCATCGCCGAAGAAGATGGCCTGGGTGCCGTT
>CAYUWL010000063.1:0-3405 GCA_964448595.1 uncultured Thermotogaceae bacterium
TGGGGAAAGTACGTGGTTACCCGTCCCGGCGACGAGGGGGCACCGGTTCTGTCAGATGCCGCTGTGTTTGTGAGAGACGGACGGGTAAAGGAAGTCGGCCCTTACCATTCCCTGCGAGCCAAGTACCCAAACGCCCGCGTAATCGGGGACGGGACACACCTGGTCATGCCAGGCTTAGTGGACGCCCATTCCCACTGTCGGGGTCTCGCCCCTTGGCGAGCAGGTATTCCCTACGGCCAATTGGAGCCGTGGCTACATGAGGTAGGGTTCTACCCCAGCCTCCCCCCTCGACTCGGTGCATTGTACTCCGCCCTTAAGCACATTCGCTCCGGCTTTACCTGTTTACACTACCTTCCGATTCCTCGTTATCCCTTAGAGGAACAAGAGCGGGCAATGCAAGAGGCGGCTGAAGCATTGGTTAGCTCGGGGTTGCGGATTGCCTTCTCGGTCCCGGTGAAGGACAGGAACTACATCACCTACGATGACCAGGCTTTCATAAGCTCCCTTCCCGGCAGGCTCAGGGAGAGGCTGTTGCGCACGTTGCCCAAGCCCGGGGCGAGTTTCATTGACGAATTTGTCGACTTAGCAGCGAGCTTTGCCCGCAGCTATAGAGGCGATCGATTCCGGGTAATGCTTGGTCCGGTAGGCCCCCAATGGTGTAGTGAACAGCTTCTTATGGCCGTGGCCGACCTAGCAGAGCGCCTGGACACCCGGATCCACATGCACACCCTGCAAACCCCACTGCAAAGGGCATGGGGATACCGCCAGCACAAGGACGGGCTTATTTCGTACCTTGCCGACCTAGGTCTACTTGGACCCAGACTCACTTTAGGGCACGCGGTATGGCTAAGCGAAAGAGACATCGAGCGGATGGGGGAAAACGGTGTCTCAGTGACCCATCACGCTGGGTGCAACCTCAACATGCGGAACGGCATTGCCCCGGCGAATGCCTTGCTCGCTCGAGGTGTGACAGTGGCCATGGGCTTGGATGACAAGCCGTTCGATGAGCAAGAGGATGGGTTTCAGGAAATGAAGCTAATCCTCCTTCTCCATCGGGTGAACGATCATCGGCTTGGGGCGGGATGTATCGATGAGTACGCGGTCCTCCGAATGGCTACGGAAAGCGGCGCTGAGGTGCTAGACTATGCTGGTCAGTGCGGTCGGCTGGAGCCCGACTGCTTTGCAGACATGATACTGCTAGATCCCGCCCCCTTGCTTCAGCCTTGGTTGGCTCCGGAAGTAGACATACGAACCGCCCTCCTATACGCCGGGAACGCGGAGCTGGTACGGACGGTTTTGGTCGGGGGAGAGGTTGTCATGGAGGATGGAAGGGTGGTTACATTCGACGAAGAAGCCCTGGAGGCCGAAGTGAGGGAACATCTTCAGCAAGTCAGGAGGGACCCTGAGGCAGAGCGACTATGGGCCGAGCTCCGCGAGCACTTCCTGCGGTTTTACTCTAATTGGGAGCTTCCCAGCGGACGCCCGTTCTATTTATTCAATAGCCGGGAGTGAAAAGGAGACCACAAGGTGCTTTCCTCGCAAGTGCGAAAAGAGCTGGTGGAATTCTGTCAAGCCCTGATCCGCACCCCCAGTCTGCCGGGGGAGGAGGGTGCCCTGGCTAGACTTATCGCTGATCGTATGACCGGGCTGGGTTACGACGAGGTGTGGAGGGATGAAATCGGCAATGTGATCGGGCTTATTCGGGGGCATGCCCGGCATCCCGCGGTGATGTTCACTGCTCACATGGACCACGTAGATGCTGGCGATCCCGCCCTGTGGCCCCATCCTCCCTACAGTGGCGTTGTAGAAGAGGGGTATGTGTGGGGCAGGGGGGCCAGCGATACCAAGGGTGCCATCGCCACCCAAGTGCTTCTCCCCCTCGTCCTGAAAGAGAGACCTGCGGCTGATGTATACGTAGCAGAGGTGGTCCTGGAAGAGAAAGGCGGGGCCGGTACCCGCCACTTGGTGAACCATCTGCGCCCTGACGTGGTGATCATAGGGGAAGCTACTAAGAACCAACTGTGCGTCGGGCACCGAGGACGTGTAGAAGTGGTTGCCACGGCCGTAGGCAAGGCTGCCCATGCTAGCCAACCACATCTAGGCAAGAATCCACATTACCCGTTAGCGGAGTTTCTATTACGCTTGCAGGAGCTTTCAATGTCAGAAAGGCCACCTTTTAAAGCCACAGTTGCGCCCACCCTCTATTTCACCGACCAGCAAAGCGCCAATGTGATTCCAGGCAAGGCGTGGGTGCATCTAGATTGGCGAACGGTACCGGGAGAAACCCCGGAGGTGGTGCTAAAAAGATTGCGGGAGGTCGGACCTGGGTTGAGGTTCTCTATTCCTGTAGAGGAGTTAACAAGCTACACGGGGATGCGGACGCAAATGAAGAAGGTGCGGGCTCCGTATCTACTCAACGCTCAGCACCCTGTGGTTTCTAAGATTAGAGAAGTCTTGGAAAGGGTACTAGATCGCAAGGTGGATGTAGGTTACTGGCATTTTGTCACGGATGCAGGGTACTTTGCAGAACAGGGGATCCCCGTGATCGGCTATTCTCCTTGTGAAGAAGAACTGGCACACACCTATCAGGATAGGGTAAGCATTTCCCTTATGGAAGAGGCGCTAGCGAGCTATCCGGCGTTGGTTAAAGCAATCCAAGGATGACGATGACTCAAGCCCAGCTAGCTGGATGGTTGACTAAGATGGCGGGGGTGGCTAAACTAGGCTTGCAAAATGGTGTTCCATATCGTGGTACAAACTGAGGAGAAACTGCGAAGAGGTTCGCACGGGCTCGTTTTTGGCAGTTCATATCTTGTGTGTTTTAGGGGAAGGAGGTGGTCAAAGGGGGTAGCGCAGGGAGTTTTAGTCAAATCGGTTTCCTAAAAACCAAAACAAGGGGGGAATCGGTATGAGGTGCATGAGAAAGTTCGGTCTTTTGGTATTAGCGGCTGTGCTCTTCACAATCCCTGTTTTGGCCCAAGACCATCCCCAAGACCAGCCCCTGAAGGCAGCTGTGGATATGGGGTATGTGCCTTTCGCCTTCGTCAACGAGAAAGGTGAAGAAGTAGGCTTTGCCATCGATCTTGCTAAGGCTCTGGCCGAGCGGCTAGGCCGTCCGGGAGTGGAGATAGTGTCCGTTCCCTGGTCGGGTATCTTTGCAGCACTGGACGCTGGCCGCGTGGAGTTCATTGCAGCCCCCACTAACATAAGACCTTCCCGTGCGGAGAACATGCTGTTCACCGAACCCTGGGCCGACACCGCTCAGGCCATCGCAGTGAACGCTCGATTGGCCGATGTCGTTCATACCCCCGAGGATCTCAAGGGACTTACGATCGGTGTGAACACTGGCTCGGTGGCTGACGACTGGGTTACGGAGCATCAGCAAGATTACGGTTTTGAGATCGA
>CAYUWL010000063.1:3505-5888 GCA_964448595.1 uncultured Thermotogaceae bacterium
ACGCTGCAAGCTCTGTACGAGAAATGGTTCGGGGTTGCCCCTGAACCTGTCTCGGCCACAAATCTCGTGTACGTGGGATACGGCGTTCCGGGACTCCCGGGTTATGAGTTGGCTTTCCACAAGCCGCTGTTTGCAGGAGGCGAATAGGGATTAGATGCCAGGTACCCTGGGTTCTCCCAGGGTACCTGGCTTGCTCTTTTTCTAAGGAGCCAGGATGAGAATCGGCGACCTAATACACATGTTCTTCAACGGTCAATACATGCTTCGTATACTCCCTGAATTGGGGAAAGGCCTCTTGGTAACGGTGGAAATCGCTGCCCTTAGCCTTGCCTTAGGTGTCGGTTTAGGCCTGGTTTTAGCGGTTATAAGAGTGGCTATATCCAGAAAAACCACCCCTTGGCCGATTCGCCTTTTAAACTATCCGCTTGTGTTCTACGTCGATTCCATGAGGTCAATTCCCCCCCTGGTGACTCTAGTGGTGGTCTATTTCGCCCTTCCCTATTTGGGGATCTATATCCCCCGTTATTGGTCAGCAGTCCTGGTTTTTGTTTTTGTGTTGGCAGCGTTTGCTGAAGAGATTTTCCGTGCCGGGATAGAAGCTGTTCCTCCTGGGCAAGTTGAGGCCGCACGATCATTGGGCTTGTCTTTCCTCCAGACAATGGTGTCGGTGGTCATACCCCAAGCGTTCCGCATAGCCTTGCCCCCGCTCACAAGCCGGCTGATCGCTATCACCAAGGACGTGAGTCTTGTCTCGGTGATCGGCGTTTCCGACTTGCTGAAGGTTGCGAAGATGGATATTGCACGCTCGGGGAATTATTCGGCACTGATCGCTGCCGCTCTTCTGTTTACACTGCTGTTTTGGCCCTTGATGCGCTTATCCATGTTTGTTGAGAGGAAGCTAAAAACGTAGGAGGGGCGATGGAACAGTTCATTTACAACTTTTTTAACGTGGATATCATGTATCGTTCGCGCATAATCCTGCTAGCCGGACTAAAAAACACGGTCCTACTAGCTGTCGTATCCCTTGTTTTCGCAATCGCAGTGGGCCTGTTCCTCGCCGTGCTTCGCGGTTTAAAGTTCAAACCTTTAAATTGGCTAATCGTAGCCTATGTGGACTTCTTTCGAGCCCTTCCCACGATCGTCCTTTTCATGATTGTGTATTATATGCTTCCTTACTTGGGGTTTTCCCCTCCGGTTTTTTGGTCCGCTGTGGTAGCACTCACCATCAACGGGGCCGCCTACTTTGAGGAAGTCTTCCGGGCGGGGATAGAATCAGTGGATCCGGGGCAATCTGAGGCTGCGCGATCACTGGGTTTGAATTACCTTCAGACAATGCGTCATGTGATTCTTCCCCAAGTCGTACGCGTTGTCCTCCCTCCCGCTACCAGCAACAGCGTGGAACTCGCAAAGACCACCGCTTTGGCATCTGTGATTTCCATGCCGGACCTCCTGTACAAGGCCCAACAAGCCGCCGGGGGGATATTCGCAAACCCCACTCCCTTGGTCACAGCGGCCCTAATCTTTCTTGTGATGTTCTGGCCCTTTGTCAGGCTAACTGGCTATCTAGAGAAGAAGATCGGAGCCATGTAGGAGGCTTAATTGAAAAGACTGGGTATATTAGGGGGATTAAGCGCCGAGTCTACGGTTAGTTATTATCAAATCATAATCCGCGAATATGTAAGGAGATACAGGGATGTTTACTATCCAGAAATCATCATTTTCAATGCCAGCCTTGGGCAATTCTTGGATTGGGAAGAGGCGGACCGCTGGGATTTGGCCACCAATAAGATAGTCGAAGTTTTTCATGTGTTAGCGAACGCAGGGGCGGAAATAGGACTTATAGCAACCAATACCCTCCACCGGGTATTCGACGAGGTGGCAGAACGTTCGCCGATCCCGCTGATCAGCATCGTCGATGAAACTGCAAAAGCAATTAAGAAAACTGGAATCTCCCATGTGGGACTATTAGGAACCCGATTTACAATGGAGGCGGATTTCTACCAAAAGGGATTAAACAAATTTGATATAAGTGCACTCGTCCCCCAGGCTCCGGAGGAACGCATGGAAGTGCACCGCATAATCACAGAGAGATTAGTGCGGGGGATCATCGACCCTCAGGACCGAATGACAATCCTAAGGATCATCAAAACTCTGTTAGAAAAGGGTGTACAGGGGATTGTATTGGCATGTACTGAGCTTCCCTTACTTATACGTCCCAAGGATGTGCCCGTGCCTGTGTTCGATACCACGCGCATCCACGCCCTGGCAGCCCTGGAAGCAGCAGTGGGGGAAAGAGCTTAAACCTACTTATCTTTTACTAGAAAGGAGACGAAATGAAGAAAACGGTCGTGATCGCGTTGGGGGGAAACGCCATCCTCCAGCG
>CAYUWL010000064.1:0-5881 GCA_964448595.1 uncultured Thermotogaceae bacterium
CCACCAGCGGGATTGTTCCGGTAGCCAGGCGGTGCCCCTGGAGGGTCCCAAAGGTTAGGGCAGCAAGGAATTACAAGCAGATGATGGTCTGCATTATTCCCGCTTGTGGGAAAAGCTGTGGACAAAAATGTGGCGGCCGCTGATCCCTGGAATCCATTTCGAATCTAAAGTGTATAGGACACGTGTCCCAGAGAGGACGGACATCGGTACAGAAGTTTTCCACAGATCTGTGGGTTTTCCCCGCCCCGTATGTGACAAGCGTTACGCTAAGCCAGGGCCTTGCCCGTGGTGGTGGCGGTAAGGCGTCCGTGACGTACGCCCTTCAGGCCGATCAGTTTGGCTGCAAGCTCCGCTATCTCAGCCCCTTTCCCCCTGACGGCGATGATCTCCAGGCAATTGTCGCGGTCAAGGTGGATGTGCATGGTGGAGATCACCCTGTGGTGGTGGTCATGCTGGATATCGGTGATTCGTGCTTCCAAATTCCTTACGTGATGATCGTAAACCAGCGTGATGACCCCAACCACCTCTTCCCCGGCGCGCCATTCCTCGCGGACGAGCCGCTCCCGGATGAGATCGCGAATTGCCTCAGAGCGATTTGCATATCCTCGGCGGACGATGTCTGCGTCGAACCGGGCGAGGAGTTCCTCGTCCATCGAAACGCCAAACCTTACGATACCCATACCGACATTATAAGTGGACCTAAGGGGGGAGATCGCCTTCTCTCCCCACCCTTTACAGCACCGAAAGATACCGGTCGAGTTCGTACCGGTGTACCCGGGCTCGGTAGAGGTCCCACTCGATGCGTTTGTTCTCGATGAACTTCTCGAAGATGTGATCGCCCAGGGCACGTCTTACCAGCTCGCTCTTCTCCATCTCAGCGATGGCCTCGTTGAGGGAACCGGGAAGTTCCTCTATGCCCAATGCCCGGCGCTCGGCCGGGCTCATTGCATACACGTCCCGCTCGATTGGCTCGGGCAGGGGATAGCCCTCCTCAATCCCCTCCAGCCCCGCCCAGAGCATGACAGCAAAGGCGAGGTACGGGTTGCAGGCCGGATCCGGGGCGCGGAACTCTATGCGGGTGGCGTTTTCCTTCCCCGGCTTGTACATGGGCACGCGAATCATGTTGCTGCGGTTGCGTCGTGCCCAGGTGATGTACACCGGCGCCTCATACCCTGGTACCAACCGCTTGTAGGAGTTCACCCATTGAGCACATACTCCGATTATCTCCCGTGCATGTCGCATGATTCCTGCGATATAGCCCTTGGCTACTGAAGAAAGGTAAAGAGGGTCTTCCGGGTCAAAGAATGCGTTGTGGCCGTCTTGGTAAAACAGGGACTGATGGGTATGCATTCCAGATCCGTTCTCCCCGAACAGTGGTTTGGGCATGAAGGTAGCGTGGACGCCGTTTCGGCGTGCGATTTCCTTCACCAAGAAGCGGGTGGTGATGAGGCCGTCGGCCATGGTCAGGGCATCGGAAAACCTGAGGTCTATTTCCTGTTGGCTGGGAGCGACTTCGTGATGGGCGGCTTCTACCCCGATGCCCATGGATTCGAGTGCCAGAACCGTTTCCCTTCGCAGGTCCGAGCCTTCGTCAGGGGGGACGAGGTCGAAATACCCACCGGAGTCAAGGACCTCCGGCGCATGTGCTGACTTAAAGTAAAAGTACTCCACTTCGGGCCCAACGTACATCTCAAAGCCTTGGCTTTGGGCCCTGGCCAAAGCCCGCTTTAGGGCCCCGCGGGGGTCACCGGCATAGGGTTTTCCATCAGGTTCGTACACATCGCATACAAGCCGGGCTACATCTCCCCAAGGGAGTTTGGCGAACGTCGCTGGGTCTGGCCGCACCAGCATATCGGACTCGTCGATCCGGGCGAATCCATGGATGGAAGAGCCGTCGAAGCCAACCCCCTCGTCAAGTGCCTTTTCAAGTTCTCCTACTGTGATCTCGACGCTCTTTAGGTTCCCTAAAAGATCGGTGAACCAAAGCTGCACAAACTTCACACCTTCCTCGTGGGCCTTCTGCAACACTTCCTCTCGGAGATCCTTCCCCCTCATCAGGCATCACCTCCCTGGAAGTTCAAACAAGTAGGCATTTTACCATAAAGGCCGTCGGTAAGAAGGCGTTAGATCCGCCGTGCTAGTTCGGCGGCCAGTCGGTCTACTTCTTCCACGGTGAGCGTTTCCCCGCGCCTGCGGGGATCGATTCCGAGCACTTTGAGGAGGTGATCCACTTCGGAGAGGGGGAGGAGTGTGTTCAGGGCACGACGGATCGTCTTCCTGCGTCCGGAGAACAGGGCGGCCAGGGTGCGTTCAAACGCCTCTTGAGGGGCGGAGATCCGTGGCCTTGGAAGACGTCGCAGCCTGATTAGGGCGGAGCCCACCTCGGGGGGAGGGAAGAAAACGGTTTTGGGAACCTTCCGAAGGAGTTCAACTTCAAAGTAGGCTTGAAGATGCACGCCGAGCCGGGAGACCCCCCTCCCTGGGGGCGCCGCCAGCTTTTCTGCCACCTCGCGCTGGACCATGAACACCCCCCAAGCCGCACATCTTCGCTCCCGAATCAGTTTGAGCAGCACCTCACTTGTTATCTGATAGGGGAGGTTCCCAATGACGAGGAGGTCCTGACCGAAGTCGGAAAGGGCGAGCCGGAGGAAGTCGGCCTGGACCACCTCCACCTGGGGAAACGGGTCTAGCTGTTCCTTCAGGACAGGGATCAGTCTGCGATCTAGCTCAACTGCCCACAGCTTGCGAAAATGGGAGGCCAAGGCAAGGGTGAGCGTTCCCACCCCCGCCCCCACCTCTATCGCGCGCTCCACCTTTGTCTCCACGGCTGCCTCAACGATCTTGAGGAGGATATTTGCGTCCACGAGGAAATGCTGCCCCAAGGTGGGATGCAGCCTGATCCCGCGCTGGGAAAGCAACGCCGCAAGCTCGCTCGGTCGGGTGAGCCGGGCCCAGGGACGATCGTCGATCTCTCCTGCTCCCATAGCACCGTTAACAGTAGTCAGCCTGACTTGGGGATGCCAGCCCAGTATCATTTGTGTGGCATGAGGCTGAACAAACTTCTTCAACGCGCTGGCGTGGCTTCCCGGCGCAAAGCGGACCTCCTCATTACAGAGGGGGCCGTTCGGATCAACGGGCAACCTGTGACCGAGCCTTGGCATCCGGTCGACCCCGAGCGGGACCGGGTGGAGGTGGAAGGCAGGGAAGTGCACCTTAATCCCAAAAAGCATTACTTCAAGTTCCACAAGCCGCGGGGAGTGGTAAGCACCTTGGCCGATCCCCATGCGAAAAGGACCCTTTCGGAGTACCTCCCTTCGGGGCTGCGTCTGTTTCCGGTGGGACGCCTCGATAAGGATTCCGAGGGGCTGATCATCCTCACCGACGATGGTGACCTTGCCTTTCGGCTCACCCATCCGCGATTTCAGGTAAAGAAGCGCTACCGGGTGGAAGTAGGCCGCCCCATCACTCCCCGGGATTTGGCGAGGCTGAAGGCGGGACTTTTGTTGGATGACGGCCCGTTTCAGCCAGCATGTGTCCGCAAGGTGGACGCAAGAGCAGTCGAGCTTACCTTACATGAGGGGCGGAAACGGGAGATCAGGCGGGCTTTTCTCTCCCTTGGCTACCGGGTGGAGCGCTTGGTGCGGCTCTCAATCGGGCCCATTGAACTGGGGAGGCTCCGTCCAGGGGAGCTCGTTCCTTTGAGTGAGGCCGAGCTTGGGACCCTGAGGAGGTCAACCCTCCAAGCCTAGCACAGCCAAGCGGAAACTGTCTCGGATTTCCATTAAACTAGCGGCCATGATCAAGACGCAAGGGCTTACGCGCAAGTTTGGCAATATCACCGCCGTAGAAAACCTGTCTCTGGAAGTGCGGGAGGGGGAAATAGTTGCCCTGCTTGGCCCCAACGGAGCTGGGAAGACCACCACGGTGCGGATGCTCGCTGCTTTGCTAGCTCCCACAAGCGGGCAGGCCGAGGTGGCGGGATTTGACGTAGTGAGGGAACCCCAGGCCGTGCGCCAGCACGTGGGCGTCCTCACTGAAACCCCGGGACTATACAGGCGCCTTTCGGTATGGCGAAACCTCGAGTTCTTCGCCCACCTTTATGGGGTGAGGGATGCCGCCCCGCGCATCGAGCGCTACCTCAGGCTGCTTGGGCTTTGGGAGCGGAAGGGAGACCCTGTGGGAACGCTTTCCAAGGGGATGCGTCAGAAGCTCGCCTTGGCACGGGCGCTTCTGCACGAGCCTGCGGTGCTCCTCTTGGATGAGCCCACCTCAGGGCTGGATCCCGAGAGCGCCCGCTCGGTGCGGGAGTTCATCCTGGAGCTTGCGGGAGAGCGTCGGGCCGTGCTCCTTTGCACCCACAACCTCCCCGAGGCCGAAAGGCTGTGTGACAGGATCGCCTTGCTCAGAACGAAGCTGATCGCATTGGGGAACCCGGAGGAGCTCAAGGCGCGCCTGTTCGGCCGCCGGATCCAGGTGCGCCTTGCCAACCCCGATCCCGGGCTCCCTGCGGCGTTGAACCTGCCGTTTGTGAAGGAAGCCCATCTTGACGGGGGCGTGCTCACGGTGGCCCTGGATGACCCGGAGCGGGAGACCCCGCCCCTGGTCAGGAGGTTGGTCGAACTCGGCGCCGCCGTTCAACGTGTGACCGAGGAGGAGCGGACGCTCGAGGACGTGTACCTGGAGCTGGTGGAGGGGGACAATGCGGCTTAAGGAGCTTGTCGCAAAGGAATGGGAGGAAGTATTTAAGATCAGGCTTGTGCTTTTCAGTTCCCTGTTCATGCCGCTCCTCCTTGCAGGGCTCGCCGCCTACCTCGTTTGGCAGGGGAGGAACCTGCCACAAGAGGCGGTGGGCGCGCAAGTGGCGTTGTTCAACACGGCCCTGATGTATTTCATGGTGCTTCCGGTGATGATTCCGGTTACGATTGCGGTTTACTCCATCGTGGGGGAAAAGGAGCAGGGGACATTGGAACCTCTTCTTGCCACGCCCATCACTGACTGGGAGCTGTTCATGGGCAAGGCCTTGGCGGCGACCCTGCCGGCCCTGGCGCTCACGTGGGGGGTGTTCGGCCTGTTCCTCATGGCTGTGTGGGCGATGCTGGGGACGCTCCCTGGAGCGATCCTCTCGCCGCCGTGGCTCCTTTCCCTGTTTTTGCTTTCGCCGCTTCTCGCCCTGTTTGGGGTGCTTGTGACCATGCTGGTTTCCTCTCGCACGACCGATCCCCGGGCAGCGTATCAGTTCTCCGGCCTGGCGGTGGTGCCGGCCCTGATCCCCCTCATCGTGTATTCGGCCAGGCAGGCTGCGGTGAACCTGTTCCTCGTGTGCCTGGAGGGGGGGCTGCTCGTGCTGGTGAACGTGGCCGCCTTTATCTTGGTGGTGCGTCTGTTTCGTCGGGAGGAGATACTGACCCGCTGGAAGTGACCACGCCGGGCTGAAAAGGAGCCCTTTGACTTGACCCTTGCGGGAGGAGGTAACATTTGCTGTACTCCTCGGTAGCTCAATTGGCAGAGCAGCCGGCTGTTAACCGGCGGGTTGGAGGTTCGAGTCCTCCCCGAGGAGCCAGAAATCCTATGTAGGGGTCTTTGCTTGACAACGTCTGGCAGGTATGCGACGTTGCCCGACAGGGCAATTTGAGTGAACTACAGCGAGCCGCATGCCCGCTGTTAGGCGTAGGGAGGGTTAGCGACCGTAGTCGGACGAAGGCAGGCTTTAAAATTGTGTTTCTTTCATTCATAATATTTACTTATCCTCCTGTGCCCTGTTATCCGATATTTTCCTTTTAGTGTATCTTCATTCGCTTTATATGGTATTTTATTCGTTATGCCGAGTTTTCTAAGTTCCTCCCGAATTCTTTTTACATCATTTTCATCAGTCCAATCATAT
>CAYUWL010000065.1:0-5875 GCA_964448595.1 uncultured Thermotogaceae bacterium
AGGTCGGCCCCAGCTCCTCCAGGGCCAGGCGAAGTCGCTCACCCCGACTGAGCTCCGCCTCTACCCTTGGACCTGAAAACTTGATAAAGGGATAGCGGGCGGCAAATACACTGACGAGTTCACCGAAGCCGTATTTGGCAAGGACGGCGGCGATCCCGCGTAGGCGCCGGAAATCGCGATACCTACTCCGAAGCGTCCGTTTCCTCCCCGGCGAGCCTCCCCTCAATGCGCGCAAGCCTCCTCTCGATCTCCTGGAGATCCTCCTTCGTGACTAACCCGAGTTCGGAGATGACTTCTCTCAGCGCCGAGCTGATCTTCTCCATGGCCTTCTTTTCCTCTTCTTCCGCCGCCTTGAGGAGCTCGTCGACGAGGCCTGCCTTTTCCCTGGCACTTGCCTCACCCCGTTTAACCAGCTCATCCACGAAGGACTCCACCTTCTCCCTGGTCAGCTCCAAGGCTCCCAGGCCAAGCAGGATAGCCTTCCGGCTGTGTTCGAACATCTTACCCCCTTTCCCAGCCCTACGATCCCGAACCTTTATATACCCCCTCGATCAGGTCAGTGGGCCCGGGGCCTGGTCCCGGGCCCACTGCGCGCCCGGCGAGACGGGCTTCCGAAGGGGCGAGGCGTGGGCGCAGCTTTACAGTCCTTCAATCTGCAAAGTTGATAGTTTCTCCGCGATGAAGAAGTCTTCTGGGATTTCCTTTGCCTTGCGGTCGATCAGAGTAATAACCGAGGAGGTGCCCTCCTCGAAGTTCTGGAATTCGAACCGATGGGGGCCGTATCCAAGGTCATCCTCCAAGAAGTCGGAGGCGGTTATGACCTTTGCCAGGGCTCCATCCCGGTACGATTCCACTTTCAGCACGTTGAAGTGCTCCTTTTCCACCCACAGCTTGATCTCGGTCCAGTCGGTCTTGTGCCCCTCTTTTGGGGTGAGCAAGAGGAGGTAGGCGGCCATCCCATCCACCTCTTCTTCCCCCACCAGCTCCGCCTGGTAGTCCTCCCGGTACTTGAAGCCCTGGGCGATGTCCTCTCTGGTGATGCCGCTTCCCTGCACGAACTCTTGCTGGCGGGACTCCGGGGTGATCAGCTCCTTCACCAGCCCCAGCGCTGGCAGGTATAGCCACATGCGGGCATCCCCCTCCTCCGGGGTCCAGGTGAGGAACATAGTGCCCGAGACGAGCTCCGGGGCCAGGTACACGATGAGCGTCTTGTCCGGCTCCCCCTCTGTGCCCCGCAGGGAGAACACCTTGAACGTGTAACTTGTGATCTCGCCCTGGGCGGTGACGTCGAGCTTCACGGTGGCGATCATGCTTCCGATGTCACCGCCCATGAGGCTCTTCTCCTCCACTTGGTCCAGGATCTCGTCTGCCGTGAGCCCTTGTGCCCAGGCCCAGAGGGAAAGCCCAGCCACCAGCAAGAGTGCCCACACCGCTACTTGCTTCATGTTTGGCATTTTTTACCTCCTTCTTGGTTTCGTTCTGCTCTATCGGCAGAGGCCGGATCCGCCGTCTGCCAAGCCAAGCGAAAGCCCCTCCCCTGGCGTACCACTGTCGCCTTGCGCGTGAGGAACTTGGGGCCTGCCAGGCCGAAGATCGCCGGGATGATGAGCAGGGCGCCGAGGCTGCTTGTGACCATGGTCAAGGCCGTCAGCCACCCCAGGGTGGCTATCGCCCCGAAGTTGGATAGGAGCAGTACCAGGAAGCCCAAGGTGAGGGTGAGGGCGTTGTACAGGATGGCCCGTCCTGCCGTGTTGTACGTGATTCCGAGGGCTTCCCCATGCGACCTGCCTTTCAGCCTCTCACGGCGATAGCGGGTGATGAAGTGCACGGCGTAGTCAACCCCAACTCCCACCACGACGCTGGCGATCATCACCGTGGCCATATCCAGGTTCGCCCCGGCCAAGGCCATGGTGCCGAAGTTGCCCACCACGGAGATGATAAGCGGAGTGAGGGCGATGAGGCCTGCCACGGCCGAGCCCATAAGCCCCGCCACGATCAGCCCCACCGCCCCCAGACTGGTAAACACGCTCACGATCTGGGTGCTTACGATCTTGTTGCTGAGCTCCACGTACACCTCGGGCGTCCCGGTGGTGTAGGAGGTAACCCCCGGAGGGAGTTCCCTAGCGATGAACTCATGAACATCCCTTAAAAACGCCTCGAACTTCCCTGTGCCCACGGAGCGGACCGTGGCGGTGATTTGGGCCTGGGAGAAATCACGGGTCACCATGCTCTTCAGTACCTCGCCCCCACCCATCTCGTAGAGGAGGAGCACCTGGGCCACCGCCCTGGAGGTGTCCGGGACCACGTAGAAGGCCTCATCGTCCCCATGAAGGGTGTAGTTGGTCTCCTTCACGAGATCAACGAGGGAGGAGGTGCTGCCCACGATATCAGAGCCCTTCATATATTCTTGAAGGGCATCCATGAACTTGAGGACGTTTGGATCTTTGATCCCGTCGCGTTTCCCGGCGTCGATCACCACGCTCATCTGGACGCTTCCGCCGAAGTGGTCCTCCACAAATCCCTGTCCTTGGATTACGGGGCAGCTTTGGCGGAAGTACTTGGACATATCGGACTCTACGTTGAGCCCGGGGATCTGGAGGAGGAAGGCTCCGAACACGACTACCCCCAGGACCAGCACCACCCAACTTCCGCGCCGATCCATGAACTGTGCCAGCCGGTCGCCGGTGCGCTTAAGCCAAGAGGCCCCGCTGGCTCGGCGGACGGACTTGGGGATGGGGATGAGCGCGAGGACCGCCGGGATGAGCGTAAGGGAGAGGAGGAAGGAGAACAGGACACCCACCGCGGAGAACAGGCCGAACTCCCGAATCGACGGAAGAAAGGCCGAAAGCAGCGTCAAAAAACCGGCGGCAGTGGTCAAAGCCGTGGCGAACACGGGGTTTGCCATCTCCTCCACGACCTCCGCGATGAGCTCCTCCCGGGATCTCTTCCCTCGGGCCGCCCGCTCGAAGTAGTCATTGACCACGTGAATCCCGTATGCCGAGCCCACGGCCACAAGGAGGACGGGGAGGAAGATGGAGATCATGGTGAGCTTTACGCCACATAGGACCATGAGCCCCAGCGTCCACACCACTGCCACCAGTACCACCACCAGGGGAAGCGCCACCCCCCATAGACTCCTGAAGCTTAAGAACAGCACTCCTAGGACCACCAGGATGACCACCGGCAGGAGGAAACCAAGGTCCTTACGCATGTATAGGTTCATGTAGTACATGAGGGGGGCGTCCCCGGTCACGTAGAACTCCTCCGGGCCCCGGTAGCGGGAGGTGATCTGGTTGACCCGTTTCATAAGCTCGTCGATTTTGACCTGGTTCCCTTCGGTCTCGGGATGGACCTTGAGCATGATGGCGAACGCGGACCCGTCCTCAAGCACGAAGCTGCCCACGAGCTGGCTTTCCCCAAGGATCTTTTTCCGGAAGGTAGCGACATCATCTTCCGTCTCCGGAGGGTGAGGGAGGATCGGCCCCACCACCAAGGTCAACTCCGTCCCCTGGACGATGTCCATATTGGCCGGGGACATCACATCCTCAAGGAGTTTTTCGTCCTCGAGCTTTTCCAGCTCAGCCGTGATGGCATAGAGCTTCTTTAAGGTGTCCAGGTTGAACACCGTGCCGCCCTCTGGGGCAGCCATGGCTACCATGACCATGCTCTGGGAGCCGAACGTGTCCTTGGTCTCCTCGAACCGCCGCACCACTGGGTTATCCCGGGGGAGCATCTTCTTCGTCTCGGTGAGGAACTCGACCCTAGGGGCGAAGACGCCGAAGAAGACCGTAATCAGGGCGATCCCCGCGAGCACCCAAAGGGGATGGCGGGCGAGCTGGCGCGCCAGCCGCCTGATCACCCTCCACTCACCCCTTCCAGGATCCCCACCTTAAGGAAGTAGGCCGACCAAAGTGCAGGGTACAGGTCCTCCCCTGGGTCCCGGGCCCGTCGCTCACCTTGGAACACCTGCTCGACCAGCTGCTCAAGCCCCTGGAGGGTCGCTTGGAGCGCAGGCGGGAGTTTGTTCGGCAGGGTGGGGGTACACACCCACACCCAACTACCCCGTTCGGGAACGATGACTACGAATTGGAACGGCCCCTTCGGGTGGGGGCCTCCTGGCGGCTCGGTGACGGCCGCAAGCTGGGAGTTTCCCGAGGCCAGGAGGGCTCGGGCCAACGCCTCCAAGCGCATGGATTCCTCGATCGTCTGGGTCTGGTCCACGATGAGGAAACGCACCTGTCCCAGGGCTAAACTGAACAGGCCCAATACCGCGATGGCCGCTAAGGCCCATGCTCTTTTCTGCATGCTCCACCTCCTTGTGGGGCCGGCCGGAGGGCCCGCCAGGCCATCTCCGCCAGCTCCTCCGGCGCTCGTTCCAGGTACTCGCGGGCCACTTCGTCGCCCGCAAGACACCGTGCTGTCACCGCCTCCACCATCCCCAGCAGGGCATAGGCGGTGATCAAGGGATGGCACGGGCGGATCTGCCGGGCGGCCATCCCCTCCTTGAGAAGCTCGGCCACGTACTCGGCGAACTCCTGGTACAGGGCTTGGGCCTTCCGGCGCAGGGCAGGGCTGTCGGGAAGCCAAGCTCGTGAGAGGAGGCGTATCGTCTCCCCGCTCTCCTTGAGGAGCTCGAAGTGAACCCGCGCCACATGGCGGATCGCCTCCTCTGCCGATGGGGATTTGGCCCGTATGGCCTCCACCGCGGCACGGCGGCGTTCGAGCTCCCGCCGCAGGATGGCAAAGTAGACCTCCTCCTTGGAGGAGAAGTAGTGATAGATAGCCCCGATTGAGACCTTGGCCGCCTGGGCGATGGCACGCATGCTCGTTGCATAAAACCCCCTGCGCGCGAACAAGCGCGCCGCCTCCTCCATGATCCTGTCCGCAAGTACAAGTTTTGTGCCCATGTTTTCGAACGAACGCTCGTTCAAAACAGTATACTGCCAACCCCCAAGCGGGGCAAGTGTTAAAGGGCGGCTGGTGCTTCAGGCAAGCTCTATGAGGGCCAAGGCAACGTCTGGGGGATCAGGTAGGGTGACCGGCCGAGGCGCTTGATCACAAGCCCCGACCCCCGGTTAGAAGGGCATGGTGAACTCGCCCCGGCCAGGTGCCCATGTGTCCATTGGACACACAAGTTCAGGCCTTCTTTTTCATTTCTCTCTCTAGCTTTTCCTTAATCCAGGCTCGCACTAGGGTGGTATGACCGAGGCCTTGCTTCCTTGCCAGTGCCTTGAGCCGAGCAAGATCAGCCGAGTGGATCTTGATAGAGAGTGTCTCATCAAGGGGCTCTTTGAACTCCACCCTAGCTTCCTCCATCTGGTCCCAGTAGTCGGCCGAATCGTGCTCATCCCAAAACCTGGCGATCTCCTCTAGGGTCATCTTGCTGAAGTCCGGCAGTTTTTTCGCTTCCAGCTCGCCCACTTCTTATCCTCCCTTAACCCGCCTAAAAAGCCTTCTCTCTCCCGGAGTCATATCCCGTGCCGTTATGATCCGGGCTCGTTTCTTTCCCAGCGGCACAAAAACAATGAACAGATATCTTCCAGCGCCCGTCTGGCCGTAAGCGTGGTAGACGCCACGGAAGCTCCTGATGTGGGGATTCCCCTGAAATAACGCTTCTTCGACTTCCTCAGGCTCGATGCTGTGTTTTTTCTTAAGCTTGTAAATGATTTGCCTATCCCAAACGAGCCAACGGATCTCCACGTCTAATGATAGCACATTGTGTTACCAAAATCAACGGCTAGAAACAAGGGCAGTGCCGGGGCGGCTCTTTATAATCAGGTTTGGCTTCACCTGTATTCGGGTGTTGACAAGGAAGCTTTATTGTCGAATCTTCAGCGCGCGGCCAAAACTTCGCGGCGGGCGGCGACGATCTCCT
>CAYUWL010000066.1:0-5697 GCA_964448595.1 uncultured Thermotogaceae bacterium
ACGGTGCTCAGGATGCTCGCCGGGCTCACGCCGCCTGATCGGGGAGTCGTGCTCATCGCCGGTGAGGACGTGACCTACCTTCCCCCGGAGGCACGGGGGGTGGGACTCGTGTTCCAAAGCTATGCTCTGTTTCCCCACCTGACCGTTTTCGGAAACGTGGCCTACGGCCTTAGGTTCGGGCGACGCCTTCCCCGGAAGGAGCGGAGCCGGAACGTGCGGAAGCTGCTTGAGCTGGTAGGGCTTTCTGGTTACGAGCGACGGAAGATACATGAGCTTTCCCAGGGGGAGGCCCAGCGGGTGGCCCTGGCCCGGGCTTTGGCCCCCCAGCCCCGGGTGTTGCTCCTCGATGAGCCCCTGTCCGCCCTGGACGCGGCCCTGAGGGTGGAGCTGCGCGGTGAGCTGCGGCAGCTTTTGAAAAGGCTTTCCATCACCGCGGTGCACGTGACCCACGATCAGGAGGAGGCCCTGGCCATCGCCGACCGGGTGGGGGTGATGCGGGAGGGACGCCTTGAACAGATAGACGCCCCCGAGGTTCTGTACCGGGCTCCTAAGACCCCGTTCGTGGCCTCATTCCTGGGGAGGGCCAACCTGTGGCCTGGGGTGATTGTCTCCGTCTCCTCGGGGAAGGCTGTGGTGGAGGTGGCAGGCGTTCGTGTTCCGGTCCAGGGCGAGGCCCCCTCCCCCGGGGAAGAGGTCTATGTCTTCTTCCGCCCGGAGCATGTGGCCGTAGGGGAAGGGCCCTACGAGGCGGAGGTACAGCACGCGGAGTTCCTCGGGGACCGTTGGCAGGTACATGCCCGCTTCCGCGGACTTCCCCTGCTCCTGTTTGCCCACGGGGCCCCTAGCGGCAAGGTCCAATTCCGGTTCCGGGAGCCGCCGCAGCTCCTTCGGCGCTAGGCCAGCCACAAGGGATCGGGGTTTATCTTGACCCCACGGGGCAGGGAGGGGAAGGCTTGCCTGAGCCTGTTCACCACCTCCTTTTCCCCTTTGATGAGAAGCTGAAAGCGGGGGATCCCGGCCCGGGGGTGGAGCTCCGCGGGGCCCAAGACCTCAAATCCCTTTGCCGTAAGGTCATCTCCGAGCTCCCCCGCCTTCCTCAGCGCGCCCTTCCCCTCCACCAGGATCCGCACGAGCCGCGAGAAGGGCGGGTAACGCAGCGCCTCCCGAAAGCGAAGTTCCTCCCGATAGAAGCTCAGGTAGTCACCCTGTGCCGCATATCGGACCGCGTAGTGGTCAGGCTGGTCCGTCTGTACGATCACCTCCCCGAGCCACTCCCCCCGCCCCGCCCTCCCTGCGGCGGCCGCCACCAGTTGGAACGTACGCTCGCCGGCACGGAAGTCCGGAAGCGAAAGAAGTCCGTCTGCGTCGATCACCCCCACGAGTGTGATCCTGGGGAAGTCAAGGCCCTTTCCCACCATTTGCGTTCCCACCAAGACATCGATTTCACCCTGGGCCAAGGCCGCCAGGATCTCCCCCCGCTGGGCCGCCGTGTCGGAATCGAGCCGTGCCACGGATAAGCTCGGGAACAGCCTCCGTACCTCAAATTCTACCCTCTCGGTCCCCAGGCCGAACAGGCGAAACCGCTCCCCCCCGCAATGGGGGCAGCGGGGCTGGGGGAAGGCCTTGCCGCAGACATGGCAGCGGAAACTGCGGTCGGCAAGGTGGAACACCAGGGGCACCGCGCAGCCTGGGCAGCGGAGGATGGCCCCGCAGGACCGGCAAGCCGCCCCGGTGAAGAATCCCCGGCGGTTGAGGAAGAGCAGCACTTGTCCACCCCGGGAAAGGTGCCTATCCATGGCCGCTTGGAGCTCAGGCCCCAGCACCTCCTCGCCTTTAGGCACAAGCCGCACCTGGGGGGGGTGTCCTGCCACCCTTCGGGTCAACCTGAAAAGCCGGATCTCCCCTCGCTCGGCACGGAAATAGGACTCAACGGATGGAGAAGCTGACCCAAGTAGTACGGCTGCTCCTTCCTGGGCGGCGCGGAGCTCGGAGACCTCCCGGGCATGGTAATAGGGGGCCATGTCCTCCTGCTTGTAGGCCGGCTCCCCCTCCTCGTCCAACACGAACAGCCCAGGGTCCTTCAAGGGGAGGAAGGCTGCCGAGCGCGTACCGCAGGCCGCCCGTAGCTTTCCCCGCAGGGCGGCTTCCCATACCCGCCACCTCTCCCCTGGGGGGAGGTCTCCGAAGTAAAGGGAAACCTGTTCGTCCAAGGCCGCGACTGCCCGGGCCCAAAGCTGAGGGAGAAGCGACACCTCGGGCTCAAGCAGGAGCACCCCCCTGCCCTGGGTGAGGGCGGCTTGGGCCGCGCGCAGGTAAACTTCGGTTTTCCCAGAGCCTGCCGGCCCGAACAAAAGGAACGTTTCTCCCCTTTCGGCCTCGGCCACCGCCTCCACCGCCCGCCTTTGCTCCTCAGTCAAGGACACCTCCCGCCGTGTCTCACGCAGGGGGAAGGTGAAGGGGAGGGCTTCCGGCCGGACGATCCCCTTGCAGGAAAGCGCCCGCAGGGCGCCGGCCGCCTGGCTGCCCTTTGCTTCCTCCCCGGAGAGGAGCGCGGCGAGGGCCCGGGCCTGGGCCGGCGCCTTTCGGGCAAGCTCCGCAAGTAGCGCCTGTGCCTCCAGAGGGGGGACCGCCAGGAGATACCGCTTTGCCCGTGGCCGTACCCGTGGCGGGATCAGCCGCCCCAGGGCAAGCCCGGGGGAGACGAACGACCGCGCAGCCACCTCCTGGATCAGGGCGAGCACCTCTTGGGAGACGGCTGGCCCGGCCACCTCCTGGATGGGCTGAAGCTCACCTACATAGCTTGGGGAAGGGGAAACGGAGACGACGATCCCCCACAGGGATCTTTTTCCTAGCGGAACGCGCACCCGAAAGCCCACTTCGATCTCCATCCCCTCGGGCACAAGGTAGTCGAAGGGTTTAGCCCTGGGGATGGGGAGGGCGACCCGGGCGATCACCTATCCCTCCTCCTGACGGTGAAGGTAAATCATGGCCCCCCGGGCCGACATGGCCAGGTCCTCCCTCACCACGGGATCGTCCACGGGCCAGCCGGCCCGGCCGAGCTCGTCAAGCACTTCCTCCACAGCTGTTTGCTGTTCGCCTGCTCGGCCAAGTGCTCGCTTTACCAGCTCCACCCACCACACAAGCAGCTCCCCATACTCCAAGAGGGCATCCCGGCCTGCCCTCGGCCCGAAGTGGGTATAAAGAAGGGTCTTCGGGTTAAGGGAATAAAGCCTCTTTAAGGTGGACAGGGACGCCTCCAGGTTGAAGCTGGGGGGCACCGTCGCGGGGATGAGGCGGCCGCTATGGAAGAGGCCGGCTGCGTCGCCGGTGAAGAGAAGCCCCTCTTCCTCTTCCAAAAAACACAGGTGATGGGGGGCATGTCCCGGAGAGTCCAGCGCCAGGATCGTGCGCCCTCCGAGGTCGAACCGGTCCCCGTCTCTCGCTTCGTGAACTCGTCCCTCCGGGATCGGGACCGCCTCCCCGTAAAGGGGAAAGCGCTCTCCCACTGCGGCCCTTACCGACGCAAGGAGCCGGCTTGGGTTCACCAGGTGTGTTGCCCCGCGGGGGTGCACAACCACCCGGGCGCCCGGAAGGTGGGGGAGGAGGGCCCCCGCCCCTCCGGCGTGATCCAGGTGGATGTGCGTGAGGAAAATCCAGCGAACCTTGTCCCTTGGGATACCGAGCTCATCTAAGGCCATAAGCACCCGGTCCTTGGCCAGGGAGGTCCCTGACTCCACCAGGGCCACCTGGTCAGCCTCGAGCAGGTACACCCCACCTACCCCGGGCCTTCCGAACTGGCACGTGTCCACCAGATGAATCCCAGGGGCTACTTCTATGGGTTCAGAGAAGCCAACCAAACTTCACCCCCAAATAGATCGCCAGGCTCCCCACCCCACAGCCCAGCAAGGCAAGCCAGGTGCCGGAGCGCATCCAATGGTGCACTGTGATCGGCTCGTCGGTTCGCTCCGAGACGGAAACCGCCACCACGTTCGCGGTGGCCCCGATGGGGGTGGCGTTTCCTCCGAATCCTACTCCCAGGGCAAGTGCCCACCACAGGGGTCCGGTCGCCACACCCTGGCCCCCCAGGCCTTTGATCACCGGGAGCATGGCGATGGTGAACGGGATGTTGTCCACCACTGCCGACATCAGGGCGCTGACCCATAGGATGGCGAGGGCGGCGAGGAGCATCCCCGAGTGGGCCAGGAACCCGAGGTGGGTGGATATCCAAGAGAGCACCCCCGCCGTCTCCAACCCCCCCACCACGATGAACAGGCTTATAAAGAACAGGAGGACGTCCCAGTGGATCTGGGAAAGCACCTCCTCCACCTTGGGCCTGACCCAAAGGAGCCCGAGCGACGCCCCGATCAAGGCGACCAGCCCGGGGGGAAGGTGCAGAAGGTCATGGATGAGGTACAGCACCACGGTTAAGCCCACTACTGTGAGCATCCGCCGCATGATCTTGGGGTCCACCAACGCCCGGCGTGCCTCGATCGCCATCAGCGATTCCACCCGCTCCGGGGGTGCGGAAAGTTCATGGCGGAAAAGGAGTCTAAGCAGGCCAAAGGAAAGGAGGAGGGTCACCACCACCACCGGCCCCAGGTGTGAAAGGAAGTCGTTGAACGAAAGGCCAGCCGCCGAGCCGATCAGGATGTTTGGAGGGTCTCCTACCAGGGTGGCTACCCCGCCGACATTTGAGCACACCGCCTCCGCGATCAAAAGCGGCATCGCGCTTATCCCCACCACCTCGGCGATGGACACGGTGACCGGGGCCACCATCACGATGGTGGTCACGTTGTCCAAGACGGTGGACACAAGCGCCGTGAACCCGGCCAGGGAAAGGAAGAGCCACCGTGGGTTTCCCCTGGTCCCCTGGGCCACTACGATGGCCATATATTGGAAAAATCCGGTTTTCTGCAGGATTCCCACGATGATCATCATGCCAAGCAAAAGGCCGATGGTGTTGAAATCGATGGCGGCCACGGCTGTCTCCCAGTCGTAGAACCCCAGGCCGATCCCGACAGCGATCATGGCGATGGCGCCGGCCATGGCGGCGATGGTGCGGTGCACCCGCTCTGAGAAGATGAGCCCGTAGGTGATCAGGAAGATACCTATGGAAGCAATAGCCGAGCTAACGTCCATGGGCCAAGTATACGCAGGATATGAGTTGTTCTCCTGTCGGTGGGGTCGTAAACTAGCGCCGTCCTCGCCGAGGTTTTGAGTGGGACATGCTATGGATCCACTACTCACGGTAGGTATGGTGTTGGCCTTGGGCTTGCTGCTCGGGGAGAGCGCTCAGCGACTCGGGTTCCCCCGGGTGGCAGGCTATATCGTGGCGGGGATACTCCTCAACCCGAAGATCACCGGGGTGGTCCCGGCCGATTTCCTCTCTGGCACCGACCCCATCGTGAACGCGGCGCTGGCGATCATCACGTTCGAGGTGGGGGGGACCCTGGCAATCGGACCCTTGCGGGAACTGGGCCGGGGCATTGTGTTCCTTGCGCTTGGGGAGGCGGAGCTCGCCGCCCTGGCCATCCTGGCCGGCGCCACCCTGGTGCTCCCCTTCTTGGTGCACCTCCCTGCCGGCACGGGCTTTGCCGCGGCGATCCCCCTGGCCCTGCTTTTGGGGGCCTTGGGCTCCCCCACCGACCCCTCGGCCACCCTGGCCGTGATCCACCAGTACCGGGCCAAGGGGATGGT
>CAYUWL010000067.1:0-5423 GCA_964448595.1 uncultured Thermotogaceae bacterium
TCGGGTCTTGGTGGTGGTTAGTTTACCAGCTTAGCCTAACCCCCAGCCCCCAGTTGGAGACCTCGGAGGTGCCTATCCCTATCTTTGTCCAGATTTCCGTGCTCTGGACCAGGGGACCACGCAGACAAAGATCGACCCTCCCCCAATTCAGCCCGTCCTCAAGGTAAACATCTGTTCGGAATATCGCCCGCCTATGGCAGGCGGTCGCCTGGCCGATTTCCACGCTAAACCGCGTCGTATAAGGATCCAGAACTAGATCGTGGTTGACCTCGTCAAAGGAAAACACGGCCTCCAGGAACACGTTCCCCACCATCGTCCGTATTCTAATCCCGTAGATAGTAAATCCCCCTATAAAGTTGGGAGTTTGCGTAGTGACCTCCGTGTAGATGCGAAACCACCCACAATCGAGGTTCAGCGATGGGGTAAGCGTGATGGCGTGGCTTTTGAGCTCGAAGATGGAGCTCAGCTCAAGCGAAAGGAAACCCAAGCGTAAGGTGAGGGAAAAGCGCTGGTGGGAAAAGCCCGTACGGACTATTAGGGTTTCAGATTCGGCTTTAATTCCACCGAATATGATCCCGGTGAAAAGGAACTTCTGGCCGGTGAAGTAAGGGAAATACGGCAATCCCGGCTGAGGCCTGAGCTCGAACTCATACTCACCCTGGGTCCCGGGTTGGGTGAAGGAGACGGTCAGCTCGTCGACCCCGAACATGGTGAGGGAATCGAACCTCACTGCCCCTGGGAGAAACCCTGTCACCTGCAGTAGAAGGCCATGGTCGAACACTCCGTCCAAGTTGGGATCCGCCGCCACGTGGGTAAGCGAGTAGCGGGCCCCGCCGAAAAATATCCATCCGGTGGTTTGGCTATAAAGGAGGGTTTCGGTCACAAGGCCCACCAGCCCCTGCCACGCAACGCCGAATGCCTCGGCATCCCAAGCCACCCCACCCAGAAGCCAAGTAAAGCCGATCTTTTCATATTCCAACGCTGCGGCCAGGGAAAAAGGCCCAAGCTCAAGATCACATTTCCCGGTGAAATTGCTGATCTCACCTGTTGCCGGGGATAGCGCAGTACTTAGATCGAGGCTCAAGCCCCCGGCGAGGGCTGAGCTGGAAGCGACAGCAACCAACAGCCCGAAACCAAGTAGGCGCATCTTTGCTTCTTTTCTTCACCCGTGACATCGTAGGGCGTAGGGGATGCTCTCAAAGGGAAGCGGAAGCAAGCCATTGCGGGAAGATGGTGGCTTGGTTTGGCCGCGTTTGGCCTTTGGAGGTGCCTTCGCTGTCCTTCCAAGACCGGACAGGCTATCATGGGACCATGCGGGCATTCGTGGTGGTAAGCCATACCGGACCCCTGTCCGGGGATTTTTCGCTCTCGGATCTCCCCGGTGGGGCGGGGAGGCTCGATATCCTATGTCGCTGCGCCACCGAGGCGTTCCTCCTTTCTCATGGCATCCGCAAGGACGTGCGCCTGTACCTTGTGATCCGGAACCGCCTGCTCATCACCCTGATCGGGGAGCGCCTGCGGCACCTGAACCCGGATGAGCGGTCCACTGCTGCCCTTTTGCGGCGGGCCATCAACCGGGCCCAAGGGATCACCCTGGGGGAGGAGGTGGAGTCCACCCCCGGGATCTCCGTGCGGTGGGAGGGCCTTGCCTCTCTCATGAACCGGCTTGAGGGGGAGGGGTTTCAACCGGTGCTGCTTGAGGAGGGGGCGACTTTCATCCGCACTTCGCCCCTTCCCGACCGGCCTGCGTTCGTGCTTTCGGACCACCAGAACTTCACCCCCGAGGAGTCGGAGCTCCTGGCCCCCTTCCCCAAGGTGGCGGTGGGGCCACTTTCCCTGCACGGCCACCAGTGCATCACCCTGGTACACAACGAACTCGATCTCCGGGAGGCAGGATGGATAGATGGGCGGTTCTGACCACGGTGATCGGGGAGCCCCGGGCCCGCATCCTGGCCGGCTTCCTGGAAGGGGAGGGGATCAGGGTCCGTTTTAGGACCCATGTCCCGCCTTCGGTATACCCGGTGACGGTGGACGGCCTGGCGGAGGTGCAGGTCCTGGTTCTCGAAGAGGACCTGGCCCGGGCACGGGAGGCCCTGGCTGCCTTCCACATGCCTCCACCGGCCCAAGGGGAGGATTAGTGGGAAGGACCCTTAGCTATTTGGAGGGGGTGAGGGGCAGGTGTCCCCCTCCGGGCGGACACAATGGAGGCCCACCTTAGGTTGTATCATCTCGCTGTGGACAGGCTGTTTGATACACATGTGCATCTTGACTTCTCCCAGTTTGACGGGGATCGGGAGGAACTCCTCGAGGAGCTCCGGGCTGAGCGGATGGCGGTGGTCAACGTGGGCGTGGACCTCGCGAGCTCCGAGGCCTCGCTTGAGCTTGCCCGCGGCCGGCCATACGTGTTCGCCGCCTGTGGCGTGCATCCCCACGACGCCAAGGCCTTTTCGCCGGAGACCGAGCGGAGGCTGGAGGAACTCCTCCGCGCCGGGGCGGTGGCAGTGGGGGAATTTGGGCTCGACTTTTACCGAAACCTCTCCCCGAGGGAAGAACAGATCGCAGCTTTCAGGGCACAGCTCAGGCTGGCGAAGCGGCTCGACCTCCCGGTGATCCTGCACCAGCGAGCGGCGGAGGAGGCCTTCCTTGAGGTACTGGCCGAGGAGGGGCCGGTGTGCGGGGTGGTACATGCCTTCTCCGGGGACGTCGCGTTGGCCCAGCGGTTCGTTAAGATGGGGCTTTTCCTGGGGATCGGAGGCCCCCTCACCTACCGCAGGAACGAACCCTTGCGGCAGGCGGTGCAGGAAGTTCCCTTAGACCGATTGGTCCTGGAAACCGATGCTCCGTTCCTCCCCCCGGAGCCGTTCCGGGGCAAGCGCAACGACCCCCTTAAGGTACGACTCGTGGCCCTCCGGCTCTCAGAACTATTGGGAATGAAACCGGAGGAACTGGCGGAGGCCACGTTTGAAAACGCCTGCCGCCTGTTCGGCGTCTCACCTTCCTTTTAACCACCGGAGATCACGTCCAAAAGCTGGAGCTCCTCCCCTTCCTGCAGGCGATGCCATAGGGGGACGAGCTTCCCCTCGCGCACGGCAAGCACGGTTTCGGGAACGATGCCAAGATTTCGCAGGGCCTGTTCCAAAGTCTTCCCTGCGGGCACGGTGTAAACGTCATTCTTTCGCTTGAGAACGACCATTTTGCCTTCCCCCATTGGGCAAATCCTGCCCCAGAGTTTAACATGCCTTAAACCCAACGTCGCGCTGTGCGAGAAAGGGGGAGGAGTGCGAGTAGAGCTTCTCTCTGTTACGCCGGACGCTGAAGCTTTGATCGCCCGCTGCGGGCGGATAAGCCATCGGAGCGAGGGCAAGGCATCTCCCGAGGCAGATCGGGAGCTTGTCAGAAAGCTGATCCGGTGGGGACATGAGTCGGTGCTGGAATTTGCCCACGCCGTGTTCCTCATCGAGGGGATCAGCCGGGCTTGTGCCAACCAGCTCACCCGGCATCGCCTGGCGAGCTTCGTGCAGGAATCCCAGCGTTACGTGGACGTCCGGGACCGAGCGCTCATTCACCCGCCCAGCCTCAAGGAGGAACTTTGGGAAAAGGCGTTGCGCCTCCATGAGCGGGCGCGCTTGCTTTACGAGGAACTTGTGCGGGAGGGTATCCCCAAGGAGGATGCCCGCTACGTCCTCCCCATCGGGACTGAGACGCGACTCGTCATGTGCGCTAACTTCCGGGAGCTGAGGCACATCATCCGGCTGCGGGGGTCGAAGGCTGCCCAGTGGGAGATCAGGGAGGTGGCCCGGAGGATCTTAGAGCTCATGCGAAAAGAGGCGCCGAGCGTGTTTTACGACTTGGAGGTAGAGGCATGAGTTTTTCCATTCTTTCTGACCGCGAGATCGCCGCCCTGTGCCAGGGCGAGTGCCCCATGATCGAGCCGTTCATCCCCTACCAAGCGGGAAAACCCTCTTGGGGCCTGGGGAGCTTCGGCTACGACATCCGTCTGGGGAAGAAGTTTCTCGTGCCGCTGGGTGGTGTGAACGCCGTCCTCGACCCGGTGGATTTCCCTCGGGGACACTTCCGCGAGATCCAGGCCGAGGAGGTGTTCGAGCTCGCCCCCCACTCCCAGGTCCTGGCCGAATCCGTGGAGACTTTTAACATGCCAGAAGACGTGATGGGGGTATGTTGGGGGAAGAGCTCCTATGCCCGCTGTGGCCTTCTGGTCAACGTCACGCCCCTGGAATGTTTCGACGACCAGACCGAGATCCTCACCCTTGATGGTTGGAAGAAGTTCGAGGACCTAGTCCCAGGCGAGATCGTGGCAACTTTAAACAAGGACGGCGTACTGGAATACCACCCGATCACCGCCCGCCAAAAGCGATGGTATGAGGGTGAGATGATCCGCATTAAGGGACGCAGCATCGATCTCCTTGTCACGCCGGAGCACCAGCTTTACATACGCCGGCAGGGGAGGTTCGATTTCGAATTGCTTCAAGCTGGAGATCTGGAGGGCTACTACGAACTAGAATTCAAAAGAGATGCGTTCTGGCTCGGGGAGAATCCGGAGCACTTCGTGCTTTCTCCCCTGCCTGCTGAGGGACAAGCGTCCACAAGAAAGGTAGCGTTACAAGTCTTCGACATCCTGGAGGAACTGGAGGAAGCCACTACACCTGAACTCTATGAACGCTTGGAGTCACCCAAGCCAACCCGCAGGACCTTTCACCGACTGATGACGATCCTGACCAATCTGGGAGCGGTAGAGCGTCATCGGATTCATTCTACGGAAGGCCGCTTCATTGGCGCCTCGCATTTCTGGAAGTACCGGCTGAAAAGGAGATTGACCGATTTCGGGCTCTTGGAGCCGATAGCTGTGCCCACGGAGGCGTGGGCCAAATTCTTCGGCCTTTGGATAGCTGAAGGGTCAGCGTATATATCGAAGAAAGGCGACTATGTGGTCAAGATCGCATCTCTCCATACTAACACTAAGCGAAAGGCCAGGGAGGTGGTCAGCGAGCTTCCTTTCAAGTGGCATGAGACACCGTACGGCTTCGCTACCGTTAACAAACAGCTTTGTACGTACCTCATGCAGTTCGGACACGCCCACGAAAAGCGTGTGCCGGAGGAGATCAAGAGGTTGTCCCCGCACCTTTTGCGCAAGTTCCTCTGGGGATACATGCTGGGCGATGGCAATTTCGAAACGCTTACAGCCTCGACATCCTCCCAACGCTTGATCGACGACTTACAGGAGATAGGCCTTAAGGCGGGGTGGCCCGCCTCTTACTGGACCGGTGCGGAGGTCGACAAGCCCGTGCATGCCGATCCTCAGTACACCTCAAACAATCCGATCTTCAAAGTCCGCTTTTCCAAGGAGGGAACCCCGAGGCACGGCAGGGCCAAAGAAGCCTGGTCCCGGGTTCCATACAAAGGCT
>CAYUWL010000068.1:0-3703 GCA_964448595.1 uncultured Thermotogaceae bacterium
GATCATTTCGGCAGAGGAGGCAGGGATGAGTAAGTCGAGGAATGTGGTGGTGGCCATGGGGGGAGGGCCCACCCCGGTGATCAACAACTCCCTCCGCGGGATCGTGGAGGCTGCCCGGGAGTTCCCGGAAAGGTTCGCAAGGGTGTACGGCGCCCGGCACGGGATCCTGGGGGTCCTGCGGGAGGAGCTCCTCGACCTCTCCGCCCAAGCCCAGGAGGAGATCACCCTCCTTCGCATTACCCCGGCCGCCGGGGCCATCGGCACAGCTCGTTACAAGCTCGAAAGCGAGGAGGACCTCTCCCGGATTATCGACGTCTTCCGTGCCCACGAAATCGGCTACTTCTTCGGGATCGGGGGAAATGACACCCAGGAGGTCTGTCTCAAGGTGGCCCAGGCTGCCGAGCGGGTGGGCTATGAGCTCACCGTGGTGGGCGTCCCTAAGACGATCGACAACGACCTCGGGGACGTGGAGTTCAAGCTCGTTGACCACACCCCGGGCTACGGCTCCGTGGCCCGGTACTGGGCCTGGACGGTCCAAGCCTTGGAGGAGGAGAACCGGGGCTCGGCCCCGGCCGATCCGGTGCTCGTTGTCCAGGCCATGGGCCGGCGGGTGGGCTACATCCCGGCGGCGGCCCGCCTGGCCGACCCCGAGCGAGAGTTTCCCCTCTTGATATTTCTCCCAGAGATGAACCCTGGCCTTGAGGAAATCACCGACCTCGTGGCCGACATGGTGCGGCGGCACGGGCGGGCCCTGGTGGTGGCCTCCGAGGGCCTCAAGCTCGCCGGAGTGGGGGAGAGAAAGGACGCCTTCGGTCACGCGGCCTTCTCCTCTTCCCGGGCCACAGTGGCGCAGGTCCTGGTGAACCACCTGAACGACGTGGGCCTGCCGGCCAGGGGTCACGCCAGGGGCCAGGTCCCCGGCACCGAGCAGCGCGATTCCATCCTCTACGCCTCGCCGGTGGACCTGGAGGAGGCCTACCAGGTGGCCAGAAAGGCGGTGCTCCTTGCGGCAGAGGGGAAGTCCGGGGTCATGACTACCATCCTGCGGGCCGATGGAGATATCTACCGGGCCGAATACGGGGCCGTGCCCCTCTCGGAAGTGGCAGGAAAAGACCGGCCCTTCCCCCCTGCCTGGGTGGACAAGGAGAGGGCAGACGTGACAGACGATTTCGTCCGCTACGCCCGCCCGCTTCTGGGGGAGGACCTGGTCTCGGTGCCGGTGGTGGGCGGCCGGCTCCGGTTCGCCCGCCTTAAGCCCGTGTTCGCGGAGAAGTTCCTTCCGGAGTACGTACCTGCAGCGTACAGACAGTGATCCGTGATGGGTGATGAGTGATGCGAAAAACACTGATCACACATCACCGATCACCCATCACCTAAGAAGGAGGGACAATGGACCATCGGGAGAGGCTGGAACGTTTTAAGCCCCAGCATGAGTACCTTGTGTGTATCGACTCCGATGGATGCGTGTTCGATACCATGGGGATAAAGCAGAGGGAGTGTTTCTGCCCCTGGATGATCGCCTACTTCGGGCTTCAGCCCGTGGCCCAGGCGGCCCGGGAGTGTAAGGAGTTCGCCGACCTTTTCTCCAAGACGAGGGGCGCCAACCGTCACATTACCATAAAAAGGATCCTCACCGAGCTTCTCCCCTCCCATCCTTTGGTGAAGAGGCGAAACTTCAAGGTGCCGCAGTTCCCCCATTACTTCGCCTGGGTCGATGACCCGGGGAGCGTCCTCTCCAACGACGGACTAAGGCGGGCCATTCAGGAGGCGGAGTCAGAGGAGGCCAGAAGGGAACTGGAGCATGTGCTCGAATGGTCCGAGCGGGTGAACTGGGCGATAAAGGAGATCGTCAAGGGCATCCCCCCGTTCCCCTTCGTGCGGGAGTCCCTGGAGGCGCTCTCGGACAAGGCGGACGTGGTGGTGGTGTCCCAGACGCCCTTAGAAGCTCTGGAGCGGGAGTGGGCCGAGCACGGGATCGACCGCTATGTATCCCTTATCTGCGGCCAGGAGATGGGGACAAAAAGCCAGCACATCGCCGCCACCTCCCGCCACTACGAAAAGGATCACGTCCTCATGATTGGGGACGCCCCCGGGGATCTCAGGGCTGCCCGGGACAACGAAGTGCTGTTCTACCCGGTAATCCCCGGGGAGGAGGAGGCCTCCTGGGAGTTTTTCTATCGGGAAGCCCTGGGGCGGTTCTTAGAGGGGGAGTATGCGCGCGATTACGAGCACAAGCTGATCGAGCGGTTCGAGCGGGCGCTCCCGGCCCGGCCGCCGTGGGAGGATACGGGAGGTGAAACGAGATGAAAGCGGACATCGGCGTCATCGGCCTTGCCACCATGGGTCAAAACCTTGCCCTCAACATCGAGGGGAAAGGGAAGACCGTCGCCGTTTTCAACCGCACCGCCGAGCGTACAAGAACATTCGTGGAGGAGAAAGCAAAAGGAAGACGGATTGTTCCCTGCTATAGGTTAGAGGAGTTGGTGGAAAAAGTTTCCCGACCGCGGAAGATCCTGCTCATGGTCAAGGCAGGAAGCCCGACGGACGCGGTCCTCGCGCAACTCTTCCCGCTCCTTGAGGCGGGAGACATCGTGATGGACGGAGGCAATGCCCACTACGCTGACACCGAGCGGCGCTTGGCCGAGGCGGAAAAGCGAGGGCTTCGGTACTTGGGGGTGGGGATCTCCGGCGGGGAGCATGGGGCCCTGCACGGTCCCTCCATCATGGCCGGGGGGCACCGGGAGGCCTATGAGCTCGCCAAGGAGCTCTTCCAAAAGATCGCCGCCCAGGGCCCGGAAGGGCCGTGTTGCGCCTACTTCGGACCAGGCTCCGCTGGCCACTACGTGAAGATGGTCCACAACGGGATCGAGTACGCCGTCATGGAGGCGCTCGCCGAGGCCTACGACCTCATGCGGCGGGGCCTCTCCATGTCCTGCGCCGAGATGGCGGATGTTTTCGGCCGCTGGAACCAAGGGGAGCTCTCCTCGTACCTCGTTGAAATAACCGAGAAGATCCTGCGCTACGTGGACCCTGAGACCGGGGAGCCCCTTGTCGAAAAGATCCTCGACACCGCCCAGCAGAAGGGGACGGGCAAGTGGTCCACGCAATCTGCGCTGGACATCGGGACCCCGGCGCCCACCATCGCCATGGCCGTCTTCGCACGAGTCATCTCGGCCCTGAAGGCGGAGCGGACCGAGGCCGAAAAGCTCCTCCCCGGGCCTGAGCTCCACTTGCACGGCGACCGGGAAGAGTTCCTGTCGGACCTCTTCGGCGCGGTCTATCTCACCGTAATCGCGGCTTACGCCCAGGGGCTCCGTCAGCTCCGGGACGCCTCCGCAGAGCGGGGTTGGGGCCTGGACCTCGCCGAGGCGGCCAGGGTCTGGATGGCGGGGTGCATCATCCGCTCTTCCCTGCTTGTCCTAATCAGAAAGGCCTTCTTGGAGCAGCCGGACCTCCCGCTCCTCTTCCTCGCCGAGCCCTTCCTTTCGCTGTGGAAGGAGCACCATCCCGCCCTGCGCCGGGTGGTGGCGGCCGCCCACGAGGCGGGGATCCCGGTGCCGGCCATGGCCTCTGCCCTGAACTTCCTCGACGCCTATCGCAGCGGGCGGCTTCCGGCCAACCTGATCCAGGCCCAGCGTGACTTCTTCGGTGCTCACACTTACCAAAGGGTGGACCGGGAGGGGACCTTCCACACCGAATGGGA
>CAYUWL010000068.1:3803-5340 GCA_964448595.1 uncultured Thermotogaceae bacterium
ATCCCGGTCTCCTCTGTGGTTTGAAAGGGGGATTGCCTTGATCCTGTCTTTTGCCCCTGGGCGGCCGATTCCGGAGGGAGAGCTGTGTGAGCGCCTCGGGGAGGCGTTGGCCCAAGGGGTGCCCCGGGGTAGGCGGGTGCTCGTCATCGTCCCGGACGACACCCGCACCCTGCCCATGCCCGCCATCGCCCGCACCCTGGTGGAAGGGCTCGCCCCCCGGGTGCAAGAGCTTTCCTTCCTGGTCGCGCTCGGCACCCATCCGCCCCTTTCGGAAGGGGCGCTGCGCCGGCACCTGGGGGAAGTGAAGGTGCGGATCCATCAGCACGCTTGGGACGACCCCCGGGCCCTGGCCCGGGTGGGGGAACTCTCCTGCGAGGAGATGGAGGAGATCTCCCGCGGGCTCCTCAAGGTCTCGGTGCCGATCGAAATCAACCGGCTGGCGCTCGAGTACGACTTCCTCCTCATCGTGAACCCGGTGTTCCCCCATGAAGTGGTGGGATTCTCCGGAGGGCACAAGTACTTCTTCCCCGGGATCTCAGGGCCCGAAATGGTGAACGTGTCGCACTGGCTGGGGGCGCTTATCACCAACCCTAAGGTGAACGGCCACAAAGAGACCCCGGTCCGGGAGATGATCGAGCGGGCCGCGGCCCGGGTGCCCACCCCCCGGCTGGGCCTGTCCTTGGTCCTCTCCGGGCATGAGGTGATGGGATTGTTCCTGGGAGAAGTGCGGGAGGCCTGGTCAGCCGCAGCTGACCTCTCCTCGGAGATAAACATCCGCTGGACGGACCGCCCCTATCACACCGTGATCTCCGTGGCCCCGGCGATGTACCGGGAGCTGTGGACGGCGGGCAAATGCATGTACAAGCTGGAGCCGGTGGTAGAGGACGGCGGCACCCTGATCATCTACGCCCCCCATATCCAGGAGATCTCCCCCACCCACGGCAGGTGGCTCCTTGAGGTGGGCTACCATGTGCGGGACTACTTCACTGCCCAGTGGGAGAAGTTCCGGAAGTATCCCTGGGCGGTCCTCGCCCACTCCACCCACGTGAAGGGGATCGGAACTTTTAGGGGCGGGGTGGAGCGACCGAGGATCGAGGTGGTCCTTGCCACCGGGATCCCTGAGGAAATCTGTCGGAGGATCAATCTGGGCTTCAGGGACCCTACCTCCATCCGGTTAGAAGAGCTGCAGGGCCGCGAAGAGGAGGGGGTGCTGGTGGTGCCGAACGCCGGGGAAAAGCTGTGGCGCCTCTCCGACGGCACCATCCCCGACATCGACAAGCTGTAGTCCCTCGACCCGACCTCCTCGCTGCCTGGATGAAAAGGAGCCCGGAAGCAGTGTTCGGGTCGAGCAGGCTTCACTGCGGGGCAAGAAATACCCGTCTTGGCGGCTGCTTGGTTTTTTCAATTCCAATTTGAGCGGGAAGCTGGGCGGAGTAAAATCGCTGTCGGTGAGGTTTAGGTAAGCCGGCGTAGCTCAGTAGGCAGAGCAGCGGTTTCGTAAACCGCGGGTCGGAGGTTCGACTCCTCTCGCCGGCTC
>CAYUWL010000069.1:0-5291 GCA_964448595.1 uncultured Thermotogaceae bacterium
TCCCGGTCCCCGTGGGTGTCGCCGACGAACACGATCGTCTTCCCTTCCGGGAGGCGGATCAGCCGCCCCTCCTTCCTGAAGTGGGCCCGTGCCGCGGCAAGGAGCTCCTCGTGTTCCACGGTGGTTAAAGCTAGCCTTTCTCAGCCGAAGGGGCAAGCCGGCTTTAAGGAGGCAAAGCTTCAGCTTGAGGGCAAGCGGGAAAGGATTTCCTTCGGGCCCACGGACAACATCACCTTACTCACCCCCCACCATCAGTTTCACCGCTTCATCGATGGTCAGCTCAGGAGTTGGAAAATCGCCTACTTTTTCGCCCTTCCGAAGCACAACAATTCTATCAGCTACCGAAAAGACTTCTTGGAGAGTGTGGCTGATGAACACCACTGCGATGTTTCGTTCCTTAAGGCCCTTTATCAGATCGAGCACCTTTCGCACCTCTTGCACGGCGAGGGCAGCGGTGGGCTCGTCCATGATCACCAGTTTCGGCTCGGTGTAAAGGGCCCGGCTGATGGCTACTGCCTGCCTTTGCCCTCCGGAAAGCTCCCCCACGCGGGACTCAATTGGTCCTACATCCACCCGCAAGCGGGAAAGGAGCGCCCTGGACTCTTCCTCCATTCGCCGCCGATGAAGGATGGCCAGCCAGCTTCGTCCCCCAATTCGGGCAGGCTCACGCCCAAGGAAGATGTTGGCCGCTACGTCCAGGTTGTCCACAAGAGCGAGCTCCTGGTAGACGGTTTCTATCCCAAGAGCCTTGGCATCCCGGGGGCTACGGATGTGAACCTCCTGTCCCTCGAAGAGGATTTTTCCTCGGTCCAGGGTATGAACGCCGGCAAGGATCTTGATCAGCGTGGATTTCCCAGCCCCGTTGTCGCCGATGAGGCCGACGATCTCGCCCGAACGGACATGGAAGTCCACGCCCTTCAGAGCATGTACCCCCCCGAACCACTTGTGCACCCCGAGGAGCTCCACCAAAGGCTGTTTGGTCTCCATCACGTCAGAAGCTCACCCCCGCCTCCAGGATCACGTTGGCATATGGGGTGGCCTCCCCGGTTCGGATCACCGCCCGGGCCTTGCTCGCAAGTCCCTTGAACTCCTTGTGTGGCACTTCTTCAATGGAAAGGTTAGGAAACGTCCGCTTCAGGAATTCATGCTGTTTCGGGTTTTCGGTGCGCATCTCCCGAGCCACCACTAGCCGCTGCACCTGGATCTCCGCGGCCAGCGCCTCAACCACCTGCTGGAAACTAGGCACTCCCTTGACAAGTGCAAGATCGATCCGCCACACCCCTGGGGGGATAGGAAGGCCACAGTCTGCCACCACAACCCAGTCACCATGGCCGAGCCGGGCCACAAGAGCACATACTCTATCGTTAAGAATTCCTTCTTTCTTCACTTAGTCCCTCCTGATCAAGGCCTCAAGCTCAAGGCGTCGGGGAAGGGAAGGCTGGGCCCCACGACGGGTCGCTGCCAGGGCACCCGCTGCGTTCCCCCACCGAATCGCCTCTACAAGCGACTTCCCCTCCGCCAGCGCCACCGCAAGCGCACCGTTGAAAGCGTCTCCGCATGCGGTTGTATCCACAGGTGAGACAGGAAATGCCGGCACATGAAGTTCCTCCCCCTTTGTAATCAAAAATGCTCCTTCTGCACCAGATTTACAGATCACAGCGCGCACGCCTTTTTCAAGGAGCCGTTTCCCTCCCGCCCGCACCTCTTGTTGCCCTGTAAGCGAGGCGAGCTCCACGTGGTTGGGGGTGAGGATTTCCACCCTTTCCAAGTGCAGAGAATCCAATGGGGCAACGGGGGCGGGGTCCAGGATGACCAGCGGGGAGGTGGGGGGGAGCTCTTCTAGCAGGAAGGCGATTGCAGGCACAGGGATCTCAAGTTGGAGGAGCAGGACCTCTGCCTGCGCAATCTCGGCCACCAGGGGCTCGAGGTACTCCCTGTCTACTTCCCCATTGGCGCCTGGCACCCTCACAATGGCGTTCTCCCCGCCCTCCAGGACGAAGATCATGGCCATCCCGGTCGGTTCAGCATGGGCACGGCCCAAGGAGGAGACATCCACCCCCTCTCCCTCCAAGGCCTCCACCACCTGTTGGCCGAACGGATCGTCTCCCACCTTTCCGTAGAAGCTGACCTCTGCCCCGAGCCGGGCCGCGGCTACGGCCTGGTTCGCTCCTTTCCCCCCAAAGTACTGGCCGAATTCCTCCCCGGTCAACGTTTCACCTGGACGCGGCAACCGTGAGGCTCTTACCACCAGATCCACGTTGGCGCTTCCCACCACGGCCACAACCGGCTTCATTTTGCGAACTTCACCCCTCGCGACAGAGAGATCGCCGCCACGGCCAAGATAAGCCCCTTGGCGATGTACTGGTAAAAGGCTGCTACCTTAAGAAGGTTGAGGATGTTGCCGAGGACAGTCATGACCAACGCTCCCATGAACGTGCCTACAAGGGAACCAATCCCCCCGCTGAAGCTCACCCCCCCAAGAACGGCGGCTGCAATGGCGTCAAGCTCGTAGCCCTCCCCCGCTGTTGGGTAGGCGGCGTTGAGGCGGGCATCCAGCATCACCCCACCCAGGGCGGCACAGAGTCCCGAGAATAGGAACACCGCCAGCTTCACCTTGCGGACATCTACCCCCGCGAAGCGGGTGGAGAGCTCGTTGCCCCCCACGGCGTAGATGTACCGCCCCAGGCGGGTGTGAGAGAGAACAAGTTGCCAAAGAGTGTAGATCCCCAAAGTTATGATGAACAGGAGAGGGAGGGGGCCAGCGTAGCCAGCTATCCCGCGGAAGGCCCGGGTGAAACCGGACACCGGTTTCCCACCTGTCAGTACCAGGGTTCCCCCACGTGCCACTGCCATCATGGCCAAAGTGGCGATGAAAGAGGGGATCCGCACCCAGGCCACCAGTGTGCCGCTTATGAATCCAGCCAACAGGCCCACGCCCAGTCCGCCAGCTATCGCCAGTAAAATGGGAAGCCCTGCCCATTTCATGAGCACAGCCGTGACGGATCCACCGATAGCGAGCACCGCCCCCACCGAAAGGTCGATGCCCCCTGTGAGAATCACGCATGCCTCTCCTGCCGCCAAGATAGCGATGATGGATACCTGCGAGAGGATGTTTTTTAGGTTCATCGAAGTGAGGAAGTGTGGCGAGATAAACGAAGCCACGGCCGCAAGTAATAGGAGCGCGGAAAGGGGGAAAAGCACCCGGTTCCTGTTCAGGCGACGAAGCTTGTTACGCCAGTCCATGTTCGTAAGTAAAAGGCCCGGCGGCCTGGCCGCCGGGCCATATGTTATCGAAGCAAGCTCACTCCGTCCCGGGAAGGGGCGGCGGGCTCTTGGTGATTTGAGCTACCTGGTCCACGTTCTCAGCGGTGACCACGGCGACCGGGGTGGGGATGAAGAGAGCACCGGTTGGTTCGTAAACCTGTGTCCCCTCAGGAGGACGCCAACCTTCCACGAGGTACCGGTAAGCGGCCTCCACACCCCAGTATCCTTGAATGTAAGGGGCCTGAGCCACCGTGCCCACAAGCTCGCCGGTCCGGACCGCTGCCACCGCGTCGTCGATAGCGTCAAACCCCATCAAGATGATGCCCCCGGGGAACCCCACAGGCACGCCTGCCGCTTTGATGGCCTCCAAGGCACCCAGGATCATCTCATCGTTTGCGGCGATAACGCCATCGATGTCGGTCGTGGTGGCCAGGATGTCGGACATGACCCGATACCCCTCCGCCCGGTCAAATTGAGCCGTCAAATCGGCCACGATTTCGACAGCGCCTCCCTCGATGAGGGGGTTAAGCACGTTCTTGAACCCTTGCTCCCTCTCCACAGCCGCGGACGCGCCTGGGATGCCCTCCAGGATCACGATGCGCCAAGGCAAGGGTCTTTTTGCCAAAGCAAGGAACCGGATGAAGGTAGCAGCCCCCTGCTCGGCTGCCAGCACGTTGCTCGTTCCGATGTAGCAAACGCGCTGGCCACCCAACACATCGCGGTCCACGGAGAAGACCGGCACCCCTACCTCGTTGGCTCGCTCCACCGCGGGGATCAGGGCCTCGGTGTGGGCGGGATTGATGCAGATCGCCTGAACTCCCGCAGCGATAGCATCCTCAACCTGCGAAAGCTGCAAAGCCGCATCGTCTTGCCCGTCATAGATCACAACCTGTGCACCCAGGGCCTTCCCAGCCGCCCGGGCACCTTCGGCTAGGGTTACGAAGTAGGGATTCTTCAAAGTGGAAATGAACACCGCCACTGTCGGAGCCTGCTGGGCCAGGAGAGGCAGGCCCACCAAAACCAACACCGCTAGTCCAATCCACAACCGCTTCACCTCAAGTCACCTCCTTTAAATCAACACCACTTCTAATAAACTAGCTTATGCTCCTTTCACCACCTCCTTTGGGCACAAGATGCCCCTGGAATGAGCTCAACGGGCAGGCAGAAGTCACGACACGCCCCTTCTATGAGCTGGCGGGCAGCCTCTTCCCCAATACGAGAGGCCGGTACCTCCACCGTGGTAAGCCTCGGCTTCACGAGATCGGCGAGTGGAACGTGGTCGAACCCCGCCACGCCGATGTCTTCAGGAACGCGTAGGCCACGTTCCTCCACCGCCCGGATCGCACCCACAGCCATAAGGTCATTCCCGGCAACGATGGCGTCAGCTTTCACTTCGGAAAGAAGTTTCCGCGTTAGGTGGTAGCCGCTCTCGAAGGTGAAATGGCCCCACCGAACCCAGACGGGGTTTAGCCCCTCCTCTTCCAATGCGGATACCAGCCCGGCAAATCGCTCCTCGGCAGAAGAGACCCCCTTTGGCCCAGCAAGATATGCGATCTTCCTATAGCCGATATCCAGGAGATAACGGGCTAGGGATGCGCTGCCACCCCGGTTATCGGCACTCACGGTAGGAAGTCCGTCAACGCGGCGATCGGCCACCATGATCTTGACCCCGTGGTTAAGGAGCCGTTGAATGAGATCGGTCGCAGGTCGCCCCACGGGGATGAAGACGAGACCTTCCACCCGCTCCTCTAATAGCATTGAAAGGTACACAGCCTCCTTCCGAGAATCGTGGTTGGAATCGCAAATCAGGATGGAATAGCCCTTCTCAAAGGCCACGGATTCCACCCCTCGGGCAAGGAGGGAGAAGAACGGGTTGGAGATGTCAGGGAGCAGGACCCCGATAACCTGGGTGCGCTGCCGGCGCAGGGACCGGGCTGCCTTCACCGGGGTGTACTCGAGCTCCTCGATGGCCCGCAGGACCCTCTCCTTGGTCTCAGGGCGCATATGGTGGGCATCCCGGCCGTTCA
>CAYUWL010000070.1:0-5100 GCA_964448595.1 uncultured Thermotogaceae bacterium
ACCGCCCTCAGGCTAGGGGCAAAGGAGGTGCTTGTTCTCTACCGACGAACCGAAGCCGAGATGCCGGCCCGCCTGGAGGAGATCCACCACGCCAAGGAAGAGGGGGTGAAGTTCCACTTCCTGGTGACCCCAGTGCGGTTCCTGGGCCGGGACGGGGTGCTTGAGCAAGTGGAGTGCATCCGCATGGAGCTGGGGCCGCCGGACGACTCCGGCCGGCGCCGGCCGGTGCCCATCGAGGGCTCTGAGTTCTCAATCGACATCGACACGGCGATCATCGCCATCGGCAACCAACCTCACCCGCTTGTGCCCAGGACCACTCCAGGTTTGGAGGTCAACCGCTGGGGGACAATCGTGGCGGATGAGGACGGGGCGACCAGCCGTGAGGGGGTGTTTGCCGGGGGTGACATCGTGACCGGCGCGGCGACGGTGATCTCAGCCATGGGGGCCGGAAAGCGCGCCGCGGCCGCCATCGACCGCTACCTCAAAAAGAAGTACGGGGACAAACCTAATCGGCCATAACCCTTTGCCTGAGGGCGGCCTTGGACTTGACAGGGGAAACACTTGTTCCTATAGTAAAATTGGTACGACCGGTATGAACTATGAGAGGGGGCTCCCTCGGAGCATGCTGGCAGCAAAGAGGAAAAGCGCCCATGTGGCGCGGTGGCTGATCGCGGCCATCCGTGAGGGCAGCTACAAGGTCGGGGAGAAGCTCCCCCCGGAGCGGACTCTGGCCGAGATGCTGAACGTGAGCCGTACGGCAGTGCGGGAGGCCCTCAGCTCCCTCCAAATGGCGGGTTTGGTGGAACCCCGGGTGGGAGATGGGAACTACGTGGTGGGCACGGTGAATGGTGCAGTGGATGTGGAGGCAGCACTGGAGGCCCTCGAGGAAAGCGGGGGCTTGGTAGAGATCTGGCGGATCCGTCGAGAACTGGAGACCCTCATCGTTAAGCTGGCGGTTGATAAGGCCACCCCTGAGGACTACGCTGCCTTAAGAGGTGCACTGTTCAAGATCCAACGCGCCGCAGAGTCAGGGGACGTCGATGAGTACCTGGAAGCAAACGGCCAATTCCACTTAAGCATCGCTCAGGCAGCTAAGAACCCTTTCTTGAAGCGGGGTTTGCTTCCACTTTTGGAAATCACAAACTACCAATTGGGCCGGGAAATCTCGCCCCAATATCTTCGGGACCATGCAGAAGAACTGTTTAAAAAACATCAAACCCTAGCCGAGGCGATAGCAGAAAAAAGCTGGGGAACAGCCATGAATGCGATCTTGGACCACTTTGTGGCCTCCGAGGAGGTTTTCCTGGGCCGGGGGAAGGGGGGTGATCACCGGGAGAATAGGTGAAGGGGACAGGCGAAGGTTTAAGACACCTGAAGTGGCAAGAGGAGGGATTGGAGATGAAAGGAAGGGCTGCTTGGATTTTGATCGGATTGCTTGTGGCGATCCTGGGAAGCACTTCTGTTTTGGGGATTGCTAAGGACACCCTGGTGGTGGGGGTCATGTCGCCGCCCAGGACCATGAATCCCCACGGCTCCGATGCCGACGCCAACCTTCAAATCATGGCCAACATCTTCGACGGGCTCCTGCAAAGGGATGCCGACGGGAATCTCCTTCCGGCCCTGGCCACCTCCTGGGAACGGGTGGATGCGCTGACTTGGCGGTTCCACCTTCGCCAAGGAGTGAAGTTCCATAACGGCAACGACTTCACGTGGGAGGATGTCAAGTTCTCCCTGGAGCGACTTAAGGAGCCGTATCCGGTCTCTGAGTTCCTCGCCTTCGGCGGAGCCATCGCCGAGGTAAGACCCGTGGACGGTGACCCCTGGACGATAGATATCGTGACCACGGAGCCGGTGCCATGGTTCGTGCAGAACCTGCATCAGATATTCATCATGGACAAGGAGTCCACTGAGACAAGGAGCATAGGTGAGATCGGCGAGCACCCCATCGGGACCGGAGCGTACAAATTCGTGGAATGGGTTAAAGGTTCCTATCTCAAGCTCGAAGCAAATGAGGAATATTGGGCTGGACCTCCTCCAATTAAATACGTGGTTTTCCGTCCTTTGACCGAGTCCTCCACTCGGGTCGCTGCCCTGATAAGCGGAGAAGTGGACCTTATCCAGGATGTTCCCGTGGAACTCTTCGACATGGTGACAAACAGCCCCAATGCTGAGATCGTCACCCGGCCTTCTCGCCGCTCCATCTGGCTGGGGCTGCGGAATTCCCCAGGTTTTCCGGGGAGTGACGTGCGTGTGCGCAAGGCCATCTACATGGCCATCAACGAAGATGAGATCATCGATAAGGTCATGATGGGCCACGCCTTCCCCTGCAGCCAGATCCCCGATCCCCCTACCGTCGGCTATGACGCCAGCATCGAAAGGTTGCCCTACGATCCGGAGGAGGCCAAGAAGTTGCTGGCTGAAGCCGGTTATCCGGATGGGTTCACCATCAAGCTCAGCGGCCCCAACGATCGATATGTTCAGGATGAACAGATCGCCCAAGCCATCGCCACTCAGCTTGCCAAGGTGGGGATCAGGGTGGAACTGGACGTAAAGCCCAAGGCAGTTTACTTCCCCGAACTTGACGAACACGGCTTGGACTTCTACCTGTTGGGCTGGTTTGACGGCTCCTACGATTTCGGCCGCTCGTTCACCAAACTCTTGCACACCGTAGATCCTGAGCGGGGCTACGGAGGACTAAACGGGGCTTCCTATAGCGATCCGGTTCTCGACAAGTTGCTTGAGGCTTCGTCTTCAATCGTCGACCCAACCCTGAGAGCCGATGCCTTGCGATTGCTGAACCGGGTTGCTATGCAGGAGAAAATCGCGGTCATCCCGCTGCACTATCAGGAGGACACCTACGCCCTGTATAAGCCGAGCAACGTGCAGTTTAGGCCGCGGCCTGATGGATGGATCGTGTGTAAGGACATCTCCTTTGGGGGATAAGGAGCTAGAAAAGCTGTGTGCGGGGGCGTCTTTAAGGCGCCCCCGTGCCTAATCCTCATGATCTCGTACATCATAAGGCGGATCGGCCAAAGCATTGTCGTTCTTTTTGTCGTGTCGTTCCTTTGTTTTGGGATCTTCCAGTTTTTGGGGGACCCTGTCCTCACCTTGGCCGGCCGGTATGCCACCCAAGAGCAGCAGGAGCTTGTCCGCAGGACGCTGGGTCTGGACAAGCCTTTTTATGTGCAGTACGCCATCTTTATCAGAAACATCCTGCGCGGCGATTTCGGTCTTTCCTACACAAGCCAGGTTCCTGTCATGCGGATGATCCTGGAGCGGTTTCCAGCCAGCTTCGAATTGGCTTTGGTGGCGATGTTCATTTCCCTTACTTTGGGCGTAGTTTTAGGCGTCACTTCCTCCCTTCGTCCCCGCTCCGTGACCAGTCGGATCATTATGACAGGATCGCTCTTTGGGATCTCCCTTCCCACCTTCCTGGTGGGGATCCTCTTGATCTTGATCTTCAGTGTCTCGCTTAGGATCTTGCCCCCGTTTGGACGGGGGGAGGTGGTGCGGATCGTAGGCCGCTGGCGCTCCGGCCTTCTTACCTTGGACGGTCTGCGCCATCTGATCCTGCCGGCCATAACGTTGGGGCTGTACCAGTTGGCAGTGCTCCTTCGCCTTACAAGGGGTGGGATGCTGGAGGCACTGGCCGAAGACTACACCCGGACTGCCTGGGCCAAAGGGCTTCCCCAGCGGGCGGTGATATTCAAGCACGCTCTCAGAAATGTACTTATTCCTGTGGTAACAATGGCTGGCCTTCAGATGGGGGAACTCATCGGCTTTTCCATCGTTACTGAGAGCATCTTTCAGTGGCCGGGGATGGGCAACTTGCTTTTGACCGCCATCTACGAGACCGATCATCCAGTCATCGTGGCCTACGTGATGCTGGTGGCTGGGTTGATCCTGTTCATAAACTTGGCCGTGGATATCCTGTATGGGATTTTGAACCCCAAGATCCGCTATGATTAGACGTCTTTCGCGGTCGCGAACCCTCAATCACTGGCTGCGGGACCCCTCCGCTCTTTTAGGTTCCTTCCTTCTGTTGGTCCTAATCATAGGAGCGGTGTTCGCCCCCCTCATCGCCCCTCAGAATCCTTACGACCCGAAGGTCCTCTCCTTGCAGGACTCCCTCCTCCCTCCGATATGGCTTGAAGGGGGACGTTCTCCCTTCCTTTTGGGAACGGACGATCAGGGGAGGGACATCTTGAGTACGATCCTGTACGGTTGCAGGACCTCTTTTCTAGTTGGCTTCAGCGTGATTCTCATTGCAGGCATGGTTGGGGGGACGATCGGTCTTCTTGCTGCCTTCTACGGAGGGGTGCTAGACGCCGTCACCATGCGCCTTGCCGACACCATGTTCTCCTTCTCCACCACCCTCATCGCCATGCTGCTTCTGGGGATCTTCAAGGGAGGGGGGATCCCCCTTGTGATCTTGGCTATTGTGGCCACCGACTGGGTGCGCTATGCCAGGACGATGCGCGGCAGCGCCTTGGCGGTCAAACAGGAGGACTATGTACAAGCCGCGAGGGCCGTCGGGGCCAGCAACTTCCGCATCATGTTCAGACACATAATCCCTAATGCCATCCCCCCCATTTTGGTCGTGGCGGCTGTTGACTTCGGCGCAGTGGTCATGTTGGAGGCTACGTTAAGTTTCCTTGGAGTAGGTGTCCCGATAAACAAGCCCTCCTTAGGCATGATGATTTCTCAAGGTAAACGGTTCATCTATGCTGGTAAGTGGTGGCTTGTTGTATTCCCTGGCTCTGCCCTCATCTCCATCGTGCTCGGCATCAACCTTTTAGCGGACTGGTTGCGGGAAGAGATCAATCCCCGGCTGCGGAAGAGGTGACCGGATGGGCAAGCTGCAATTGGTTAGAAACGCGCGCCTTTTCTCCCCCCAGGATCGGGGGTTACAACACCTGTTGTTCTCTGATAAGTTCCTTGCCGTGGGGAGTGTCCCTCAACTGCCACAGAGGGTGGCGGAAGAATACGACGCACAAGGAGCGATGGTGATCCCCGGACTTATCGATCTTCACGTACACCCCATCGGAGGGGGTGGGGAGGCGGGGCCGACCTCGCGGGTCCCGGAGCTTTTCCTTTCCG
>CAYUWL010000071.1:0-4951 GCA_964448595.1 uncultured Thermotogaceae bacterium
TAACCCCCGCCCGCGATGGCAAGAAGGGTTCCCGGCGGTCCAAACGCAGGATGGGAACGTGGCGGCGGGCAAGTTTCAGCTCCTCTTCAGCAAGGGGCAAAGTGCTCACGGCGCGAACCTCAAGGGCAAAGTCGCAACAAATCAAAACGATACGGCGAATACCTCTCGCGCCTCCTGAAGCTTGTCATTTACTCCCTCCTCAGGAGCGAGCGTTGAGTTTCGGGATGGAACAGATGCAGCTTTTCCCGGTTAAGTTTCAACCCGATTGTGTCCCCAACCTTTCCTTGGAAAGGCGCCGGGACCAAGGCCCGGATCTCTTCCCCCTCGAACCGGAAGGTCACCATATCCTCCCGACCCAATGGTTCTATCACGTACACTTCCCCTTGCAGATCTCCACCCTCCGGCAACACCTGTACGTCCTCCGGGCGGATGCCCATGATCACCTGCTCGGGCGCTTGGTTGGCCACCGCCAACCTTCCCTTGTCATCGGGGAGTCGGATACTGAATTGGCCCTTCTCCAGGAAGTAGCCATCCTCTTTCTTGACGAGGGTCACCGGGATGAAGTTCATGGGGGGAGCCCCGATGAACCCCGCTACAAATATGGTATCCGGCTGGTCATAGAGCTGCTCAGGAGTGCCGTAGGCCTGAAGTACCCCATGATTCATCACTGCAATCCGACTGGCCATAGTCATTGCCTCCACCTGGTCGTGGGTGACGTAGACGGAGGTGACACCAAGGTCCTCCTGCAGGCGCTTGATCTCTCCCCGCATCCGCAGGCGCAGCTTGGCATCCAGGTTTGAAAGGGGCTCGTCGAACAGCAGGATCGCTGGCTCCTTGACCAGAGCCCGGGCCACCGCCACTCGCTGCTGCTGACCGCCGGAGAGCTGACCCGGTCGCCTGTCCAATAACTCCCCAATCCCCATCATGTCTGCCACTTGCCGCACCCGCTTCTGGATTTCCCTCCGTGGCGTGCGCTTGAGTTTGAGCGGATAGGCGATATTGTCAAACACCGTCATGTGGGGATAGAGGGCATAGGATTGGAACACCATGCCGATGTTGCGTTCCTTGGGGAGGAGGTGGTTCACCACCCGCCCGTTGAATCGAATGTAACCCGAGGTGGGCCGGTAGATCCCCGCGATCATGAGCAGGGTAGTGGTTTTGCCACAGCCGGAGGGGCCAAGCAGGGCCACAAACTCTCGGTCCCTGATCTCCAGGTCCAAGTTGTCCACTGCCTTTACCTTGCCGAAGTACTTGCACAGTTTTTCCAGGGTTATTTGCATGTCCCTACACCCCTCCTTTGCGCCCTCCTCCGTAGATGTTCAATAGTGCCTCTTGGGTGAACAGGAAGAACAAAACCACCGGGATGAGCTGGAACAGGCCTACTGCGGCCACTGCGTTCCATTCGGTCATCACTGACTCGCTGATGAAGTTCTGCACGTAGAGAGAGAGCACGGAGAATCGTCCGGCTCGCCCCGATGTAAAAGTGAGCGGTATTAGATAGGCATTCCAGGCGGTTAGGAATGAGAAGATGGATAAGGCAGCAATTCCGGGTTTGATATTAGGCATCACGATTTGCCACCATACCCTGAACCGGGAGGCCCCGTCGATCAAGGCCGAGCGCTCCATGTCCCAGGGGATGTTGTCGAAGAACCCCTTCATCACCCAGATGCCGAAGGGTAGTTGGAAGGCTACCATCACCAGGGCCACCCCGCCAATGGTGTTATATCCGAACCCACCTATCAATGGGATGCCATTCCCGATCACCGGGATCTTTTGGATCCACAGAAGCACGAAGTAGATAGGGATGAGCAGGGTGACACTGGGGAAGGCGTGCAAGATTAAGGTCAGGGACAGAAACCCCTTACGGCCGGGGAACTTCATGCGAGCCAGGGCATAGCCGGCCAGGGATGACACCCCCACCACGATGATGGTCATGATGAGGGACATTACCAAAGTGTTAAGCGTGACCTGCCAAATGCTGGGGACCCTGGGACCGAATGGAGACTCCCACAGGAACCGCCAGTTCTGCAGGGTCCAGCCCAGTGAGCGCAGTCCCTCGGTCCGGGTGGAGAAGGAAGTGATGATGAGCCACACATAGCCCACCGCAATGACCAGGCTGGGGATGATGAGCACCACGTAGGCCAGAAGTGCCCGCCACCAACGCTTAAGCCAAGCCCTGAAGGTAAACCTCATAACGCATCGATCCTCGGCTCTTCCACCAGTTCCCGGAACTTGAACACCCGTAGGTAGATCACCGCCATTATGATGCCGATGATCACCAAGACCACTGACCAAGCCGCACCATAGCCCCACTGGGTGTTTCCAAAATAGCTGGTTAGGGCACGATGATAGGCTGTAAGGGCCCAAACCTCGGTTTGGTAGAGCCTCGGGCCTCCATCAGTGAGGAGTAGGATTTGCTCAAAGGAGGTTAAAAGCGACAGCGTTTGGTACGTAGTGACAAAGAGGAGAGGCCACTTGATCATAGGGAGGATGACATAGCGGATGGTCTGCCAAGTAGTCGCCCCATCCACTTTCGAAGCCATGGTGTAATCCTTGGGAATTGCCTCGATAGCAGAAGAGAATAGGATCATGCCGAACGAGGCGCCGATGAACCCGTTCACCAAGATCACGAACACCCAGGGGTGAGCGTTCAGAAGGTACTCCCCATGTCCAATGCCCAATGGCTGAAGGATATATGTATTTATGATTCCCATTGGGGCAGGCCCAGCCATGGCTTTCCACATCATAACATACACTACGACAGGAGTAATTCGCGGTAAAAGCCATAACACCCGAAAGGCAAACCCTACCCGTCGATTGATGTGCGTAGTTATCAACGCCACGATCAAAGCTATCCCAACGTTGAAGAAAACCAAGGTGAGAGAGACATACATAAGCGTATTGAAAAGTATTTTAGGGAAGAACCTATTTGTGAATATCTTTACATAGTTCTCCAAACTCCAATTCGCCGGGTTCCACCACTCTAGACGTCCGATATTGGTCATGTCCAAATTGGTAAAACTCAGGATGAACACCATAACTAGCGGGATAAAGAAAAACAGCATTATGATAACAAGGGCTGGAGCTAAAAAGCCATAAGGCGCTATCTTACTTCGCAATCCCATAGGTCGTTTCCCCGCTGCATTCAAGGAATATGGGAAGGGGGAATGCCCCCTTCCCATATTTCCCTACAAGTTTATCGGATAATCACATTGTCCCCCAGTTCACGCTGGAGGCCGTCCACCACGAACTCCACGGCTTTCTCGGGAGTGAAGTCACCCGAGACCACCGCTGCCAGGGCTTCGTAGGTGATGGTAGAGTAGGGCCCCCAATTGGGGCTGCTGGGGAGGAACGTGGTGTAGTCCAGCATGTACAGGGCCTCGCTCAAGAGGCGGGACTCCTTGTAGAACTGGTATTCGGTCTGATCCTTGAGGATGCCCAGGTGGGTGCTCGAAACCGCGTGCCGGGTATTAGGACCATAGTCGGTGACCATGGCGATCAGGGCCAGGGCGACCTCGGGGTGCTCACATTGAGAGCTGATCATGTAAGCCAGGGGGTGGGTCAGGGTGACAGGCCGTCCGCCCTTCTCGGCAGCTGGGATGAGGCCGAACCCGAAATTATCCCACATGTAGGCCTCCCCGCCCTTATCCTTAAGGTACAGGGTGGCCCACTCGGCCCACTGCCAGGTGCCGCCCACCCAGAACAGGACCTTGTCGCCAGTGACGCCAGGATGCCAGGCCTCGGACCAGCCCAAACCTAAGCAGCCCATCGAGTCATACTTGTGGGCGGCGTCGTAGAAGAACTGGTAGTATTTAAGGCCGGCCTCAGTGTCGAACACCAGTTTGCCAGTGGCGTCATCGATGGTCTCACCGCCGAAGTCGTAGTAGAAGGCGGTAAAGTCGGGGCCGTTCTTGGGCCGGGTCCAGAACCCATTGCCCGGCTCCACGATACCAGCATCCACCGCCTGCTTGGCCACTTCCAGCATATCGTAGAGCGTGAACTCGCCCGCGAGGATCCGTTGAGGCAGGGCATCGATCTCGTCCTCCGACCAGCCAAGCTGGCGCAAAAGCTTCTTGTTCCAGTACAGAGGGCGCGCCTCAGCGTCCTGAGGGATCCCCCAAATCTGGCCTTTGTACTTTACGGAGTTCCACAAGCTTTCGATCACGTTGGCAAACTGAGGATACCGTCCGATTAAGTCATCCAGGGGGATGATACGACCGGCCTCGGCCTGGGCCCCGATGTACTCGTGTCCGGAGAGCCAAATGTCGTAGGCCTCGCCTGCCTGGAATCCTAGCACGAATTCGGTCACATAGTCACCCCAGCCGATATTGTCCTGAACGATATCCACCGCTACCCGCAAGGGATTGTCGACCGCGGCCATGGCCGCATTGAACGAGTTAGCAGCCTCGATGAAGTTATCCCCGCGCCAGTTTTCCATAGGTGGCTTGGCCCGACAGCGGACACTGAGGGTCACCTCTTCCTCAGCTAGTGCGACCAGGCCACTCAGCAACAACACCCCTAACCCAAGTGCCAGTAAACGCTTCATATTTCACCTCCTTGCGATACTTCTCCTTGACAGACCTTCTCCTGCACACTCAAACTGCAGCTGATTCTTTGACCGTTATCACCCCCCTGCACATTGAAGTTACCGCAGTCCCAAAAGCCCTACACATCCCCTATCCCAGCACCTTTCATTCTAGGTAGTTTGGCCTCCTGAGGCAAGTGGGGGAGGACCTGAAGACAGGGCCAGAATTCTACGTGCCCGATCCGGGACATTTGTGCACACCCCGTATATCTCCGAAAGCCTCCGGATTTGCTTTAGCATATGCTCCCGTTCCTCGTGCCACAGGATCACCCCAAGCCCCGCTGCCTTTGCCTCCTGAATAAGCGTGGTGTTCACCCGAGCCACCGGATCCGCCAAGCGCTCCCAGCACAGGTGCACGTAGTCAGC
>CAYUWL010000072.1:0-4943 GCA_964448595.1 uncultured Thermotogaceae bacterium
AGGATGTCCAAGCTTCATCCCGAGTCCCGCAAACAGCTTGGTTCCAAAAGCGCAACTTTAGAGACGGGGCTCACCACGTACGATGCAAGCTACCTGTATCTCGCCCGTTCCTTGGGCGTGCCCCTGCTCACGTTCGATGGGCGGCTGGCGGCCAAGACAAAATAAAAAACCAGGCGCCGACCTACTCTCCCGGGCCACGGGGGCCTAATGGCAAGGTCAAAACAGAAAGATCCGTGTCCCCGCCCGGCAACCTTGTTCCGACGGAGGCAGGAACGATGCGAGTCAGGGTACAACAAGACTGGGCATCGTTGTGCCTATCTACCAGGGATCTCTATACCCAGCTCTTGCAGCTGGCTGCGCACGGTCTCGGCCATCCTTGGGCTCAACAATTCTGTATGCTGTAAGGCAGTGGCAAGCCGCTGGATGAGTTCCTCCTGCGAAAGTCTTCCCCACTGGATAAGCTCAATGGTGTATCGGTTGGTCTTCCCAGCAAACGTCTTGCTCCCCTCGAGCCGTACCCACCAGCCTACCTCAGAGCTCCACCAAGCCGTGCCCTCATCGACTGCGCCATAGCCATAGTGGGCCCTGTAGTGTATCGTTCGGCATTGGTCGAATGCCCCTGCCGGGACGGTGACACCCTCAGCTTGTGCCTCGGTAATCTCCCGCCACTCCGTGATCTTTCCTTCTTTCAAGGCTTCCTCCATGGCCTCCCCTGCGGGACCGATGGCTTCCAGCCACTCCTGCGCTTCTTCCGGTTCCATCTCTAGTGGCTGAACGATTTCGGTGTATTGTCTTGTCCCCTCGCCGGGAAGCGCAGCGGTTGAGTAAGCCGTCATGAACACTGTCTCGCCTGGCAGCCCTGGCCGGTGCTCGAGAAGGAAGGGCCAACCCTGGGGGACAGGTCCTCCAGGCCACTCGAGGTAGGGGATCAACTGAAGGGCTCCCCGGGGATAGTCCATGACTTGAGCGAGTGCATGGATTTTTACCCAAAGAAGGGAACGCGAAGCCACCACATAAAAGGTCATCGTCGGGGGAGGAGGAAGTAAACTCTGCTCGCCAGCCGCCTTCACCTGGTAGGCCCAATACATTCCAGGTTCCCACTCAACTGGCTGGCCTGCCAGCCCAAAGGCCACCCCGAACCCAAGCGCCAATACCAGGCTCCCCAACGCCCAGCACCTCATTTAGCCCTCCTTGTGGTCCTTGTTTGATCAGTCAATCCAGATATTGGGTGAGTACCGAGTGGTGCATTGATACTGCGGTTCGTATCCGGGAGGAAATTCTGCACAGTGCAAACTTACGGTTTGATAATAGTGCTGGCCAGCTACATGTTCCACATCATTTACAGTTACTCTCCAGCAATTATAGCAATCATCATATTCGCTGTCGACCGGCCACATACCCGTTTCCCAAAGCCAAGCAGTCACCTGCATGTAAGGTATGCGCAGGAACGGTGGGTACCAGACCGTTGAAGAGGCCCCGTAGTAAATGTCCCGACCACCTAAATCTTCGATGGCGTTGGTGCAGTGCACGTAAATGATGATGGATTCAGGCTCCACGCCCCCTGCGTCAATGTCCTTGGTCAAAGCTTCCTCAGGGGCACCCCTCCAACGGGACTGAAGAGTCTCTGCACCCCACTGAACCTTTACATCCCAGAACTCGTGAGGGATGCGGTAAAGCATGGTTGGATCAGCACGTTCAAGGAACTCACGGACTGTTATGTCTAAACCCCACAAGTCCGCGATAACGGGCGGTAGCCTTTGGGCCGTGCTAACATGCCCTGCTAGGCACAATAAGCACACTACAATCCACATTGATCGCACTAGCATCACCTCCTCTTTCATTCTAGCATTCTAGGCTTGTTCGTCTCTCTTCCCTATCAGCTCATCACTACCTGTCGGCAAGCCCGCCCGCAAACCCAAAATAACCTGTGTTGAAGAACGGATGGAGAGCCCCCAAATTAGGCCCTGGAGACCGCCCTCATCTCTGGGGGCGATACTCGACCCGGACCCCGCGTTCGGTAAGGGTTTGGATGACGTCCAAGGCCCGGGATCCTGGAGTGATGTTTAAACAATTGTAACGGATATCTATGAGGTCACCTGTGTCAAGCCCGTTGTTGAGCGCCAAGGGGGAGATGTCACCGATGCGATTGTAAGAGAGACGGAGTTCCTGGAGGACACTAAGCCCGATCAGCGGGGTGAGGTCCCTGACCCGGTTCCCAGTGAGAATGAGAACCCTAAGGTTGGTTAGGTTGGCCAATGGCGAGATGTCGACTACTTGATTATAACCAATATCGAGCCATTCCAGGTCGGTGAGCTGGGCAAGGGGAGAAATGTTGACGACCTGACAGGCTGCTAGATACAGCACCTTTAAGGCGGAGAGGCCAGCTAGAGGTGTAATGTCGTCTATCGGATTGCCTGTCAAATCAAGGACCTCTAGGCGAGCCAGCCCTTCCAGTGGTGAAAGATTATTCACTTGGTTGGCAGCGAGGCGTAGCACTTCCAGGCTGGAGAGTTCTGCCAAGGGCGAAAGGTCAGTGACCTGGTTCGCGGTGAGGTCCAGAATTCTCAGGCCGACCAAGCGGGCCAGCGGGCCAAGGTCGCCAATCCGATTGCCCCTGAGGTCAAGGACTCGCAGTCCGGCGAGATAGGCCAACGGGCCTATGTTATCGATCCGATTGAAGGCGAGCTCCAACGTCCTCAACCGGGCTAAATTTGTAAGAGGGGAGAGGTCACTAACTTCATTTCCTGCAAGGTATAGCGCCTCTAGTTCTTTGAGATAAAATAGGGGAGTGAGATTGCCAACTCGGTTTTCCCGCAGATCGAGCACCCGCAACCGGGGTAGTCCAGTCAACGCGGAAATGTCCCTGACGTCGTTTTCCCCCAGGTAAAGGGTTTCCAGCAAATGGAGGCCATTAAGTGATGAGAGGTCCTCGACCTGGTTCCCCGTGAGGTTAAGTACTCGCAGGCTGGAAAGGGTGGCAAGCGGGGAGAGGTCAACAATCCGATTGCCCCATAGCTCGAGCACCTCTAGATGGGTGAGGCTGGCGAGAGGGGAAAGATCGCTGATATCGTTTCCCCCAAGCTTAAGGGTCCGTAATTCTGCAAGGTTCCTGAGGGGGAGTATGTTCCTCAGGTGATTGCAAGTAAGGTCCAAGAACTCCAGCTTGTGCAGATTGGTAAGTGGGAGAAGATCATGAATCTCATTTCCACTGAGGTTGAGACGTTTGAGGTTTACGGCGTATTCTAAGCCGCCGAGATCGGCAATCTCCAAAGCAGCTGCGTCGAGTTCTGTTAAACGAGCCATATCGTCAGGCATGAGGGGCCCCTCAGGTTTTTGAAGTACGCCACGCACTGCCCCCTCCAAATTGGGATCGGCGAAGTGTACCTCTTGACCTAGCCCTGAAGACACGAGAATGAAGACAAGGATAAAAAGTCCTCCCCAGGACAGCCTGCTAGATTCCATCATGTCCCCCCATACTTGAAACCGGCTCTGCCTTACCATCCCCCTGGCCATGTTTCACCTTTGCAAATGTTGAACCAAAACTCCCAGGTATACCCTGTCGGCTGCCGCAGTAGCTTAACATAGATCTGTCCACACTGATAGAATCCAAAATCGTCGCTCACGTGAACATATATTCCAGCCCAGCTGGGGACAAGTGTTCTCACTGCCCAATCTCCCGGAGTGAAATGGGGCGAGTCTTGCCGCTGGTACAAGAACCCACCACCCCATACCGGGCCGTTGACTCCTGCCCTTAGATAGCCTTCGATACCCGTCACTTGGGGATCCAAAGACTCCCATTCGCCTGCGTATTCCTCTACCGCTATATACCTTAAGCCCTCTTCGTATAGTTCTTCGTAGTATTGCGTTAGAGTCAACCTGTACGACACACTTGAGTCAGTTCGAGATTCGCGAGTATAATTCATGAGTATTGCCGTTGGAATATCAACTATGTATCTTACTACGGCCCTTTTTTCAGTGTTCGTACTTATGTAATAAACAATTTCTTGCCGAACAGGGATGTCTACAAGGGCACCGCTCTCGATATTTCTTCCATAGGCGCGAATGTGATCGCCCGGCGCGTCAATGCACCGATCGCATGCTTGGGCCAAAGCTGTGTCAACCATCGGAAACAAGACCAGAGTTACTGTGCCTAGAAAACCCAACGCTTTGAGGAACACATGCATTCCCTGCAACACCTCCTTCATTCTACGTGTATAAATCTAAGACTCCATGCTCCATTTGTCTGTCAGCTAGCTGACATAAAAAGCGTCGGCTAGGCGACATATGGTGGTGAACCCCGAATATGAAGGGAGTTTGTGGGCACGGGGACATTCGTTACTCAAGTCGACGCAGGGCCGCCACGTCGGTCAGGATGATCCTGCGGCCCTTCGTCTGGATTAAATCCCTCTTTACAAGCTTTCTAAGCTCCTGGCACACCGTCTGGCGGCTTGCGCCGAGCAGCTCGGCCAGATCTTGACGGGAAAGAGGGAGGTCGATCAACAGGCCTTGCTCGCAGTGCACCCCGTAGTGCTTCCCCAGCTCCAAAAGCCCCTTGGCCAGCCGTTCCCTGACGCTCCTGTAAGCGAAGCAGGCCAACCGCCCAAGCAGCATATGCCGGTCCCGAGAAAGCTGGCGACTTACTTCCAAGGCTAACTCAGGATGCTGCCTGACTAACGCGATGGCCGCATCGCGGGCGAGCAAGCTAGCCACGGCCTTGCCCATGGCAACTGCGGACACTATATGTGTCTCATGAGCAATGCCCCCAAGAATATCTCCCGGGCAACAAAACTTAAGGAGAACCATTTTCCCTTGGGAAGCCCTTAATATCAGCTTTGCCCAACCTTGGCACAAGATGTACCAACCAATCACTGGTGCACCCTGATGAAACATAGGTTCAGATTCAACGTAACGGACCCGATGCAACATCTGAGCGGTTTTGCAGA
>CAYUWL010000073.1:0-4924 GCA_964448595.1 uncultured Thermotogaceae bacterium
GATGCAATCTGGATAAGCGGTTAGGTTATAGCCATTAGGGCGGTCCCCCCTTCACGGTCAGCGGCCAAGTCTGTGTGCCAGATCGTCCCAGGTGATACGGAAGGCGATGGGGCGGCCGTGGGGACAACGGGCGGGCTCCTGCGTCCTCTTCCACTGGGCGATCAGGGATTCCTGTTCCTCCGGGGACAGGGCCTCCCCGGCCTTGATCGCCGCTGCACATGCCATCTCCCGCCAGAGTTCGTGAAGCGGCGGCTCTCCGGAGAGGAGGCGGTCGGCCACGGCCAGGACTGGGGCCGAAAACCCCAGCCTGGCCTGACGATCAGCCAGGGGGGCGGGCCACCCCCGCAAAAGAAAGCTGCGGTCCCCAAATGGCTCCAGGATCACCCCCAGCTCCCGAAGGCGCGGAATGGCTCGCTGCAACGCCTCGGCGCGATCAAACGGCACTTCCACCTGCACCGGGACGAGGAGCTCTTGGACTGGCACCTTGCCCCCATCCCGCCACCTTTCGAACAGCACGCGCTCATGGGCCGCGTGTTGGTCCACGATCTCCAGCCCTTCTTGCGTCTCTACCACCAGGTATGCCCGCTGCACTTGCCCCAAAAGCCGCCATGGCCAGTTGCGAACCTCGGCCTCGGAAAACAGCGGGGCCGCCTCTTCCACCTTTGCAGCAGCGCCCGGTGAGGGTTCCGGGCGGACGACCGCGGCCCAGCCCCCGAGCGTCGTCACCTGGCTTCCCAAGGCCCGCATGGCTGCCCGGCGGATCAAGTCCTGTACCAGCCGCTCGGCCCGGAACCGCACTTCCTCCTTCTTGGGATGCACGTTCACATCGACGAGCTCGGGATCTACGTCGAGATAGAGGAAGAATGCAGGGTGCAGCCCGCGCGCCAGGTATCTTGAGAACACCTGATACACGGGCGATGCGAGCGCCCCCGGGCGAACCGGGCGGCCCGAGAGGAACAGGTGCTGATCCACCCGGGTGGGGCGGGCCGCCTCCGGGGGGGCAAAAAGGCCAACCAGCTTGAACCCTGGCTCCACAAGCTCCACCGGGATGAGTCGCCCGGCGAACTCGGCCCCGTACACCTGCTTGATGCGGGCCTGCGGACCCTCCACCGGAGGCACGGCCAGCACGTCCCGCCCCTCCGATCTCACCGCAAACCCCACCTCTGGGTGGGCAAGGACCAGCCTCCGGACTGCGGCCAAAGCCGCTCGGGCCTCGGCCGTCGGGCTTTTGAGGAACTTCCTCCTCGCCGGCAGGTCCGCGAACAGATCGTGGACCTCCACGGTGGTGCCAATCGGACGAGCAGCGGGGTGATCTCCCTTTACCCTGCCCACCTCTACCACCAGCTCGTGGGCTGCCTCGCCCCCCCTGGGTCGGGACACGATCCGAACACGGGCTACCGCGCAGATGGCCGCCAATGCCTCTCCCCGGAAGCCCAGCGTGCGGATGCGGCGCAGGTCCTCCTCAGTGGACAGCTTGCTGGTGGTATGCCTCTCCACCGCCAGGCGCAACTCCTCCGGGCTCATCCCCACCCCGTCATCTGCCACTGAAATGAGCTCTATCCCCCCTCCCCGTAGCTCCACCTCCACCCTGGCGGCCTCGGCATCGAGGGCGTTCTCCACAAGCTCCTTCACCACCGAGGCGGGCCGGTCTACCACCTCACCGGCGGCTATCTTCCTGATCAGCGCCTCATCCAGCTTGCGGATCCTCATCCTTCCCAGTGAGCCTACTCCACCTCCTTGCCCCCCGCCACTTGCCCTCCACCGGGGAAAGGGCTACCCTTACATAAAACCGGGCGAAAGGGGGCGAAGCATGTGTACACCGTACCCGAGCTCGTAAGGATCCTAGGCCTTTCCACGGAAAACCAAGTGCGGAACCGGATCGAGGCCATTCGGGACCTTCTTGCAGCCGACATCCGTCGGGGCGCCAACAACCAACTCCTCATCACGGAACGCGGCCTCGACACCCTAAAGGCACTCCAGGAATTGTGTGAAACCGGGCATACCCTGAAAGAAGCGTCTAATATCCTGCGCTATAGCTTTGATCAGGAGGCAAAAAGCGGCATTCCGGCAGTGGGCAAAAGTGGGCCAGACCCGGATGAAGGCTGGCGGGAGCTCGTGGTTCACTTGGCGGAGCAGGTACGGGGCTTGGAACAGCGGCTGGCAGCCTTGGAGGTGCGATTGCAGGGGGGAAGGGGGCAGGCGCCCTGGTGGACCCGCTGGCTTGGGGCACAATAAAACCATGACAAAAGAGAATGAGAAGCTAGTGAGGATCCAGGAACGGATCCGGAAGTCCCGAAGGCTCAAGGCCTTGTGGACAGCATCAAACATAACCGCGATCAACCGTATGCACATCAACGATCACGGCCCCACCCACGTGCGCATCGTCACCAGGCTTGCCCTCAAGCTCCTGCGGTTACTCCTCGACGCGGGAGTAAAGCCGGGGGTGGTGGATCACGGGCTTCCACCCGAGGATGCCGAGGTGGTGGTGGCCCTGGCCGCGGCCCTGCACGACATCGGCCATGTCATCCACCGGGCTGAGCACGAGCTCCTGTCGCTCATGCTGGCGCCCAAGCTCATCGACGAGCTCTTGGAGGGGGTGTACGACGAACCGGCCCGAACCGTGATCATGGGGGAGACGCTGCACGCGATCTACGCCCATCGCCGGGACGCCGTCCCTCTCACCGTGGAGGCAGGCATCATCAAGGTAGCCGATGCCCTGGACATGGAAAAGGGGCGGGCTCGCATCCCGTTCCGGGTGGGGGAGCCGACTATTCACTCGGTATCAGCCCTGGCGATCGAAAAGGTGGACATCCGCCCGGGCAAGGAAAAGCCGGTCATGATCTTCGTGCGCATGTCGAACTCGGCCGGGATCTTTCAGCTGGATAACCTCCTCAAGGAAAAGCTCAACCGGTCGGGGCTAAAGGACTACATCGAGGTGGCGGCCGAGATCCAAGGGGAGGAGAAGAAGATCATAGAGCGGTATGCGATCGACTGAGGCGGCCGTATTTGGCCCCAGAGTATGGCTGGCGGGGCAACCCCGCTTCCGGCACGCCGGAGGCGAAAAACGGCCGGCTCAGCAGGGTTTTAACAAAAGTGCCCTTTTGTTAAAACACCCTTGTCCAGAATCTAGATCCCATCCGTCTTTTGTGCCGACGGGAATCTTTTGTAAAAAAGATGGCGTCGAAAGTTAAACAATCTGCCGGAGGTGAACATGCCGCTTTCGCTCACCAGGGAGGACTTCATGACGCCGGAGGAGGTGCGGCGCCTTAAGGGACTCCTGCGCCGCGCTAGCGAGGAAGCGTTGCGGAGGGGCAAGAAGGGCCCGGTGAGGGATTGGGCCATCCTCCATGTGGCCCTGGACGCCGGGCTCCGGGTGTCGGAGATCATCGCTCTCAGGGTGGGCGATCTGATCTTGGACGGAGGGCACCCTGCGATCATCGTGCGACGTGGCAAAGGCGGAAAGAAACGGGGCGTGGATATCGGCCGGCCGCTGCGAGACCATCTTTTGGAATACCTGGACTTCAAGAACACCGTGGGGGAACCAACCGACCCTGAGGCCCTTCTGTTCCTGTCCCCAAGGGGAGGGGCGCTTACCCGCCAGGCGGTATACCACATGTTCAAGCGCTACGCGCGCCAGGCGGGCCTCCCGGACCGGTTCACCATCCACTCCTGCCGTCACACCTACGCCTCCATGCTGTACAAGGCATCCCGCTACAACCTGCGCCTGGTGCAAAAACAGCTCGGACACGCGTCCATCCGCACTACCCAGGTATACGCCGACGTCCTGAGCGAGGATGCCCTGGAGGCAGTGGAGGGACTTCCGCAATGAGCTTTCTGTTCGTTATGTTTCTTTCGCAGGCTGGGCTTCAGTAGACATCTCGGCTGAGCTGGGTTGGGGAGGGGCGAGGGTATTGGGGCGGGTGAACCCACTCTGGGTGACGTTGAGGAGCGCGCAAGCCTCGCCCCTCTCAGGCACCCTTGTCGTGCGGGGGAATACGGCTCCCCCTGGCGGGGAGAGGGAAAAGACAGCTCGCGACGCCGACCCTGATTCCGCCCGGTGGGACGGTGACCTTAGTGTTTCCCTGGCCGGTGGAACGGGGCATGCGGACGCACTCCTTGAAGCTGCTGGCCGGGGATTCGCAACTTGCCGCCGCTCTCTGGATTCGTGGGCCCGCCGGGTTGTGGGGTTTCCCTCTCGCCTTCTGATCTCATCGGCCCCCCTCCTTCTTCACCCATTCCAGGAGATCACCTTGGGAAACCTCCCCCTTGGCGAGGACGAACGCGCCGTGCTTTCCGCCTGGGCGACCTATCTAGGAGGAAAACTCCCCGGCGAACGTGGAATCATCTCCCTTCCTTGGCCAGAGCTAGCAGACCTTTTGGCTGATTTCTCCCGCACCCCCTCCCCCGCTTGCGCTCGTCATCGTCTCAAGTTTGGCCCGGTTTTGTCCGCTTTTGTATCGACCTTTGACCGAAAAAATCCTTTCCCATCTGGAATTATAAGCGGTAGCGCGAAAGCCTTTTGTCTGGAGTTTTTGTGTTTGGCCGGAACCGAGGTGGAGGTTGGGGTTTGGGGTGAGCTTTCGCCGGCGGAGGAGGGGGCATGGGAGGGCCGGAAGCTTGCCTGCCTGAGGGGGTGTCACGAAAATAGGGCTCGTCCCGGGGACGATCCGGGTACTGTGGCGCTTTGTCAAGGCGAACCGGCAAAAAGGGGAGGCGTTTGTGATGTTACGAAAGCGCGAGCTCCCGGCAAGGGTTACCCTGCTCCAAACTCCAAATGAAAGAAAGGAGGGTAGTGTCCCGTTGAGTGTGTCTGGTCTAGAGGCATGGTAGCCTTCCCCAAAAACGCGAACAGAAAGGAGGGGAAGGACGCTTCGGGACAAGACCCGCGACCAGATCCTAGAGCGGTTCACCGAGCAGATCAAGG
>CAYUWL010000074.1:0-4880 GCA_964448595.1 uncultured Thermotogaceae bacterium
ACTCCCACTCGATGGTGGCCGGGGGCTTGCTGGTGATGTCGTAGACCACCCGCCCCACCTGTGGCACCTGGCGGGTGATCCTGCGGGCTACCTCGTCCAGAAACTCGTGGGGAAGGGGTGCCCAGTCCGCGGTCATCCCATCCACACTCGTAACCGCCCTTAAGGCGACGACGTGCCCGTAAACCCGCTCGTCCCCGGCTACGCCTACGCTGCGGCTGGAAAGCAGGACGCAAAAAGCCTGCCAGACCTCATTGTAAAGGCCGCGCTCTTTGAGGGCTTGGATGAAGACGGCGTCCGCCTGCCGCAGGATCTCAAGCTTCTCTTCGGTTACCTCCCCGAGGATGCGTACGGCAAGCCCCGGACCGGGGAAGGGATGGCGCAGCCGGATCCAATCAGGGAGCCCAAGCAGCCGGGCGAGCTTCCGCACCTCGTCCTTGAACAGGTGGCGGAAGGGTTCCAGGAGCTCAAAACCGAGCTTTGCCGGAAGCCCCCCTACGTTGTGGTGGCTCTTGATGTTGGCAGCGCCGTGTCCTCCAGCGGACTCGATCACGTCCGGATACAACGTCCCCTGGGCCAAGTACTTGAACGGGCCGAGTTCCCGGGCCACCTCTTCGAAGGCACGGATGAACTCGTGGCCGATGATCCGGCGCTTTTCCTCGGGATCGACCACCCCACGAAGTGCTGAGAGGAACCTCTGTTTCGCCTCCACCACATGTAGGTTCACCCCCAAGGGACGCAGGGCCCCTTCCACCTCCTCCCGCTCCCCCAGCCGCAAAAGGCCGTGGTCCACGAACACCGCCAAGTGATCCACCCCGGCTCGGGCAAGGAGCAGGGCCAAGGTGCTGGAGTCCACCCCGCCCGAGACCCCAAGGAGAACCCGCTCCCCTTGGGCACAAGCTCGCACCTCTGAAATGAGGGTCTCCAAGGCGTGTTGGGGGGTCCAGTCGCGCCTCACCCCGGCAAGGCGAAGGAAGTTTTCTAGGATCACCTTCCCCTGCTGGGTATGGGCCACCTCGGGATGAAACTGGAGGCCGTGGATGCGCCCGTCCGGGGAGGAGATGGCAGCGATGGGGCAGCCTTCCGTGGCAGCTACTACCTGCCAACCTGGAGGCGGCTTGGTAATAGTGTCGGAATGGGACATCCAAACCTGGATTTCCCCTTTGAGCCCTTCGAACAGGGGGCCCTCATGGCGGATGAGGACGGCCTTGCCGTACTCACGCTGGAGGCTTCGGCTGACCTGGCCGCCGAAGCTCCGGGCCAAAAGCTGCATCCCGTAACAAATCCCCAGGATGGGGATACCGGAAGAGAAGAGCCCTGGGTCGGGGTGGGGCGCATCTGGATCGTAGACCGAGGCAGGCCCTCCGGAGAGGATCACGGCCTGGGGCTTTCGGGCCCTGACCTCTTTCCAGGGCGTGGTCCCGGGGACGATCTCGGAGTAGGCACCCAGCTCCCGCAGGCGCCTGGCTATAAGCAGGGTGTACTGCGAGCCAAAGTCCAGTATGACGACCACAGGCCTCACTCCGCGAACACGATCTCCCCGCTTTCGGGGTCCATGCTGGCTATGGAGACCAAGGCCACAATGGGGACGGAAAACCTTGACAGGACCTCCCGCCCGCCCCCGAAGCGCTTTTCGATCACAAAACCGAACCCCACCAGTTTCGCTTTTGCTTCGACGACCATTTCCCCTAGAGCCGCGCTGGTCAGGCCTCGGTAGAGGAAGTCGTCTACCACAAGCACCCTTTCCCCTGGCCGCAAGTAATCCCTTGAGACGGCAAGCTCTACATGTCCCCCCTTGGTAGGGGAAGGGACCCTGCGGGTAAGCGGGCGGGCCATGGTGGCGGCCCGGCCCTTCTTGGCGTACAGGGCTTTTGCCCCGAGCCTTCGGGCTGCCTCGTAGGCGATCACGTTCCCCGCCGCCTCCGCGGTCAGGACACAGGTCACCCCGCACTCGGCAAAGGCGGTGGCCAGCCGCTCACCTGCCTGTTCCATGAACGCAGGGTCAATGCGGTGGTTCAGGAATCCATCCACCCGCAAAAACTCAGGGCCAACCACCATGCCTTGCTTCCGAATCCACTCCTTAAGCCTGTCCTCCGTTTGCACTGCGGTATCCCTCCTCAAAACAGTGCTATCGCCTCAGATGTCACGGCGTGCGCCATTTTACCCTTTCCGGCCGTGCTAGAGTTCCACCGAGGTGGGAAGGAAAGCTTAGGCGGGTTGCGATGAGGTGGGGTAAAATCGAAGTCGCTGGAGGTGGGAACTTGGCGTTTGAAAAGCTTGCGGAGTTCGTCTTCGAGAAGATGGCCGAGACCAAGCTCCCCGGGCTGAGTGTCGCTGCCGTTCGGGGAGATAAAACCATCTGGGAAAGGGCATTTGGATTCCGAGACCTTGCGCTTGGCCTCCCTGCTACCCCGAGGACCCTTTACGGGATCGGCTCCGTCACCAAGTCCTTCACTGCCCTTGCCATCATGCAGCTTGCCGAAAAGGGCATGCTTTCTCTCGATGACCCAGTGGAAAAATACGTCCCTGTTAAGGTTCAACCAAGGGGGGAGCCAATACTGATCCGGCACCTCCTCTCCCACACCTCCGGGATTCCGGCCCTGGCCTATGCGGAGGCGGTGATCCGGGGAGTCACCGGGGCAGGAGGCCAAAGGCTCCCCATTGCCGGAGTCTCGGATCTCCTCGCCTTTATGGCCGGCGCCGAGGACTGGGCCGTGGCGCGTCCCGGGGAGCGCTGGTTCTACCTGAACGAAGGGTATGTGCTCCTCGGGGCCATCGTAGAGCGGTGCACGGGGCTTCCCTATGAGGCGTACATAAGGGAGAACGTGCTTGAGCCTCTGGGGATGGCCCGGAGCTTTTTCCGCAAAGAAGAGGTGGAAAAAGACCCGGACGCGGCCACGCCGTACGTGGTCACCCGCGACGGGGACCGGGTGGCCTCCACCTACCCCTATGGGGCCATCTCCTCCGACGGAGGTCTGATCAGCAGCGTGCTGGACCTCGCCCGCTACATCGCCATGTACCTCGGTTGGGGCGAGCTCGATGGAGTGCGGTTGATCTCGCAGGAGTCGGTGGAGGAGATGGAGACCCCGCAGGTGACCGTGCCCTGGCAAGGCCCGTTCGGGGAGGAGGGGTACGGCTATGGCCTCCAGGTCGTCCCCGATTTCCTGGGGCGGAAGCTCATCGGCCATGGGGGCTCGGTCCTTGTTTCCACCGCCTACATAGGTTTTATCCCGGAGGAGGGTGTGGGGATTGCTCTTCTTGCCAACGGAAGCGGCTATCCGCTTTCTCACCTTGGTATGTACGGCCTTGCTCTCATGTTGGGAGAGGACCCAGAACGGCTTCCGTTTGTAAAAAGGGATAGGGCCCTGACCAAGCTTACCGGAACATACGAGACCTATAGGGGTACAATGCGGGCCCTGGTGAAAAGGACAGGGGACCTCCTTTCCCTTGAGATCAGGGACAAGTACAGCGACCTCATCGTCCCCCTCATCCCGGAGTCCGTGGAAGGAGATGTGTGGATGTTTTACGCACTGTCCACCGGCCGCAGGCTCCCGGTGGAGTTCCGCTGCCAGGAAGGAAAGGTTGAGCTCATCTACGAGCGGTATCTTCTACGAAAAACGGGAAAGCTTCCCTGAGGGCGAGGGCTCACAGGTCGTCCAGAACCTCAAGCACGTCGAGCTCGGCTACATGAGCGGGCACCCCGAGGCGCCCGGCCAGGCTGGGCTGGGTTCTGCCCTCGTCTCCGGAGACAAGTTCCTTCACGTACAGGCCCCCGTCGCACAGGACCTCCACCTCCGCTTCGACGGGGGAGGTGAGTTTCCCTTCGGCCTCGTAAACGCGCCGCTTTCGGACAAGGTCTGCCCGCCGGTGGCTCACCCGCTGGGGGGTGCGCTGCTTAATCACACCCACCAGATCGGCCAGGGCTTCGGACAAAGCCCCTTCGTCCACAGGGCGTTCGAACTTCACCCGCGCCCGATAACGCTTTCTGGCCCTAAGCCCCTTAACCTTCTCCACCAGGTCCGCAGTGGCCAGGCGCAGGTCGAGCACCTGTACCTTGCCTTTGGCGTCCTCGTTTATCCTGGCTGCGATCTCTGCTAGGTTTACAGTGCGGCGTTTGGGCCGCTTGATCTCGAGCACGAACGGCCGGCCGCGCCCCAGCATGCGCGCGTCTATGTCTTCCCTTCCCGCCCCGTGCAAATGACCGCCCTCTCCTTGACAGGCCTCAAGGAACGCGGGCAGGATGAGCTCCTCCACCGAGGTAGGGTATTGCTTTCCCGTGAAATTGCACTCCTTGCAGCCTCGGCCCCGGCAGGCCCGACAGGGCCAATGTGTCTGGGGGATCCCCCGCACGAGCTTTCTGTACCGTCCGAAGAAGAAGACCGAGGCGACCTTCATGGTGATCTTCCCTGTTTCAAGGTCCACGATGAATTGAAGGTCGGGCTGACGGAAATCCACCATCACCTCGCTGCCATCTGGGAGGAGTCGCTCGTACTGGCGACCTAGCTCCCGGTTGAGTTCCCGACGCACCGGCTCGGCCCAAGGAGAGGGAAAGCGTTCGTCCAAGAACTCCTGCACCGCTTCCAGGCGCGGGCTTGTGTGCACGCCGAACAGGAACGTAGTGTGCTCGTACCCTTGGGCGAGTTCCGCTGCCCGCCGTGCCCACTCGGGGACCTTAGAGAAGAGGCCACCGCAGACCCAACAGTCCTCGCTCTTTACCTCTACACCGCCGGCCGCGGCCCGCAGGAGCTGTCCCCGCTCCGCTGCCGAGAGCCCATGTCCCAACCTTGCGAACCTGGTGCCCAGGCACCGGTCGCAGATAGGCCCAGCCGAAAGGAGGTGACGCGCGAGCTCAAGCGGCTCCATGCCGGCCATTTTATGGCTCT
>CAYUWL010000075.1:0-4848 GCA_964448595.1 uncultured Thermotogaceae bacterium
ACCTGGAGCTGTTCGGAAAACTCCTCTCCGAGCTGGGGATTCCCGGCACGCTGGATCTGGGGCACGCCTGGATCGCCTACCACGAAAAGGTGTTCGAGCTCATCCCCTCTCTTCTCCCACTTGTTCATACCGTGCACCTCCACGATAACCGAGGAGATCACGATGAACACCTCGGGCTTGGGGAAGGGACCCTCGACCTGGGCCGAATTTGGCCCCTCCTCACCGAGGTGCCGGCAGTCGTCCTTGAGGTGAAGGACCCGGCCGGACTGGCAAGGAGCTTGGAGCTGCTCCGGCGCCTTTAGCTTGTGTCAGGGCTTTACATTCTGTGAAGAAATTAGTAAAGTTTATATCGAGGGATAAATGTACAAACGAAAGGTGCAAGTCACCGGAGGCGGCACTTACTTCGTCACCCTACCGAAGGGGTGGGCAGAGGGGACTGGGGTAGGGCACGGGGTTACTGTGACCCTGATACCGAACGAGGTGGGCACGCTCCTTCTTGTTCCCGAGGGGATTAGGGCCCGCAACCGGTGTGCGATCCCCATGGACGACCGTGACCGGGTTCATCTGGAGAGGGACGTCATCGCTCGCTATATAGCCGGTTACGATGTGATCGAGGTGGTGGGCAAGCGGATCCGCCCCGAGCAGCGGCGCCAGGTGCGGCAGATTGCCCAGTCCCTTGTGGGAGTGGAAATCCTGGAGGAGACCCAGGAGAAGGTCGTGCTCCACTCCGTGGTGAACGTGCGAGATTTTCCTGCCCAGCAGTCGATTCACCGCATCTTTGACATCACGCTTGCCATGTACAACGACGCGCTGGCCGCCTTCTTGGCCCGGGATGAGGAGCTTGCCCAGGACGTGATAGAGCGTGATGGTGACGTGGATCGTTTGGTCCTGCTCGTTGCCCGTCAGTTCAGCCTTCTCCTGCGGGACCTTCTTGTGGAAGAGGAGGTGGGCCTGTCCCGGTTCCAGTTCCTTCATTACCATACCGTCGCAGACCAGCTTGAACGGGTGGCGGACCACGGGGCCAAGATCTCCCAAGCCACGCTTGGGTTGAAGGCCCCGCTACTTGAGTCCATCACCGAACGCATTCAGGAGCTCGCCGCACACTCCCGCGAGGTGCTGGTCCAGGCTGTAAAGGCGTTCGAGGGGCGAGATACCACACTTGCCAATCAAGTGCTCTCCGAGAAAGAACCCCGGGGTCGGCTTCTTGAGTTGGCCCAGATCTCCGCGGCCGACCAGCCTGAGAACGCCCACTCCATAAGTATCGTGATGGACAGCCTGCTTCGAATTCGCGAATACGGATTCAACATCGCCGAGGTGGCCCTGGACGCCGCTGTTTCCTCTCCCCAGGAGTTTCCCAGCTAAAACGCCCCCTTCCGCCACCTGGAACCCTTGTCCTGCCATCCTATAAAGTTTTTCCATTTTTATCTACAGACAGATGTCCCAGCGACAACAAGAGTTCGAAATAGTCTAGAAAGAAACGCACAAATTCCTCAGAGGACCTTGCCCCGGTTCTGGATGATCTATATACTTTGGCCAAATCTTTAAGGAGGTGGTCGGATGGTGCGGACGGCAGCGGCGCTGGGGGTGGTTCTCGTCTTAGGTTTAGCCGGTCTGGCTGGGGAGGAGCTCACGCTCAAGGGGTCCACCACTGTGCTCCCCATCGCCCAGCTTGCGGCGGAGGTTTTCGCCGAGCTTCACCCCGAACTTGCGGTCTCCGTCCAAGGCGGGGGCTCGGGCACCGGGATCGTGGCTCTCATCGATGGCACCTGTGACATCGCCGATGTCTCCCGGGCCATGAAGCCCTCTGAGTGGGAGCGGGCCGTGGATAGAGGCGTTTACCCCTATCACTGGCTGGTCGCCCTGGATGGGATCGCCATCGTGGTCCACCCCTCTAACCCGGTCCGGCAGCTCACCCTGGACCAAATCAGGGACATCTACACCGGGAAGATCATAAACTGGAAGGAGCTGGGTGGCCCGGACCTGAGGATCGTGCCCGTCTCCCGTGACACCGCATCCGGGACCTACGAGGTGTTCGGGGGGATCGTCCTTGGGGGAGAGGCGCCCAGCGCCCGAGGAGTGCTGTACCAGCCCTCTAACGCGGCGGTGGCCGAGACCGTAGCCCGCACCTCGGGGGCCATCGGCTACGTGAGCTTGGGGTTCTTAAACCCGGCCATCAAGGCCCTGGCCGTGGGGGAAGCGGGCACTTACCTGCTCCCCTCGGAGGAAAACGTGATCGCCGGCACCTATCCCATCTCCCGGCCCCTTTTCATGATCACAAACGGCTTTCCTGAGGGGGTGGTGCGGAAGTTCATCCTGTTCGTTTTGTCGGACGAGGGCCAGAAGCTGGTCGAGGAAGCGGGGTACGTGCCCGTCCGGCGCATCAAGTAGCACCTGGACAAGTTGATCGAACGGAGGATGGCGCGCGCGGCGGAACGGCTGGTCAAGGCGCTCACCTGGGGGTGCGCCACCCTGTCCCTGTTTGGGCTGGGGCTCATCACCCTGTTCTTATTCCGCGAGGCAATCCCCTTTTTCCGGCATATATCCCCCTTCTCCTTCCTCGGGGGGACTGCCTGGTATCCCACGCAGGAGCCCCCTTCTTTTGGGATCCTGTCCATGCTGGCTGGGTCCGGGCTGGTAACGGCCGGGGCCCTGGCCCTGGCGGTCCCCTTCGGGGTGGCGGTGGCGCTGTTCGTCGGTGAGGTGCTCCCCCGGGGGGCCAGGGACATCCTCAAGGTGGCGGTGGAAGTTCTGGCCGGGATCCCCTCGGTGGTTTACGGGTTTTTCGGCCTCGTGGTGCTGGGGCCGTGGCTCCAAGGTAGGCTCGGCCTTCCCACCGGCCAGACCGCCCTGACGGCCTCCCTGCTGTTGGGGATCATGGCCCTGCCCACGGTGGCCAGCCTGGCCGAGGATGCCGTTGCCGCGGTGCCCGACTCCCTGAGGGAAGCCTCCCTCGCCCTCGGGGCCACCCCTTGGCAGACCATGTGGCGGGTGGTGGTGCCGGCGGCCCGCTCGGGGATGTTCGCCGGGGTGTTCCTGGGCATGGGCCGGGCGATAGGGGAAACGATGACGGTCCTCATGGTCTCGGGGAACTCCCCTGTATGGCCGCCATCACTCCTCTCACCGGTCCGGACCCTGACGGCCACCGTGGCCCTGGAGATGGCCGAGGCCCCGGTGGGAGGGCTTCACTACCGCGCCCTGTTCGCGGTGGGGGCGATCCTGTTCCTGTTCACCCTGCTGCTGAACGTGGTGGGGGATCTGGTTGTCCAGCATGTAGGGGGGAAGCGGTGAGGAAGGTCTGGGAGCGTTTCGGCATCGTCCTTTTAGCGGGTGGCGCGGCGGCAGTGCTCTTGACGTTGGCGGCGATCATCCTCTTTTTGGCGCTGCGCGGGGCGCCGGCCCTGTCCTGGGAGTTCATCACCGCCTTCCCGAGAAGGGGGATGACCGAGGGCGGGATCTTCCCCGCATTGGTGGGGACTGCGTATCTTGTAGTGGGCACGGCGATCCTCGCGGTCCCCTTGGGGGTGGGGGCAGCGGTGTACCTTTCCGAATACGCCCGGGGGGGCACCTGGGTCCGGATCGTCCGGGTGGGGGTCAATAGTCTGGCGGGCGTTCCCTCCATCGTGTTCGGGCTGTTTGGGCTCGCCTTCTTCGTGAAGGCCCTGGGGATTGGAGTTTCCCTCCTTTCCGGGGTCTTTACACTGGGCCTGCTCGTCCTGCCGGTGGTGATTCGGGCGGCCGAGGAGGCGCTGCGAGCAGTGCCCCAGGAGTTCCGAGAAGGGGCGTACGCCCTGGGGGCCACCCGCTGGCAGGCCACCCGCTCGGTTGTGCTACCCGTAGCCATGCCCGGGATCATCACCGGGGCCATCTTGGCGGTGGGCCGCGCCGCAGGGGAAACGGCCCCGATCATGTTCACCGCCGCCGCCTACTATACGCCGCGCCTGCCCCGCTCACCCTTGGACGAGGTCATGGCCCTTCCATACCACCTGTACGTCATGGCTACCGAGTCAACGTTCTTTTGGAAGACCAAGCACCTTCAATACGGGACCGCCCTGGTGCTGCTCTGTTTGGTGCTCGTCTTCTACCTCGCCGCCGCGCTCATCAGGGCCAGGATCAGGAGGGGGAAACGATGGTAGTTCAAGGCCAAACGGTCCAGATCGCCCGGCAGATCCAGGAAGAGGGGGTCCTGGCCTTCCAGGTGCGGGACCTCTCCTTCTTTTACGGAAAGGAGCAAGTCCTGAAGGGGATCACCTTGGACATCCCCAAACGCCAGGTGACGGCCATCATGGGGCCCTCCGGCTGCGGCAAGTCTACGTTCCTGCGCGTGCTCAACCGCTTGTACGAGATCGTCCCCGGGGCCAAGGCGACCGGGGAGGTATGGTTTGATGGGCTGAACGTCCTGGACCCCCGTGTGGACGTGGTGGGGCTGCGCCGCCGCATCGGCATGGTTTTCCAAAAGCCCAATCCTTTTCCCAAGTCCATCTTTGACAACGTGGCCTACGGCCCCAGGATCCACGGGGTGCGCCGGCGTGAGCTGAAGGCAGTCGTGGAGCGGGCCCTGAGGCAGGCGGCCCTGTGGGATGAGGTCAAGGACAAGCTCCACAAAAGCGCCTTCGACCTTTCCGGGGGGCAGCAGCAGAGGCTGTGCATCGCCCGGGCCCTGGCTACCAGCCCAGAGGTAGTGCTCATGGACGAGCCCACCAGCGCCCTGGATCCCGCAGCCACGGCAAGGATCGAAGGGCTAGTGCGCCAGCTAAAGGAGGATTTCACAGTGGTCATCGTGACCCACAATCTCCAACAGGCGGCCAGGGTATCCGACCACACCGCTTTCCTGCTCCTGGGGGAGCTGGT
>CAYUWL010000076.1:0-4826 GCA_964448595.1 uncultured Thermotogaceae bacterium
CGAGCACCTCCTCCCCCTCCGAAAGACGCAAGAAGGAAAGGAGCCGCCCCCGGGCCGCAACGAGCACGAAGTCCCCGCGCCGCAGGGCAGGGGAGTCGCGTCGGATGCGGACAAGCCTCCGGACTGTCTCGAGGATCTCGCGGTCCCAGCGCTCTTCCGCCCAGGGGAACGGGCGGCGGCAGTCCGGGTCCTCCCCGCCCTCTAGTCCAACCTCGTCCCCGTAATAAATCGCGGGGGCGCCCGGAAAAGAGAACAGAAAGGCCGTGGCAAGGAGGAGCCGTCTTTTATCTCCATCGCACAACGTGAGAAAACGGGGCTTGTCGTGGCTTCCAAGGAGCGTGTAGCAAGCATAGCTGTTCTCCAGGGGGTAGCTCCGCAAGAGAGACCGGACGTACCCTGCGAAACGCCCGGCATCCCATGCCCCTTCAGCAAAGAAGTTGACCAATCCCTCCCAAAGCTTGTAATGCATCACCCCGTCTAGCGCTTCGTACTTGAACCAGGAGGTAGCGATCCCCATCACCTCTCCTAGAACATAGGCATCGGGATTTGCCCGTTTTACCGTGCGGTAGATGTCCCGGACGAAGTCCGGGGGCAGGTAGTCCACCGTATCCAGACGCCAGCCGTCGATCTGGTACTCCGAAAGCCAGTGGCGCACCACCGATAGGAGATACTCGCGCACCTTCGGGTTTTTGTGGTTCCACTCGGGCATGCTGGGGACGCCGGCCCAACAGGCATAGTTGGGCTCGGGATCTCGGGAGACGCGGTCCTCCCAGATGGTAAACCAGTCCCAATAAGGGGAAGCCTTGCCCCGCGCGCACACGTCTCGGAAGAAGGGGTGCCGGTCCCCGCAGTGGTTGAAGACCCCGTCTAGGACGATCCTCATGCCGCGGCGGTGCAGGGCCGAGATCAGGGCCCGCAGCGCCTCATTTCCCCCGAAGGCCGGGTCCACCTGGAAGTAGTCCTCAGTGTCGTACTTGTGGTTGGAGGGGGCTTTGAAGATCGGGGTGAGGTACAGGGCGGTCACGCCCAGGTCCTCCAGGTAATCAAGCTTTTCCAGGATCCCGTTTAGATCGCCCCCGAAGGTGCTCTTTCGATCCGGCAGCCCTCCCCAGGGCCGGGTCCCGGGCGGATCATTGGAAACGTCCCCGTTCCGGAACCGGTCGGGGAAGATCTGGTAAAACACGGCGTCCCTGACCCACTCCGGCGGCCTCATCCTTTGACAGCTCCACGGGTAAGCCCCGAGATGAGCTGGTTTTGCAGGAGGTAGAAGATGAGCACGATGGGGAGGGCCCCCACGATGGAGGCGGCCGCAAATACCCCCCAGCGAGTGGTGTACTGTCCTGTGATGAAGAGGCGCAGGCCCACGGCCAGGGTGTACCGCTGAGCACCGGTGAGCAGGACGCTTGCCAAAAGGTACTCCGAGTACGTAGCGATGAACTGGAGGATGAACACCACGGCCAGGATGGGTCGGGCAAGAGGCAGGATGATCCGGGTGAAGGCCTGAAAGTGCGTGGCCCCATCGATCAGGGCCGACTCCTCGAGCGACCGGGGGATGGTGTCAAAGTAGCCCTTCATGAGCCAGGTGTTAAAGCCCAGCGCTCCCCCCAGATACACCATGATCAGACCGGTGTGGGTGTTTAGACCAATAGCGGGGAGGAAGCCTCCCAACCGAAGCAGAAGGAGGTAGATGGCGACCATGGCCAGCATCTGGGGGAACATCTGCACGAGGAGGAGGGCCATAAGCCCGCCTCGGCGCCCTCGGAATCGAAACCGGGAGAAAGCGTAGGCGCCAAGCGCGGTCAGACACACTACGAACAGGGCGGTGAGCCCGGAGACCTTGATGCTGTTCAGGATCCATATCGGGAAGGGGTGCTGGGGATTGGTAAACAGCTCTTGGTAATGGCCCACCGTGGGGTTCCGGGGGACGAGCCGCTGGCCGACCAAGGTGTTGGTGGGGTTGAATGAGGCCGACAGGATCCACACAACGGGGAACAGGGCGAACACGATCGTAATCCAGATGATGAGATGCCGAACGATGGTGCCCACCAGGGTCGGGCGCCTATACATTCTCGGACACCTCCTCCAAGGCCCGGGTGAACCGGAAGTTGATCCAGCTGATGGTGCCGATGATGAAGAAGATGAGGATGGATACAGCCGAGGCGAGGCCGTACTGGTTCCCCCGTTGCCCCTCGAACGCCAACCTGTAGGTATAAGAGATGAGGATATCCGTCGACCCGGCCGGGGTCTGAGCCCCGGGGATGGGTGGCCGGCCCTCTGTAAGCAGATATATGTTCGTGAAGTTGTTGAAGTTGAACGCGAAGGAACCGATGAGCAGAGGTGCCAAGGACACCAAAAGGAGCGGGAAGGTGATTCGCCAGAATCTTTGCCAAGTCGAAGCCCCGTCGATCTGGGCCGCCTCATGGAGCTCCTCAGGGATGGACTGAAGCGCCCCTAGGGAGATGATCATCATGTAGGGGAAGCCGAGCCACAGGTTGTTGAGAAGCAACGCCACCTTCGCCCAAAACGGGTCTTGGAGCCAGGGGATCTTGATCCCAAACAGGCTGTACAGGATTTGATTGAAGACCCCAACTTCGGGATTGAAGAACCCGCGCCACATGAGGACGGAGATGAAGGCCGGGATGGCGTATGGCACGATGAGGAGCATCCGGTAGGTCTTTCGAAATCGCAAGTAGGGATTGTTGAGGTGGTAGGCCAGAAAGAGCCCCAGGGCGAATGTGAGGATGACCGAAAAGAACGCGTAGGCGAACGTCCAAGCAAAAACCCGGAAGAACGGGCCGGAGATCTGCGGGTTGGTCACCAGGGCGAAGAAGTTCCTCCCCCCGACGAAGATCGTGAACCCAGGGAGGAGGGCCTCTCCCTCCGGGGAGGTGAAGAAGCCCTCCACCGGCCGATACCCGGTGCCCGAAAGCAAATCCACCATGACATCCTTTTCCGGGTCGTAGCGGTAGCGGCGCTCAAAGGCGGCGAATTCCTGTAGCGAGGTCATCCGCAGGATTTTCTCCCCGTATGGGAACTCCATGGCCTGGAGTGTGGAGAGGTTTTGGACCACCTCGGGCAGCCCCAAGCGCCTGTACCCCTCTGCCCCGTCCACGACCCCGTCGCCGTCCTGGTCTAAGAAGCCGGGGACGCCGGGGGCCACAGGGACGACTTCCCCTTCGCGGGCGAACAAGGCAGGGCCCTCCTTGGGGTAAAGGAGGAACGCGAACCCCGTTCCCCCCTCTTCCTGGAATACCACATAGTCGAACGTCTCGGCGTCCGGGGGAAGATACAGTCGGCTTTCGATCTGAGCTATCGCCTGCTCCTTGGAGAGGATATGCCCAGTACCATAGTTGGTGAAGGCGATGTAGATGTTGTAGCCGATGGGGTAAAGCACGAACAGCACAAGGAAGAAAAGCCCTGGGAACAGGTACTTAAGGGGGTAGGTACGCTTGGAGAGGTAAATCCAGTTGATGAGGGCGAGGGCGACGGCCAACCCGACGGCCATCCAGTATTCCCCTCGCAAAAGGAGGGAACAGAAGGTCCAGATGCCCAGGGCGTCGAGGAGGCCCAGGGCCAAGATCGCTGCCCCCTGTGTAAGGACCCTTCTTAAGATCATGGTAGAAGGGGCCGGCCCGATTGGACCGGCCCCCGGCTCCCCTTATTTACAGCCGAGGAGCGTCCGGATCTGCTCGGCAGCGTTTTTCATTGCCTCCTCAGGACCAAGCTTCTGGGAGACGATCAACTCCAGAGCGTCTGACCAAGCTCCCCATACTGAGCCCATCTCCGGGATCTTGGGCATGGGAATCCCGTCGGCGGCGCTGGCGGCGAACGCCTGGATGTCGGGGTTGTCCGCGAGCTCCGCCAGGGCAGGCAAGTACGCGGGTGGCCGCTGGCCTCGCTCATAGATGGCGAGCATGACCTCCTTGGTGGCCAGAAAGTCCTTGAGGAACATGTGAGCCAGAAGCCTGTTCTCACTAAAGGCACTGATCATGAACCCCTGGACCCCGACGAACGGCCGCGGGATGTTCCCCTCGATGGGCGGGATCTTGGCTACACCGTAGTTGATCCCGGCCGCCTGGATGTCGGGGAGCGTCCACGGCCCGCCGATGAACATGGCGAGGAGCCCTTCATTGAACAGCCCAGTCACGGTCTGGTAATCAGCCCCCGCAAACTCGATCCCCTCCTTTACCAGGCGGTCGAGGAGCATGGCGCCTTTGATGGAGCCCTCGTTATCCAGGCCGATGTCACAGGGATCGAGGGTCCCCTCCGGCGTGGCGCCGAAGACGTAGCCCCCGTAAGCGGAGTGCAGGGGGAAGGTGTGATAGGGATCCGGCTGTTGAATCAAAAAACCATACTGTCCCTTTTCGGGATCGGTAAGGACCTTGGCAATCTCGATCAGTTCCTCGAAAGTGGCCGGTGGCTCGGGCACCAAATCCTTGTTGTAGATCAGGGCCACACACTCGGTGGCATAGGGAAGACCGTACAGCTCCCCGGCCCAAGAGAAGGCCTCCAAGCTCGCCGGATCGAACTGGGCCAGGAGGTCCGCCGGGAGAACGAGCGGCTCGAGGAGTCCGTTGTAGATGAGTTCGCCGATCCAGTCGTGGGGTCCGATGATGACGTCAGGCCCCTCCCCAGTGGGAGCAGTGACAGCCAAATTGCCCCGGATGTCGCCGAAGGGCACCTCTTGAACCTCCACCGGTACCCCGTAGGCAGCGGTGAACTTCTGTGCGGCTTCCGCAAGCGCCGGTGCTCGGGTCTCGTCACACCATACGATGAGCTTCCCCGGCTCGGAGGCCAGGCCCAATACGCCCACCAACAACACTGCC
>CAYUWL010000077.1:0-2126 GCA_964448595.1 uncultured Thermotogaceae bacterium
GAGCACGCGGCTGAAAACCGCGGTGTCCCCAGTTCGACTCTGGGCCTCGCCACCACCTGTTTGACGTCTTTGCCGGGGCGGGGGTAGGCTTATCAAGGCTATGGGGCAAACCGTACAGGAGATTTGGGAACAGGCCAAGGCCCGCCTTGCCGAAGAGATCCCGCCACCGAGCTTTGCTGCTTGGTTCTCCGACGCCACCCCCAAGGGCATCGAAGCGGGCAGTTTCGTGCTTGAGGTGCCTTCCGTATTCGCCAAGGGAGGAATCGAGCGGAAATATCGGGCCCTGCTCGAACGAGTGCTCACGGAAGTGGCTGGAAAGCCGCTCCCCGTCAAGGTAGTCGTGGGCGATCAGCTCCCTCCCTCACCCCCTCCGCCCACCTCTCCAGAGACCGCCCGGCGGTACCTGGGAACTTTGCCCCTGAACCCTGAGTACACGTTCGACACGTTCGTGCGGGGCAAGAACTCGCAGCTCGCTTACGCCGCGGCCGTGGCCGTGGCCGAGTCCCCGGCCCGGGCCTATAACCCCCTTTTCATCTACGGAAAGGTTGGCCTGGGCAAGACACACCTCCTGCACGCGGTGGGAAATCACGTCCTCACGAAGCCCGGCGACCTCACGGTCGTCTACACCACCTCGGAGCGGTTCGCCATCGAACTCATCCACTCCATCGGAACAAACACCACCGAGCAGTTCCGAGCCAAGTACCGCAACGTGGATGTACTCCTCATCGACGACGTCCATTTCCTCCGCAACAAGGAGGGCACCCAGGAAGAGCTGTTTCACACGTTCAACGAACTTTACGGTAACGGAAAGCAGATCGTGCTGTCATCCGATCGTCCTCCCGATGAATTGCAGGGACTTCAGGATCGGCTTGTGTCCCGGTTTCGTTGGGGACTGGTGGCCGACATCCAACCGCCCGACCTTGAGACGAGGATCGCCATCCTCAGGGAAAAGGCCCGCCGGCGGGGGCTGGACGTGGACGACTCCATCTTGGAGATCATCGCCTCCCGCATCACCACCAACGTCCGGGACCTGGAGGGGGCGCTCATCCGGGCCATGGCCTACGTGGAGCTCGGGGAAGGCCCCATCACCCCTAAGGTCTTAGAAGAGATTCTACCCAAAGAGGAGACCGCCCGGCGCCTAACGGTGGACGTGATCAAGGAGGAAGTGGCAGGACGATACCAAATCCCGGTGGCTGAGCTGGAGGGCCCCTCCCGCAAGAAGGAGATCGCCCAGGCTCGCCAAATCGCCATCTACCTGGCGAGGGAGCTCACCGACTCTTCCTTCCCCGCCCTGGGCCGGGCCTTCGGCGGCCGCGATCACACCACCATCATGCATTCCTATCAGAAGATGCAGGAACTCATCCGCCAGGTCCCCCTCCTCCGGGGCGAAATCGAGGGCCTGCGTGATGAGCTCCTTGCCAAGTACGGGACATGAGTTTTCCACAGCCCCCTGGGGATGAACCTGTGGATAACCGGCCAACGCCCTGTGGATTCTCCCCGATTTTTAGGGATAAACCGATGGGGAAAAACAACTGTGCTTCCCTTCCACAAAGGATTTCCACCGCCCGAGCCCACTGTCCACAGGTTTTCCACAGGCCTTTCCACAGCCGAGGGCCCGGTTGCCACGTGGAGTGGCAGAGTTTTCCACAGGTGATGTGTGTACCCTACAACAAGGACATAGGTTATGGATAAAGATATAAGGCAGTGGTTAGCCCCCCTGGCGCGCCGATGGGGGCTTGAGGAAACCATGGAGCGACAGGCGCCTGTGTTCGTTTGGTCGGGTGTGGTAGGGGAGGAGCTGTCCAAGTTGGCCCGGCCCTTGTATGTGGAAGGGCGCACCCTGCACATCGCGGTAGCAAGTCACGTGGCGGCCATGGAGCTCCGCCTCCTTGAGGGAAAGCTCCTGGCACGGCTTTCCCAGCTCGTGCCAGAAAGCCCCGTCAAGACACTCCGCTTCCACGTGCTGCCACAACCCGCCCCACCCCGCCGCCCGGAGGTGGAGGAGCCCACCGCGGAGGATTGGGAAGCGGCCGAGGAGGAGATCCCAGCCGATCTTCCGCGCGAGCTGCGGGTCCGGCTGGTGCGGATCGCGGCCTGGGCACGGGCCCGCGATCGGACCATCCTCC
>CAYUWL010000077.1:2226-4709 GCA_964448595.1 uncultured Thermotogaceae bacterium
ACCACTGTCCTTGCCATTCGCTCGGAGGAGAAGAGGTGCGCGGTCATGGCCTGTGATGGCCAGGCCACCATGGAGACGCGGGTGGTGAAGGCGGGCGCCCGCAAGGTGCACCGCATCTACGGGAGCAAGGTGCTTGCAGGCTTTGCCGGGGGGACGGCGGATGGCCTGGCATTGCTCGAACGTCTGGAGGGCAAACTCAAGGAGCACGGTTCCCTCCGGCGGGCGGCGGTGGAGCTTTCCAAGGAGTGGCGTACCGACCGGGCTTTGAGGCGCCTGGAGGCCGTGATCCTCGCTGCCTCGGAGGAGGCCTTGCTTCTCATTACGGGGCAGGGGGATGTGCTGGAGCCCGACGACGGGCTGGCCGGGATCGGCTCCGGCGGGGGCTATGCCCTGGCCGCCGCCCGGGCCCTGATGCGTCATGCCGACCTCCCCCCGAGCGAGATCGCCAGAAAGGCCCTGCTCATCGCCTCGGAGATCGACGTTTACACCAACGACCGCATCATCGTGGAGGAGGTGCGCTGGTGACCCTCCCCGGTCTCACCCCACGCCAGATCGTGCAGGAACTTTCCCGCTACATCGTGGGCCAGGAGGAGGCCAAAAGGGCGGTGGCCATCGCCCTCAGGAACCGCATCCGCCGCGCGGCCCTGCCAGATGAGGTGCGCCGGGAAGTGCGCCCGAAAAACATCCTCATGATCGGCCCCACGGGCGTGGGGAAGACCGAGATCGCCCGACGCCTGGCTCAGATCACCGACTCCCCCTTCCTCAAGGTGGAGGCCACTAAGTACACCGAGGTCGGGTATGTGGGACGGGACGTGGAGTCCATGATCCGGGATTTGGTGGAGGTGGCGATTTCGCTGGTGCGGGCCCGGGAGGCCCGGAGGGTGGAGCGGGAGGCGGACCGATTCGTCGAGGAGCGGCTGCTTGATGCGCTGCTTTCCGGGGCGGCCGGGGGGGAGGGGGCAAGGGAGCGGCTTAGGGAAAGGCTCCGAGCCGGGGAACTGGAGGACCAGTGGGTGGAGATCCCGGTAAAGGAGTCCCTGGCCCCCCAGATCTCGGTCTTTTCCGAGGCGGGGATAGACCAGCTTGGGCTTGACCTCTCACAGCTCTTTTCCGGCTTTCCCGCCCCGCGGAAGCTCAAGCGGATGACGGTGGCAAAGGCGCGGGAGGTCCTGCGGGAGGAGGCCTTGGAGCGGCTTTTGAACATGGAGGAGGTGCGGGCCGAGGGGGTGCGCCTGGCCGAAGAAGCGGGGATCGTGTTCATCGACGAGCTGGACAAGCTCGCCTTGGGCGGGGCGGAGGAGCGGGGCGGCCCAGGGGTGTCCCGCCAAGGGGTGCAGCGAGACCTCCTGCCGCTCCTTGAGGGGACCACAGTGCGTACCCGGCACGGGACGGTGCGCACCGACAACATCCTGTTCATCGCGGCCGGCGCCTTCTCCCAGGCCAAGCCCAGCGACCTCATGCCCGAGCTCCAGGGGCGGCTGCCCATCCGCGTCGAGCTTCACCCCCTCACCGAGGATCACTTCAGAAGAATCCTCACCGAGCCGGAGGATGCCCTCACCAAGCAATATCAAGCTCTGCTCTCCACGGAGGGGGTAGAGGTGGAGTTCACCGACGAGGCTGTAGGCGAGATCGCACGCGTAGCCGCCGAGCTCAACCGGGCCCTGGAGGACATCGGGGCGCGGCGGCTGATCACGGTGATGGAACGCGTGATGGAGGAGCTGTCCTTTTCCGCCGACCTCCATCAGGGAGAGAGGTTCGTGATCGACCGCAAGTACGTGCGGGAGAGGGTTTCCGGCCTGGCAGCGGACCTTGAACTCTCCCGTTACATCCTATAAAAATGATGGTAGGACACCTTTCTTTGTGGACAACATGGAGGTGGCGACCATGTACAAGGGGAGGCGTTTTCTTCTCGTAGCATTCGGACTTGTATCTTTGGTTTTCCCGCTCCTGGCCCAAGGCACGCAACGGGGATTCGAGTTCTACACGCAATATCCGGCGCTGGTGATCTCCGAGGGGCGGGAGGTCTCCCTGGATGTCAAGCTCCAGAACACCGGACCCACTCCGGAGGATGTGGTCCTCTCCGTATCCGGGCCTGAGGATTGGAACGGGCGGTTTGAGACCTCCTCTTATCCCACCCTCCAGATCAAGTCGGTACATCTCCTTCCCGGGCAAGAGGAACCTCTCACGGTCCGGTTCAAGGCCAAGCCCCCGGAGGGCACCCCTGGTGGTGACTACGCCTTCACCCTGACCGCAGCCACAAAAGACGGCGCCGTCCAGCACTCCATCCAGGTGAACGTGACCCTGCAGGCTGAGGCTCCGCAGGAGGAGGAGCAGCCCGAGGAAGTGCTTCAGCTTCTTGTGGACTACCCATCCTTGGAGAACGCGGCCGGAAAGGACTTCACCTTCACCATCCAGATCAAGAATCAGACCGACAAGGACCAGATGGTGGAGCTCTCCGGGCAGGTACCACTGGGCTGGCGAGC
>CAYUWL010000078.1:0-4629 GCA_964448595.1 uncultured Thermotogaceae bacterium
TTTTGGGGATGGGGGCACGGGCAGCTCATACCACGGATGAGCACATCCTGGTCGAAGACCTGGAGCGTGCCGCAGCCCTGGTCGCGGCCCTGCTGGAGCTGGCCGCCGGCTGACGCCACTGGGCTTACACCCAAAAGATCTGGAGCGGGCAACGGGAATCGAACCCGCGACCTTCAGCTTGGGAAGCTGACGCTCTACCAACTGAGCTATGCCCGCTCAACCAAATAAATTATACCGGCCTGGGCAGACTCGGGCTACTCCGCCCGGAGGGGCTCCAGGGCCGGCATGGGTTTTCCGCGCAGGAAGGCCAAGGTCGCCCCGCCCCCGGTGGACAGGTGTCCAAACTTCGCGTCCATGCCCAACTTAACCACCGCCTCCCCGGTCTCACCGCCGCCCACCACGGTGAAAGCCGGGGACTCACTCAAGGCTTTGGCGATGCCCTCGGTGCCTTTCGAAAACGGGGCGTACTCGAAGGCACCCATGGGCCCGGCCCACACCACAGTCCCCGCCTCTTTTAGCACCCGCGTGAATGCCTGCACCGTCTCCGGCCCGATGTCCAGCCCCATCCAGCCCTCGGGGATGGCGTCCGCCGGGACCACCCTCGTCTCGGCGGCCTCAGACAGCTCCCGAGCCACTACCACGTCCACGGGAAGCCAGATCTCCGTGCCCTGGGCCTTGGCCTCGGTCATGAGCTCGCGCACGGTGGGCACAAGCTCCTCATCCACGATAGAGCTCCCCACGTCCTTTCCCTGGGCCACAAGGAAGGTGAACGCTACCCCTCCCCCGATGAGGAACCCGTCCACCTTCGGGAGAAGGTCGGTGAGCACCCCCAGCTTGTCCTTGGCCTTCTTGCCCCCCACCAGGACGTAATAGGGGCGGCGGGGATTCTCCGTGATCCCGGACAGGACTTCCACCTCGCGCGCCAGCAAAAACCCGGCGTAGGCGGGGAGGAGCCGGGCCACCCCCTCGGTGGAGGCGTGGGCCCGGTGGGCGGTGCCAAAGGCATCATTCACATATAGGTCAAACGGGGCGGCGAGTTTGCGGGAAAAGTCCGGGTCGTTCTCCTCCTCTCCGGGATGAAACCGCACGTTCTCAAGCAGGACTATCTCCCCTTCGGAAAGGCCTTCTATGGCCTTCTTTACCTCATCCCCTATGCAGTCGGAGAGCGCCGGCACCTCCCGGCCGAGGAGCTGGGACAGCCGCTCAGCCACCGGCGCCAGGCGCAGCTCCTCCACCCTCTTGCCCTTGGGGCGTCCCAGGTGGGAGCAGGCCCCTACCCTGGCCCCGTGTTCAAGCAGCCAACGAATCGTGGGCAGGGCAGCCCGGATGCGAAAGTCGTCCGCCACCTGCCCGTCCTTCAGGGGCACATTGAAATCGGCCCTGAGCAGCACCCTTCTTCCACGGACATCCGCCTCGCATATCGACCTCAGCTTCATATCCATCACCGGGAGGCATTCTAGAAGCCCTCGTGCGCGCCAACAAGCTTGGGAGGTTATCATAGCGATATGCCTGAGCAGCTTTGGCCGTTGATCCTGGTGGGCTTGCTAGCCAGCCTGGTCGCCTCCAGTGTCCCTTGGCTCGTGACCCTGGATCCGAACCGTCCGGAGGGGATGTTGGTTCAGGTCCTGCAAACCCTGCAGGCAGCCCACGATCTCGATGCCCACATCGTCCTCACCGGACCGGAGGGACCTGCCGTCGCGTTTCAGCTCCAATGGCTCAGGGGGGAGGACGGAGGAGCGCTCAAGATCAGCATCCTTGCCCCCAAGGAGTTGCGAGGGGAGATGTTCACCCTGCGCAGCGGCCTCCTCGCCCACTGGCGGCCGGACCCTCAAGGCGGCCAGGGGGTGATCGTCAGACTCACCCTGCCCCAGGACGCCCCTGAGGAGGCTGGGAGTCCGTTTCCCTGGGTGAACTTCGACCCCAGGGAACTGATCACCGGGATTCGATTGGGTACCGTGCGCGTCACAGCCCGGAGGGAGAGGTTAGGCGAGGGTTGGGACCAATTTCTAGAAAGGGTTCAGGAGTATTCACTTCCTGCAGCCTTAACTAGGCATGAGGATCCATTTGACTCAGGGGTCCTCTTTGCGCCGCTTTCTTCATTCGTCGCTGGAGAAGGAGATTCCGAGCCAGACATCGAGCTTACGCTACCTGCGTTTGGGACCCCCTGGCCAGGCCTCCCCACCCTGCGCGGGCCGATTCGGCTTGAGGTGAGCGGACGGCTTGCCAGCGCCCCCGCCTTCCGGCGGGCCGTGCTCTGGCTAGACGAAGATGAACAGGTCCCGCACCGGGTGCGGCTTTACCTCGGAGGAAAGGATGGGGACTTGCCCCTCAGCATGAGCTTGCTCAGCCTCAAGACCAATGTCGGCCTGACTTTGCGGGAGGTGCTCACCCTCCCTCCGGCCAGGAAGACAATTTGGGAATAGCTAAGAGGACTGAGCACGCTTGCGGAACTCCGACAGCCTGAGCTCCCGGTCAACGAACTCGTGGAAACGCTCCTCCTCGGCAAACGGCGATTCGATGGCGGACTGCTCGAACACCTCATCGGCGATGTAGATGGGCGATCGGGTGCGCAGGGCCAATGCCACCGAGTCCGAGGGCCGGGCATCGATCTCCTTCACCTCACCGGTTGAGGTGCGGACGTAGAGGGTAGCGTAGAAGGTTCCCTCCTTGAGGCCCGAGATCACCACCCGCTCCAACGTTCCACCCAGGGCCTCGAGGAGCCGCCTCATCAGGTCATGGGAGAGAGGGCGCGGGAAGGTTTGCCCTTGTAGCTCGAGGGCGATGGACATGGCCTCGGCCTCACCGATCCAGATCGGCATGGCCTTGGAGGAGTTGCGATCTTTAAGTAAAATCACCGGAGAATTATTCATCGGATCCACGAGCAGAGCCTTCACTTCCGCTTCCTTCATCTTGTCCCTCCCCTTTGTCCGCCAAAGCGGACACGACATTATAGCCCCAGGCGGTCAAGTGCGACAATGGCCCCCGTTACATTCGGGCTATAATGCTGGGCGCTTATGTGTGGAATAGTGGGGTATGTGGGCCCGCGGGAGGCCCAGGATGTCCTTCTGGATGGCCTGGCCCGGCTCGAGTACCGAGGCTACGACTCGGCGGGCCTGGCCGTGCTTGGGGACGGGCGCCTCAAGCTCATCCGCCGGGTGGGGAAGATCGACAAGCTCCGGGAAGCTGTAAGATCGGCTCCCCTCCCTGGACATCTCGGGATCGGCCATACCCGCTGGGCCACCCATGGCCTCCCTACCGAGGAGAATGCCCATCCCCATACCGACTGCACGGGCAAGATCGCCCTGGTCCACAACGGCATCATCGAGAACCACCGCGCCTTGAGGGAGCGCCTCGCCTCCTCGGGCCATAGGTTCAAGTCCCAGACCGATACCGAGGTGTTGGTGCACCTGGTGGAGGAAAGCTACCAAGGGGACCTTGCGGCAGCCGTACGCCAGGCGTTGGCCGAGACGCAAGGGGCGTTCGCCATCGCCGTGATCCACGCCGACCACCCGGATGAGATCGTAGTGGCAAGGAAAGGTAGCCCCTTGGTACTCGGGCTCCTCGATGGGGAGGGGTTCGTGGCCTCCGATGCCCCGGCCCTGCTTCCCTACACTCGGGACTTCTGCTTCCTTTCGGATGGAGAGGTGGCCCGGATCAGGCCGGGCAAGGTGGAGCTATGGGATGCCGAAGGCACTCCCAAGGCCCCTGAGTTCCGACACGTGCCCTGGGACCCTCTGACCGCGGAGAAACGGGGGTATCGGCACTTCATGGAAAAGGAAATCCACGAACAGCCCCAGGCGGTGGCCGATACCCTGCGGGGACAGCTCTGGTCCCCTTGGGAAAGGGGGCTTTCAGACGACGACCTCAAGGATATCGATCACATCTACCTCATCGCCTGTGGCACTTCGTACCACGCGGCCTTGGTGGCCGAGTACCTGTGGGAGCCGCTTTTGGGGATCCCGGTGGCGGCTGAGATCGCCTCGGAATTCCGATACAAGGCCCCGGCGGTGGGGCCGAACACCTTGGTGGTAGCCGTCTCCCAGTCCGGGGAGACGGTGGATACCCTGATGGCGGTGCGGGAGGCGCGCTCCCGAGGGGCCAAAGCCCTGGCGATCTCCAACATCGTGGGCTCGGCCATCCCCCGGGAGTCGGACGGTGTCCTTTACACCCGAGCAGGCCTTGAGATCGGGGTGGCGGCCTCCAAGACCTTCACTGCCCAGCTCGCCGCTTTAGCACTTTTGGGCCTCAGGCTTGCCCACGCCCGCGGGCTCATTTCCCGGGAAGAGATGGAGGCGGAGCTGGAGACGCTCTCCCGGGGCCCGGCCCTGGTGGCCAAAGCCCTAAAGTTAGAGAAAGCTGTTGAGGAGCTTGCCGAAAGGTTTTACCAAAAGTCCGATTTCCTCTATCTTGCGCGGGGGATGCTTTACCCCCTGGCGCTGGAAGGTGCCCTGAAACTTAAGGAGATTTCCTACATCCATGCCGAGGGGTACCCGGCCGGGGAGATGAAGCACGGCCCCATCGCCCTGATCGATGAGAAGATGCCGGTGGTGTTCTTGGTCACCCGGGAGGAGCTTTGGGACAAGGCCCTAGCTAACATGGAAGAGGTGCGGGCCCGGCGGGGGATCCTGA
>CAYUWL010000079.1:0-4524 GCA_964448595.1 uncultured Thermotogaceae bacterium
GGCGGAGACAACACCGTGGTGGCCGGGGAGGGCGTGGCCTGGTTGGAAGTGGTGGAGGGAAAGGTGAAGCTCCATACCTCCCGCATCGAGGAGGGGCGCCTGGTGGAGGAGGAGGTCACTGGGATCGATGAGGTGGTCGCTTACCCCTGGTATGCAGTGCCCGAACCCGGGCGACCCAGCGACCTAGAACACGACCTCACCCCCTTGAGGCTCGTCCTCTCCCCCGAGGAGCAGGAGCGCTTCCGGGCCCTGGGACGGGACGCGGCCCGCTGTGTGGGGGAAGCGGTGCGGGCTGCCCGGCCCCAGTGGACGGAAAGGGAGCTCGCCGGGGCTATCGCAGAGGAGGCCCTCTCCTGGGGGATCCAGCCGGTGGTGCTGCTCGTGGCCGGGGAGGAGCGGATCTTCAAGTGGCGCCATCCCCTGCCCAAGGACCGCTCCCTAGGGAGGCTCTTCATGGCGGTGATCTGCGGCCGCAGGGAGGGGCTCATCGCAAACCTCACCCGGCTCCGCTCCTTCGGTCATCCCGAGGCCGAAGGACTCTACAACAAGGTCCTCCTCGTGGAAGCGGCCGCCCTCGGCGCCACCCGGCCTGGGGCCACGTTGGGAGAGGTCCTTTCAGCCATCCAAGGGGCCTACCGGGCGATCGGAAGGCCAGAGGCCTTCGAGGAGCACCACCAGGGGGGCATCGCCGGGTACCGGCCGCGGGAGGTCCTGGCCACCCCGGGCGAGAGAACCCACCTTGAGGAAGGGATGGCGGTGGCTTGGAACCCCTCCCTCCCCGGGGCCAAGGCCGAGGACACCTTCCTCATCACCCGCGATGGTTTGGAGAACTTGACCTTCGATCCCAACTGGCCCACGGTGGAGGTTGAGGGGCGCAGGCGCCCGGATCTCCTCCTCTCATGAAGCACCCCAAGGCCGCCGAGCTCCTTAAGGAAAAGTTCGGCCCCGGACCGGCCCCGGTGGTGGCCCGGGCCCCCGGGCGGGTGAATCTCATCGGGGAGCACACGGACTACAACCAGGGATACGTCCTCCCCTTTGCCATCGATCGCTGTACCGAGATCGCCCTGCGCCCCAGGGAGGACCTGCGGGCATGCGCCTACGCCGCCTCCTTCGATGAGTTTTTCTCCGCTGAGCTCGCCCCAGAGAAACTCAAGCCACAAGGGGGGTGGCCGGATTACCTGTTGGGCATACTGCGTGAGCTCTCCGCACACACGGATTTTCCTCACGGGTTCGAGGCGGCCATTGTGGGGAACGTCCCGCTGGGGGCGGGACTCTCCAGCTCTGCCTCCCTGGAGGTGGCCCTGGCAGTGGGGCTGGCCAGACTGTACGGGGTGGAGATCGACGGCCTTGAGGTCGTCCGCCTTTGCCAGCGAGCAGAAAGCGGCTTCGTGGGCATGCCGTGCGGGATCATGGACCAGTACGTGGTCTACTTTGCAGAGCCTGATCGAGCGTTGCTCCTCGATACCCGCACGCTGGAGCACCGATCGGTTCCACTTGAGCTCCCGGGCGTGGCGTTCCTGGTGATCGACAGTGCCGTGCGCCGTGCACTTTCGAGCTCCGGGTACGCCGAGCGCCGGCGCGAATGTGAGGAGGCCACACGCTGGCTCACGGAAAGGTTCCCCGAAAGGGAAATCGCCTCCCTCCGGGACGTGGACGAGGGAATGCTGGAAGCGGTCTCTTCGAAGATGCCCGAGCGGCTTTGGCGGCGGGCGAAACACGTGGTGGAGGAGAACGCCCGGGTGCTTGTGGCAGCAAGCGCCCTGGAGAATGGGGATGCGGAAACGGTGGGACGGCTCCTTTCCGCCTCGCATAGGTCACTGCGGGATCTATTTGAAGTGAGCACCCCGGAGCTGGATTTCCTGGTGGACTGGGGCCTTGCGCATGGGGCGCTGGGGGCGCGCCTGGTGGGCGGGGGGTTCGGGGGGGTGACGCTGCACCTGGTTCCCGAGGGTGAGGCGGACGCGTACGTTGCCGCGATCCGGCAGGCCTACCGGCGTAAGTTCGGCCGGGAGGCGCGGGCACTCGAGGTTCACCCCGGCCCCGGGGCGAAGGCACTCAATCCCTAGAAGCTACTTCAAAACTCCCCCCAAGGCTGCTCAGGCCTTTATCACGGACCCACCTCTCAACCACAGAGGGGAGATGGTGACCCACCCCCAAGGCCGGCTTTGGGGGCATTTGAGAAGCTTTTGAAAAAGTGTGGCATCCCTTCCCAGGGAGGTGGAGGAAAAGGTACTGGCCCTGCAGGGGGGCGGGTTTGGGGAAGAAGACGCATCGCCCAGGCTCTGGGCCTGCTTGAGGGAACGGTCAGGCATATCTTGAGACACCATGCTCCTAGTGGACGTTCCTGGAGGGAGAACCAGGTTTAGGTTCTTAGCCGAGAGACACTTTCGGTGTGGACTGACAGGAAGACTGGGGCTCTGAGTTCGGGGGAGTTTTTCATCCCTTGTCTGGGGAGGGCGAAGACCGCCTTCCCGATTATCCCGCTAGATGAGGTGGCGGTGAACTGGGCCTCTAAGGGGGGTCAACATGTGTTGGCCCACTACAGAAAGCGCAGATCGCCTCGACCACGAGCTTGGCAGCGGTGATCGCCGAAACGCCTGAGGGGTCATAAGGCGGGGCCAGTTCCACCAGGTCCATCCCCACCACGTTGAACCCCCGCAGGTTCCGGAAGATCTCGATCACCTCAAGATAAGAAAGCCCGCCAGGTTCGGGGTTGGTGACGCCGGGGCAGAGAGACGGATCCAGCACGTCCAGGTCCAGCGAAAGCCACAGGGGAAGGCCTGGGTCCAACTTCTCTGCGAAGTCGTGGCGCTCGGCGAACACTGGCTCCTCCACCTCGCCACCGTAGAACGACCTGGCCCCTACGATGACGAGCCGCTCCACCTCCTCCTGACAGCGCCGGAGCACGGTCGCATGGCACACCCTTTCCCCCTCGTACTCGTCCCTGAGGTCCGAGTGGGCATCCAGGGCCAGAAGCTGCAGCCGCCCCACCGCCGCCACCGCCCCCCGCACCGCCCCCAAGGTGATCGTGTGCTCGCCCCCCAACACCACCGGAAATTTTTCCGTCCGCAAGATTGTTTCGACCTCCTGGGCGAGGGAGGAAAGCACCTTGGCCAGAGGCATGTGGACGCCGATGTCCCCCAGGTCGCAGAGGCCGATCTCAGAGAGGTCGGCCCGGAAGATGGCGGAATATGACTCCACCGAATCGGAGGCGAGACGAATCGCCGCCGGAGCCTGGGCCGGTCCGCCCCGGAAGGAAACGGTCCGCTCCAAGGGCACCCCCAGGATGGCGACCTCGGCCTTCTCGGAGGGGCGATCCGCCGAAAGGAAGAAAAGTGGACGGAGGCTCATCTGGGGACGGCCTTGGGAGAAAGGTCCAGAAGCTCCTCCACGAACCAGGGAAGGACGAAGGCGGCCCGATGCAAAGCGGGGGTATAGTAACGGGTGGAAAGGCCACGCGCGGCAAACCTTCCCCCAAGCTCGGAGTCTGCCTTTCGGAAGTCAAACAGTCCCGCAAGCACATAGGACCACATCCCCGAGGGGTAAGTGGGCACGTGTCCCAGATACACCCCTACATGGGGGAAGGTGTGCCTCAGGCGTTCCACTACCTGGGCAAGCTCCTCGGGCCAATAGAAGGGGGTGCCCGCCTGAAGGGCAAGGAGCCCCCCCTCCTGGAGGGCCTCACGGCACGCTGCGAAGAACTCCGAGGTGAAGAGTGCTTCCCCGGGACCGACGGGGTCCGTGGAGTCGATCAAGATCACGTCAAACGCCCCATGGTGCCGGGCCATGAACTCCTCGCCCGGGGCGATTACGATCTTGGCCCTGGGATCATCAAATGCTCCCTGGTGTACGGAAGCGAGGTGCTTTCGGGAGGCTTCAATAACTGCGTGGTCGATCTCCACCAAAACCGCCTGTTTCACGCTGGGGTGTCGCAGCACCTCCCGCAGGGTGCCCCCATCACCTCCTCCCACCACCAGCACGCGCTCGGGCGAGGGATGGGAGAGCAAAGCGGGGTGCACCAGCATCTCGTGATAAAAAGGCTCGTCCCGCTCGGAGAGCATAATCTTCCCATCCAGGGCGAGCACCCGACCGAGCTCCTCTGTCTCGGCCAGCACCAGCTCCTGGTACGGGGTCCTCCGACGGACGAGCCAGCGCCGAACGCGCAAGCGAAGCTCTACGCCTTCGGTTTGCTCCTCACATAACCAGTCTCCGCATCTATCTCCGGCGCTCATAGCTGGATTCCCCTCTTTATCTCCAGCACTTCCACGCGCTGGGGCCGGAAGAGCTCCCGGAACACCTCCACGGCAGCCTCAGGGATCGCCTTGTCCCCACAGGTGAACACATCCAGCGCCACGTACGAAAGCTCCGGCCAAGTGTGAATGGAGATGTGGGACTCGGCAATCACAGCCACCCCGGACACCCCATGGGGGTTAAACGTATGAACTTGGATGTCCAGTCCGGTGGCCTGTGCCCGATCGACCGCCTCCTGGAGGGCCTTGCGGATCTCCTCCGGCTCGTTGAGGT
>CAYUWL010000080.1:0-4454 GCA_964448595.1 uncultured Thermotogaceae bacterium
GGGGGGCCGGCAGGGGCCCTGGCGGGGGTGGCAGCGGCCCAGGCCGGGGCAAAGGTTTTGCTCCTTGAGCGGGCCACCAGGGCTCCGGCCCGTTGTACCGGCCTTGTCAGCCCGCAAGCGGTAGAGCTCCTTTCCATTCCCCCTTCCCTGATCCGAGAGAAGATCCGTGCCGCCCGGATTCACTCCCCCGGCGGCCAAATGCTTGAGCTTTCCTCCCAAAGGACAAAAGGCTACGTTATCGATAGGGCCGGGCTGGATCGCCTGCTCCTTGCCCGGGCCGGGGAAGCCGGGGTGGAAGTGCGGGCCGGGGTGGCCGCCACCGGCTATGCCGAGGGGCTGGTGCACACCACCTCCGGAAAGGTGAGCTGTGAGGTCCTGATCGGGGCGGATGGGCCGGTGAGCTCGGTGGCCCGCTGGGCGGGTCTTTCCCGGCCCAAGGAGCTCTTGGTGGGCCTCCAGGCCATCGTGCGCGCCGAGATCCCCAGGGAGCAGGTGGAGGTGTTTCTGGGCAGGCAGGTGGCCCCGGGGTTCTTCGCCTGGGCGGTCCCGGCCGGTGATGGCGAACTGAGGGTGGGCCTGGCTACCCAACACGGAAAGGTTGCAGGTGAGCTTTTGGACCGCCTGCTGGCAACCCGGTTCCCGCAGGCCGAGGTGGTGGCCAAAGTGGCGGGGCTCATCCCCATCGGACCACCACCCCGCACTACAGCGGGACGTGTGCTCTTGGTGGGGGACGCCGCCGGGCAGGTGAAGCCCACCTCGGGGGGAGGGCTCTATTTTGGGGCCGTATGCGCTCAGCTAGCAGGCCAGCTCGCCGCCCAAGGCCCCTCAGCCCTGCAAAGGTATGAGGAAAGCTGGCGGAATGCAATCGGCGAGGAGCTGTCCTTTGGCCTGCGCGCTCGCCACGTCCTAAAGCACCTATCCGACGAGGACATAGATAGGGCCTTCTCCGTCCTGAACGACGGAAAACTTCTCGGATTCATCGCCGAGCAGGCCGACATCGACCGCCCCTCGGCCTTACTGCAAAAGGTTTTGGGGAAACCCGCCCTTTGGGGGAGGCTCCTTCCGGTGGTGGAGGCCCTGGGAGGCTGGGGGCGGGTGAGGAAGCTCCTTTCCGGCTTGCCCCAGGACAAGGGCACATCCTAAACTCCCCTTATGGCCAAGAAAAAGAAAGGCCGGCCCAAGGGCAAAATCACCTCCAGGCGCCTCAGGAGGGGGCGACTAGTAGCCCTGAGCTTTTTCGTCTTCTCCATGCCCCTTTTCTTCCTCCCAGGGAACACCGAGTACGGGTACACAAAGTCCATTTACACCCTGACTTTCGTCTCCCTGCTCCTCATCCTGTGGGGGATCGAGGGGCTCCTTGAGCGGAAGTCGGAGGTGGAGGTCACCTGTCTTTGGCCCGTGCTCCCCGGGATGCTGGTGGCATCCCTGGTTTCCCTGGCCGGAGGGGCGCCGGCCTGTGTGGTGCTTCAGTCGGCCGTCCTTTTCCTTTACTTCGGCTTCCTTTACCTCCTCATCGCAAATACGGCCCAGGAGGACCGAGCGGTGGCCCTACTCCTTTCCGCTCTTCTTTCCTCTGGTTTTCTAGCTGGACTTTACGGACTTTTACAATATCTGGGGCTGCTGCAGGGAGGGCCGGGGACGGGCCTTAGTGCCCTCATCTCCACCATGGGGAACCGGAACTATCTGGGGGGTTTTCTCTCCTACCTCCTCTTCCCGGCGGGGATCCTGCTTTTCAGGCTCAGGCGGCCCTGGGCCAAGGCTTTGGCCTTGGGGGGGCTTGGGTTTGTGCTGGCCATGGCCCTGTTCGTGCAGCAGACCGGGGTCAGGGTGGGGCTGCTTTGCGGGGCGGGATTTGTGGCCTTGGGACTGGGACTGTGGCCTGTGCGGGGATGGAAGGGCCTGAGGTGGCCTTGGTGGGCAGGGGGTGCAGGGGTTTGCCTGGCTGCCCTGGGGGGGGTGCTGGGCGGCAAGGGATTGGGGCTTGCGCTGGCGTTCCTTGCCGCCCTGGGGGGGACGGCCTTCGGCGTGGGGCGGCTCATCCGCCGCTTCCGCTGGGCGTGGGTCCCCGTGCTGGCCGTGGCCCTCCTGGGGCTTTTTCTCGTCATCCCGCCCACGACGCCCATCCCGGGGGTGCGAGGGGTGTGGGAGAAAAACGCGGGCCGGGTGCGGGCCTGGGACTGGTGGGTGGGCTATGAGATGTGGCAGGACCATCCCCTCACTGGAGTGGGCCTTGGGGGCTACAAGATAAACTTCGTCCCCTACAAGGCCGATTTCTTGGCCACCCCGCGGGGGGCGGGCTACAACTTCCCCATCGCCCGGGCGGCTCAAGCCCACAACGAATACGTCCAGCTGGCCGCGGAAACCGGGGCGGTAGGGTTTCTGGTGCTCGTTTGCGGGATAGGGCTCGTCGCCTACTGGGGCCTTCGGCGCATCGCCGCCCAAGGGGATCCGGAAAGGCGCCTTGAGCTACTCCTCCTCGGGGCGGGCCTTATCACCGTCTTCGTCCACGCGGCGGTCAGCTTCCCCTGGCACCTCCCTGCCTCGAGCCTCGCCTTCCTGGTCGCCCTGGGGGTCGCCTTCTCCCCCCGTTACGGCCCGGTGGGAAGCTTTTCCCTCCGCCTTAGGGGGAAGGCCCTCAAGGGTGTGGTGGCGGGCCTGGCAATAGGAGGGCTTCTCGTCTCGGTGATCGCCGTGCGGGATCTTATGGCGGATCGGTACCTGTTCGCCGGCCAGAACTCGCTTTACTTGGGAAATGTCCCCCGGGCAAGGGCGCAACTTGCCCGGGCGGTGGCCCTGGACTTCTGCCCCCGCCTTTCCCTGTATTGGCTGGGCTTGGCCAAGCTCCAGGCCGGGGACCTTTCCGGGGCCCAGGCCACCTTCCGCGCTGCCTTTAAGCGCTACAAGCCCGAGCCCCTATACCTTAACCTGGCATCGGTGGATGTCGAGCTCGGGGACTATGCCGAGGCCCGGGCTCTACTCACCGAGCTCCTCTCCACTCGGCCCAGCCGGGACACCGAGCTCGGGGCCCGCTACCTCCTTGCGGTGCTGGAGCTCAAGGAGAAAAAGGACTATGTGGCAGCCGAGGCCAGGCTCAAGGAGATCCTAAACATCAACCCGCGTTTTGAGCGGGCCCTGATCCTCCTTGGGGACATCGCCAAGGGCACCTACCGTTATGATGAGGCCAAGAGTTACTACCAGCAAGCGCTAGCGATCATCGAGCGGGAGATCAGACGCCTTAAGAAGGACCTCGAAGGTGAGCTCACCGCCGAGGAGTACGGGACCATCCAAGCGGATCTTGAGCGCCTCAATCGCGAGAAGGAGGGTGTGGAGCGGGCCCTGGCCCAGCTCCCTTGAATTCGTAGCCGCAACCCCTCTTGCCCTCTATAATCGTCAGCCGTTAGGAGGTAAGTTTTGAAGGAAGGCGTAAGACGTGTCTTGGTGTGCAGTGCCTGGCCATACGGCTCTGGAATGCTTCACCTGGGAAACCTGGTGGGATGCCTCCTTTCCGGGGGCGTGCTCACCCGGTTCTGGCGCCTCATGGGGTATGAGGTGCTGCACGTCTCGGGCACGGATGCCCATGGCACCAAGATCGAGTACGAGGCCTATCGGCAGGGGCTTTCGCCTAAAGAGCTCGCAGGCCGCGTCCACCGGGAGATCTCCCAGGTCCTGGAAAAATTCGAGGTAGCCATCGACAACTACACCACCACCGAATCACCGGTCCACAAGGAGTTCGTCCGGGAGATCTACCGCCAGATGGATGAGAACGGCTACATCATCTCCCGGGAGGAGGAGCGCGCCTTCTGCAACGGTTGCAAGCGCTTTTTAGCGGATCGGTTCATCGTGGGGACCTGCCCCCGCTGTGGGTATCCGGCCGCCCAGGGGAACCAGTGCGACGCCTGCGGGGCGCTGCTTGAGCCTGAGGAGCTCATCGACCCCCACTGTGCCTTCTGCGGGGCTACGGACATCGTGAGGAAGAGGACCCGCCACTGGTACCTGGACCTGGAGAGGCTCGCCCCCAAGCTACTTGAGTACGTAAGAAGCCGAAGTTTCCAGGGCAACGTGAAGCTTTTCACCGAGCGCATGATCCAAGAGGGGCTCCGGCCCCGAGCGGTTACGAGGGACATCGAGTGGGGGATCCCTGCGCCGTTTGCCGGGGCTGAGGGTAAGGTCATCTACGTGTGGGCGGAAGCCGCCCTGGGGTACGTCTCTGCCACCATCGAGCACTTCCGCAGGCTCGGGGAGGAGGAGCGGTGGAAGGAGTTTTGGTTTGGAGACGAGGTGTGGCAGGTCTACGCCCAGGGCAAGGACAACATCCCCTTCCACACCCTGATCTTTCCGGGCCAGCTCATCGCCTCTGGCCAGGGCTACCACCTCCCTGATCAGATCTCGGCCACCGAGTACCTGAACTGGATCGGGGGGGAGCAATTTTCCAAGACCCGCCGGGTGGGGATCTA
>CAYUWL010000081.1:0-4421 GCA_964448595.1 uncultured Thermotogaceae bacterium
ATGGTGCGCGATGGGAAGCTCGTCACCCCGCCGATCACAAGCAACATCTTGGAGAGCGTCACTCGAGATACCGTAATCCACATCGCCCAAGAGATCCTCAACATCCCTGTCGAGGAACGTGTCATCGATAGAACCGAGCTTTACATGGCCGATGAGCTGTTCTTCCTGGGAACGGGTTGGGAGATTATGCCAGTGGCCTCGGTGGATCGGTTGCCGGTGGGGGATGGGAAGCCGGGGCCGACCACGCAGGCCATTCGCGAGGCATATCAAAAGATTGTGCGGGGCATTGACAAGCGCTACCCCGAATGGCGTACCCCGGTTTGGTAGGTACTGCGATGCCGAGCTCTGAGACCGATCTCAGACCACTGGTCTCCCCAGGCTCTATTGCCGTGGTCGGGGCCTCGGAACGCCCCAGCGCCGGCCGTCAGGTAGTGGAGAACCTGATCCAGTTGGGATATCCAGGGCAGATCTACCCCGTCAACCCCCGGTATGAGTCGGTGCTTGGGTTTCCCTGCTATCCCTCGCTCTCGGAAGTGGCGCGGGATGGGCACCGAGTGGAAGCGGTGGCGATCCTACTTAATCGAGACAAGGTGCTCCCAGTGCTGGAAGAGGCCGCCAAGCTCGGGGTTCGGGCAGCGTGGGCATTCGCAAGCGGTTTCGCCGAAGCTGGGCCAGAGGGCAGGGCCTTACAGTCAACGCTTGCCAGGTTCTGTGACGAGGCCGGAATTGCTTTCTGTGGTCCTAATTGTGTGGGCCTTCTCAACCCACCAGCCAGGATGGCCCTCTACAGCGCTCCGGTCTCCCCATCCCTCAAGCCCGGACGGATCGGGGCCGTACTCCAGAGTGGGTCAGTTTGCTTGGCCCTCGCCAACTCCAACCGAGGCCTGGGCTTCAGCTTACTCGTCTCCAGCGGGAACGAGGCCGTTTTGGACAGCACAGACTATATGGCTTACATGATAGATGACCCCCATACGGACGTGATCCTGGCCTTTATAGAACAGTTCCGCCAGCCGGATAGGTTCCTGGAGGTTGCCCGGCGCGCAAGGGACAAAGGGAAACCAATCGTAGTACTCAAGGTGGGGCGGTCTCGGATGGCACAACGAGCCGCAATGGCTCACACCGGGGCACTGGCGGGTTCCGACGCAGTGCACGATGCAGTGTTCAAGAAATACGGGGTCATCCGGGTAGACGACCTGGATGAGATGCTGGAGACTGCAGAGGCCCTCACAAAACTTAAGGACAACCTCCCCAAAGGGAATCGGGTGGGCATGATCACGGTGTCCGGCGGAGAAATCGGCCTCATCGGGGATCTAGCGGAGGGGTTAGATCTGGAGTTTCCCGATTGGTCACCCCAAGCAAAAGAGGCCTTCCAAAACGCACTCCCCCCTTACTCGGCGATCTCCAATCCCCTCGACGCTTGGGGTAGTGGGAAGATCGATGAGACCTACCCTCCATGCATGGCAGCCGCTGCCGCGGAGGACACCGTTGACGTCCTCGTGATCTCCCAAGACGCTCCCGATGGCTTGGCCCCTGCTCAGGTAGAACAGTACACCGTGGTGGCCCAGGCGGCAGCGCAGGTGGCAAGGGAAACTGGGAAACCGGTCGTTGCCATCAGCAACCTCTCGGGCGGGCTTCACCCCGATCTCCGCCGCATCTTCGACCAAGGGGGAGTCCCCTTGCTGCGGGGCACTCGGGAGGGGTTGCGGGCCGTTCATCACTTGATTGGTTACGCAAAGGGCCTAAGATCTCCTCTCCCTCTGCGGCCTTCGCAGAGGACGCCGGCCCGAGATCTTCCTTTTGTTCGGGGGGGTGGGGTGCTCTCTGAACACGAAGCCAAACGTGTTCTCGCCGAATATGGAATCCCTTGCCCAAAGGAAGTGCTCTGCCACAATGAGGAGGAGGCAGCCCTCTCCGCCTCCCGCATTGGTTACCCAGTAGCAGTCAAGGCCGTCTCCCCTAAGCTTCCGCATAAGACCGAGGCAGGGGTGGTTCGGCTTGGTATAAAGAACGAGGAGGAGCTGCGCAGCGCCTTTCGCGAGGTGTGGGCCAATGCAATCCGGCATATCGGAAAAGAGGAGCTAGACGGTGTCCTCGTTCAGGAGATGGTCACCGGCGCCGTGGCCGAAGTGATTGTAGGGGTCCTTCGAGACCCGAGTTTCGGCCCGGTGGTGGTGTTCGGGTTGGGAGGGACCATGGTAGAACTCTTCCAGGACCGGGCTTTGGGCCTCCCGCCCCTCACACGGGAGGAGGCCCTAGATATGGTGCGCAGCACCAAAGCGGGGAAACTCCTTGCCGGGTTTCGAGGCCAGCCGCCCGGTGACCTTGACGCGCTCGTAGATGTCTTAGTCCGTGTGGGCGACTTGGCCTTGGATTTTGGGGAGCGCATCCGAGCCCTCGATATCAATCCTTTGCTCGTGCTCCCCTCGGGCCAGGGGGTGAAAGCGGTGGACGCTTTGATGGAACTCGATCCTCTCAACGAGGGTTCAAGGGAGGAGGTTTCCGAGTGAAAAAGGCACTGCTTTCGGGTAACGAGGCGATTGCTCGTGGTGCATACGAAGCAGGAATTCAGGTGGCTACTGGCTATCCGGGAACTCCAAGCTCCGAGATCCTGGAGACGATCGCAAAGGAATACGGAAAAGAGATCTACGCCGAGTGGTCCACCAACGAGAAGGTAGCAATGGATGCCGCGGCGGGGGCCGCTTACTCGGGACGGCGGGCCCTGGTCACCACCAAACAGGTGGGCATGAACGTGCTGGCGGATTCACTTATGTACGCCGTCTACACTGGTAGCGAGGCCGGTTTGGTGGTCGTGACCGCCGACGACCCCGGGATGTTCAGCTCCCAAAACGAACAGGACAACCGCTGGTACGCCAAGCTGGCCAAGGTGCCATTGCTTGAGCCAGCCGACAGCCAAGAAGCTAAGGACTTCGTGATCCGCGCCATCGAGATATCGGAGCGATTCGACACCCCGGTGGTCATCAGGACCACGATGCGCGTTTCCCACTCAAAGGGAGTGGTCACCTTGGGGGAGCGGCCTCCGGTCCCCAAGGAAGTGGGCCCGTTTCCCCGCAACCAGAAAAAATACGTGATGACTGCCATGTGGGCCAGGGAACGCCATCCGGTAGTGGAGGAAAGGCTAAAGACCTTGGCCGCTTACGCCGAGGAGTGCCCCCTGAACCGTGTGGAGTACCGAGACCGCAAGCTCGGCATCATAACAAGCGGGATCACCTACGCCTACGTACGCGAGGTTTTCCCTCAGGCGTCGGTCTTGAAGCTGGGCATGACCTATCCCTTGCCCCACAACCTGATCCTGGAGTTTTCGAGAAGCGTTGAGGAGCTCGTCGTAGTAGAGGAGCTGGACCCGTTCTTGGAGGAACAGATCCGGGCGCTGGGGGTCAAGGTCCGGGGGAAGGATATCTTCCCACCCTGTGGAGAGCTTTTGCCCGAAAGAATCGCGGAGCTCGCGGCGGAAGTAGGGCTCCTTCCGGCCGAGGGAGTACCTCGTCCAGCAAACCAGGCCCCGGAAGGACTGCCCGCGCGTATCCCGGTTCTTTGTCCAGGTTGTCCCCACCGTTCAACTTACTTTGTTTTGGCCAAGCTTGGGGTGCCGGTGGCGGGGGACATCGGTTGCTATAACCTAGGATGTCTTCCTCCTTTCAATGCCCAGCACACCATGGGCTGCATGGGGGCGAGCGTTGGGGTTCTGCATGGGATGGCCATTGCAGGCTTGCCGGAGCGGGCAGTGGCTACCATCGGAGACTCCACCTTCTTCCACTCCGGGATGGCCCCCTTGGCCAACATGGTCCACAACGGCAGTCGCGGTGTGGTAATCATCATGGACAACGGCACCACCGCCATGACCGGACACCAAGATCATCCCGGGACCCAATGGACCCTGCATGGGCAACCAGCCAAGGTTATTGACATCGAAGCGGTGGTCCGGGCCATGGGGGTGGAGAAGGTGCGTGTGGTGAACGCATTTGATGTAAGGGAAGTGGAGGACGGGCTCAAGGATTGCCTCGCTTACGAGGGGGTATCCGTCCTCATCACTCGTGGCCTCTGCGTGCAGGTTTCAAAAGCACATGGGGGTACCTACTGGGTGGATGAGAATGCGTGCATCGCTTGTGGCACCTGCTTCCGCTTGGGTTGCCCAGCCGTCGTCAAATCGGAGGCCAGGAACCCCAAGACAGGGGCGAACAAAGCCGCGATCGATCCCACCCTGTGTGTGGGCTGCGATGTTTGTCGGCAGGTGTGCCCAGTGGGGGCCATCCACGCACCGGAGGGGAAGGAGGAACGGTGAAAGGGCTTGACATATTGGTGGCCGGAGTCGGGGGCCAGGGCACCATCTTGGCGAGCGACATCCTGGCCGAAGTGGGGATGCTCGCGGGGTACGACGTGAAGAAATCGGACGTATTAGGGCT
>CAYUWL010000082.1:0-1811 GCA_964448595.1 uncultured Thermotogaceae bacterium
GAACCGGTGGGGTTGCTGCCCTCGTATTTTATGAGAAGCTGAGACAATCCCAGCAACCGTGCCAGTTTCCTCGGCGCCAGTAAAGGCGTGCCCCCCTCCCCCAAGGTAATCACTTCGGTGTTCGGTTGCACCGGCAAAAGCGCTTTGTACCTCCATAGGCCCGGCCCCGTCCCCGCCAACTTTGTGGCGGTTACCCGGCCTTTCAAATGCTGGTAATCATAGGTGATAAGGAGGGGGCCGTTACAGGAGCTGCACCGATAGTGGATCTCGTCCCCGGGGAACTCCTGGCCGCATAGCTCGCATCTGTACACGTAAGTCATTTCGCCCTCCGTTCCCACGCCTCAGGGTTAAGAGGGTATCGAGGGGGTTTTCCTTCCAAAACCAGCTTTATCTCCATAGCTGCTTCCTTCTGTTCCCGATACAATGCTTCCTCTGTCCAACCCGCCATATGAGGAGTTGCAACCACGTTAGGCAAATGCAGAAGCGGGTTTTCCGGACTGGGGGGTTCTTGTTCGAACACATCCAGCCCAGCTCCGGCGATCTCTCCTTGTTCCAACGCCTTTACGAGCGCCTGCTCGTCCACCAACCCTCCTCGGGCGGTATTCACCAAGTAGGCGGTTTTTTTCATCAAGGAGAGTTCCCGCTCTCCGATCAAGTGGTGCGTTTCTGGGGTCAAGGCGGCGTGAAGCGTGACGAAGTCCGATCTGCGTAGAAGTTCCTCCAAGCTTGCCAGTTGTGCTCCCACCTCGGCCGCCTTCTCTTCAGGAACGTAGGGATCATATGCCAAAAGCTCAACCTCGAAACACTTGCACAGCTTGCATACTTCCTGGCCTATCCCCCCAAGACCGATCACCCCCACTGTCTTCCCCTGGAGTTCGATTAGGCCACCTGTGGCGGAACGCCAAGCCCCCGACCGTAGGCGTTCCATTTGCTGGAACGTTTGCTTTGCCAAGCACATCATCAGCATTACCGCATGCTCAGCCACGGTCCGGAAATTGACCCCTGGGGTCCATGTGACCATTACCCCTCGCTCCGTAGCCGTCTTGAGGTCCACATTTGATGGCTTTGCACCTCGCTTTGCGACGATTTTCAGTTTAGGGGCGTTAAGGATCACCCGACTCGTTATCGCATGCTGGGAGGTGATCATCACCGCATCATATGGCGCAACCAATTTCACCAGGTCATCCTCCGTATACCCCCCCTCGTCACTATGGAAAGTTAGCTCTGCGATTTCCTCTAGTTCTCGGTAGAAATCGAGCGCCGCGTCATCGCTGGTCGCTTCCAGAATCAAAACCTTGTAATTCCGCATAACTCTGCACCTCCTTGGTCATTTTTTTAGCTGCATCTATTCCTAAATCTCTCCGTTCCCAGGTCTACCCCCCATCAAGTCAACTCTCGCGCATTAACAATGTTCCTTCAGACCGTCTAGGCTAGGGGTATCAATATTATTCTTTTCCTTAAAGGCGTAGCTTGGGATCCACCATGTCCCTTATGCCATCGCCCAACATATTGAATCCCAAGATGGTGATTAGAATTGCCAGCCCGGAGAAAGTGGCAACCCAGGGGGCTGACATCAAGTAGTCGACCCCTTCTCTCACCATATTCCCCCAAGTTGGAGTCGGAGGAGCTACACCCAAGCCCAGAAAGCTTAAATTGGCTTCGAGTCTAATAGCTGTGCCTATCCACAAACTGCCCATAACTAGTACGTCCCCTAGTACGTTAGGCATAATATGTTGCCAAATGATTCTCTTTTTGGAGGCTCCCACAGCCACTGCAGCGCTGACAAAGTCCCTCTCCTTTAGCGCTAGCGT
>CAYUWL010000082.1:1911-4370 GCA_964448595.1 uncultured Thermotogaceae bacterium
TAGGTGCCCGGTGTCGGGAGGCTTCAGTCGGTAGTAAACATCTTGTGTAAGTGGGTCATAAGGGGCAATCCACGGCGCGAAGATTGCTACAATGATTATAACAATGGAGATTACGGCTCCAACCACGGCCGCTTTGTTTTTTAAGAATGTACGAATTATTCGGGTTTTCTCACTCATGGCATCCTTTAATCGTACTTTATCCTTGGATCTATGAATCCGTAGGTTAAATCGGTCAGAAGATTTACAATGATCACCAAACCAGCGTAGATAACCATCAAGGATTGGATGGTGATGTAGTCGCGTTGTTTCATTGCGCCGATCATCATCTTGCCCATTCCCGGCCTTGAAAAGACTAGTTCAACCATGATCGTACCGCCGATTAGCACAACGGAATAGACTCCCACGATTGATACGATCGGAATTAAGGCGTTTTTCAAAACGTGCTTGTAAAGCACGGCTCTTTCGCGCAGCCCCTTTGCCCTTGCAGTCTTGACATAGTCCTCGTTAAGGACGTTGAGAATTGATGAACGTGCCATTCGCGATACGTAAGCCATCATAATCAGTCCCATAGTCAAAGCCGGCAGGAAGAGGTGATACAAATTGTCCGCGATATTAGACAGATCACCCCCTCCTACTACAGGAAAAAGATTCAATTTAATGCCAAATAATAACAACAGAAGTATCCCCAGATAGAAAGTTGGGAAGGAAAGACCGAGCAAGGAAAAAACCCTGCTTGCGTAGTCAAAGAAGGAATTACGCCGCACAGCTGCAAGGATTCCCATGGGTAAGCCAAAAAGCACTCCTAGACCAATTCCAGCCAGACTGAGCTCCAGCGAATAAGGAAGTGAGCGGGCTACTAGAAGCGATACCGACTGCCCGTTGATAGGCGATTTCCCCAGGTCTCCCTTAAATAGCCCACCTACAAAGTCGACGTATTGTTTCCATAAAGGTTGGTCAAGACCCAGTTCCTTCCGGAGTGCCTCAACTGCTTCCTGTGAAGCGTATTCGCCCAGGATCACCTCTGCTGGGTCGCCGGGGGCTATGCGCATCACGATAAAAATAACCGTAAGGACGCCAAGTGCAGTAGGTATCGCTAACAGGATTCTCCTTATAACGTACCCAAGCATCTCACTCCTTGGTTTCGATTATAAAGGGGCGCGGATGGTTTATCCGCGCCCCTTTATTCCCAATCCCGACTACTGCTCCAGCCAGGTTTGCTCCGTAATGCGCGGTGAAAGTGTAAGATCGGCTACCAGGTCATAGCCATAATGCAGTCGCTCGTTTCGGGCCCAGGTAAACAGCTGGATGCAAGCAGGCCAACACACCGCCCAATCAAGGAGCTTTAGGTTAGCCAACTTCCAGTAGAAAGCCTGCTCGCAAGGATCAACCTCCGCACGGGCAGCCTCGATAAGAGGGTCGATGCTGTCGACTACTCCGTCTCCAGTTACGTCGACAAGCCCGAGACGGGTATAGTTTTGGATAGGGCTTTCACCAACCACGACGGCCGACTTCGAGTAGAACCATTGGGTAAGCAAGACATCAGCATTTGGCCGCCAACACACGTAAAGGATTATGGGGCTGACATCCAGTTTCTCTCTAATCAGGTGGTGATGGGTGGCGTGATCGACGATTTGTATCTCGACGTCGATCCCGATGCGGCGCAGCTGTTCTGCGAAGTTCTGCGTGGGAAGGAGATACTGGCCGCGTTCGGAGCAAATAGTCATTGTTTTGAAGCCGTCAGGGTACCCTGCCTCTGCCAGGAGCTCTTTAGCCTTGTCAATGTTCGTTTCGTAAAGCAGGTCCGGATCCCACGCCGCTATCTCCTCCTTGCTCAACCCGCCAGGAAGAGAACTGGGGACAAAGGAGTAGGTGATCTCTGTGATGTCGGGGCCCAGAGAGGCAGCCAGTTCTTCCCGGTTAAGTGCGTAGAGTACCGCTTTCCGCACCCTGGGGTCGGTGAATGGCTCCATTGTAGCGGTGAAGAAGAAAACCACCCGCTCGCCTGGCCCAAAAACGTCGACAACCGTATGGGGAAGTGCGCGCATCTCCTCTACCCACGGCTGGGAGGGCGGACCCTCGATCAGCTCGTAGTCGCCCTTCATCAGCCCCAGCTTTCGGGCGTTCAGATCCGGCACGTACCAAATCGTGACCCCATCCAGCTTAGGTTTCCCGCGGAAATACTGGTCCCAGCTCTCCAGGACGTAAGCCTCACGCGCTCGGTACTCCTTGAACTTGAAGGGGCCCGTTCCAACGACCATCCATTTCATGATGTCTGGGCCCAAGTCCTCGTACGGCTTCTTTGGAACTATCAGGCCCGTCATGTAATCTGCTACCTTGGGCAGGAACAGATTAGCCGATTCCGGCTTCTCCAACACAAATTGTACTGTATATTTGTCCACCGCTTTGAATGTCATTCCCTTAAAAGCCGAAGCGTTAAGGGACTGATTTGGGTCAGCCGC
>CAYUWL010000083.1:0-4296 GCA_964448595.1 uncultured Thermotogaceae bacterium
TGGCGGGCGTCCTGTTTTTGATCCCTTCGCTGGCGCTGCACCGCCGGGCGAGGAGGTTGGGCCGCTAAACCTATCTTCCTGAAGGGCTCACCGGAAGAACCTGGGCTGAAGCAGGAAAACGGCCATACCTCGATGCTCGCGAACGAAATCACCTGCTGACACGACCGCCAGTAGGGGGAATGTTACAGTGTTGTCTCTTGATAGAAGGTAACCTCCTACCTCTGTTGGGAAGTGTCCCGGAAAGTGTGTCGGTAGTATCTCGGGAAGTGTGTCTGGACTAGAGGCATGGTAGCCTTCCCACAAAAACAGGAACAGAAAGGAGGGGAAGGCCACTCTGCGAGACAAGATCCGCGATCGGGTCCTAGAGAGATTCTGCACAGAGCTCAACTCCTTGAGCAAGGAACTCTTGGAGCAGCTCATGCTGGAGGAACGAGAGCTGTACCTGGAGCAACACCCTATTAAGAGGGGATGGAAGTGGGCGAGATGAAAGCGAAAAAGTTGCCGGATTTTAGCAAGATGACCCTGGAGGAAATCGCCAGGTTCTGGGATGAACACGATTCGGCTGACTACTGGGACCAGATGGAGGAAGCTAGGGTGGAGTTCAAAGAGCCCCTTGATGAGACACTCTCTATCAAGATCCACTCGGCTGATCTTGCTCGGCTCAAGGCACTGGCAAGGAAGCAAGGCCTCGGTCATACCACCCTAGTGCGAGCCTGGATTAAGGAAAAGCTAGAGAGAGAAATGAAAAAGAAGGCCTGAACTTGTGTGTCCAATGGACACATGGGCACCTGGCTAGGGCGAGTTCACCATGCACCTCGAGCGCTACGAGGCGGTGCCATACTCGATCGCCGAGGAGATCGTCACCGCCCGCCGCGAAGTGTTAATAATTGCACAGTAGAGATTGGCTTCGGAAGCAAGACCTCGGGGCATGCTTTCACAGCGTGTCCTTCATTTCGCTAAAAAGCATTTCCACTAAGAGAAACACGCTCAAAACCTCCCTTCAAAAAACTTTTCTTGGTCTCTTCTAAAAACAGAGACACTTGCGTCCACTTGAAACCTTTCCGCTATCCACAAAAAATGCTGAAGCGCATACTCCCTTGCGTTTGAGATAAAGTCGGCAACCGCAAAAGTTCGCTCTTTTGGAAGCGATTCTTCTATACAAATGCAGTTTTTACCCAAGTAGCGCCCTGGATCCCAAAACACCATCCTGCGCCCTTTAGTACCTACTAGCTCAATTGACAAAACCAAGTGATCATCGAATATCCCCGCTTGCGCCAGCCTCGAAACGAACTCGTATATCTCGGACAAGCGGTACAATGTTGATAGTACATTTAAATGCTCACCGGGGGCGAAACGGGATCTTTCCTCTTTAGTAAGAAAGGGATGCTCTTCTAACCAATCCTCGCCGAGCGCTCCCAAAAACGCAAATTGCCCTGACTGGTAAAATCTCCAAGCTTCATATTTAGCGGGGAAATCCGTGCCCGATTCAATGTAATTAAGGCCGTTCAAGACTTCGCTACTATCAAAATGGGGGAAATACCAGCCTCTACATCTTACTTGGCTTTCTTCAATAAGTCTCAAACAATCCGAAAGAGAGGGAATTCTCTCCGATATATACTTCTGGGGTCTGGCAACAACTTGCCAATGGCCTCGACTTCGGATTTTCTCAAGCAATTTTTTGCTCATCCGAAATCTCCTAGTTCCGCCTTGAACTTTTCGGCATCATCAAACTTAGACACAGGGGAGACCCTGTGCAACCTCTCTAAAAAATCCCGGATACCTCGCTCCGTTGCTAAATCTAACAATTCACGCATATCTACATACCTATTTAGTGGTGCACTGCGGGGGCGACCGCTTCTGGGGCGTATATACACTCTCCCTTCCGAAAGAATGTCGCTGAATGATCGCTTGCAAATTACAGGTACCTGATCGAACCCTTCCACTGAGATAACCACAAATTCCTTTTTGTCTACTTCAACGATGTCTAAACCAAAACGGACATATGGTTCAGCGTATTCCTTGACAAAATCTGCTACTCTATCATAGCTATACGTCACTAAATGCTCTGGCTTCATGCCCACAGCAAGGAAGCGTCCCTCAGAACCCTTTTCTTCCACTCCAATTACAATGTGCCCTCCATCTCTCAGGTTGGCCATCGCAAGGATAGTTTTGGTAACTTTAGCCATGGTTGCCCCATCGGTATCCTTATTCCATGGAAACGACGCTTTATATTCACGATTTCTATCCTCTGCGCCAGCGTAAATTATGGACCGCCATTCACCAGTTTTGTCCTTTGTCATTATGCACCTCACATTAGTCCTAACACAATTCTGCCTCCCGGGATCGGGATTGTCGAAACTTCTTGTCGGGAGGCATGTCTAGATGTCTAATATGTGTTCCTGCCCCTGAATTCTAAATCGTACCTGTTCAATCAAAGTTTGAGAAAGCTCAGTCCAATCATATCCCTCGAACACATAGATCAACTTGACACCGTTCTTTGTACACTTAGCCTTTTTTGCTAGGTCACGGCGCTTCTGTCTCTCGAAAGCTTCCTCTCCTCCAAAGTAGTCCACTGGCTGGAGGTGCTGCGGCCCTTGATACTCAATGGCGAGCCTCGCCGCAGGTATGTAGATATCGAGATGTTGTCGCCCCAACCAATCAGGGCTAGCGTGATGGATTACCTCCAGCTCAGGGAACAACTCCTTCACCTTGTAATAAAGCTCGGTTTCTGCAATCCATCCTTCTCCAATCCGCGGAATCTTCCATTCTTCTCGAACGGCGTTTTCAGATTGGCGGATTACGTCTGCGGCAAACTTTGCAAACTCTGGGATAGCATAGAAGGGGATCGTTTTTAAGCTTTCCATGTAGCAAGGAGAGACGCCTGGAACACCGTTGAACAAGTACATTGGGTATTTACGCTTGTTTCTATTCGAATGCAGTTCTGCGAAGTACTCGACCAACCGTTTCCCTTTTCTATTCCTCCAGGCCAATAGTTTTGCGTCAATGAATTGAGCTACAATCTCTATATGTTCTTTGCCAAACCTGGTTAAACGGTTGGGAAAAAGCGAAAGGACGTCGTGCGCGTCTGCATCCATAGGGCCGCCTACTAGAAGCTTCAAATTTAGGCGTTTGTTACCGTAATGCGTGGCAGTTTGACCCAAAGGCGGGGGAGGGAGCTTGGCAAGCGCCATTTCTAGATTACCAGCTTCGAGATAACAATCGCTGATCCATTCTGGCAGGTAAGATGCAATCTTCTCCTCTGGGTAAGCAGAGAGCAAAGCTTCAAGCTCTGCGATTCGTCTATCATTATCTTCCCAACGAATGACCTCATATATGTAAGCAAAGAGGTAGCTTACATTGCCTTTCACATCTATTGCATTTCCGTTCCTCCATTGGTCTTTCCAATATTCGTAAAACCGACGTTGCTCAAAGCTGAAGTTTTCTGGATTCGGATAATAGGTCTCAAGAGGAGGAGGGTTTTCGAGGTCAGTACTTTGAGAATAGTCGAACGACGATCGGGGATAATAAACCCTCATATACCATCTGTAAAACCAAACGCCAAGCGCCACTATTAAGCCAATTAGCAGGGTAGTAAGCAGCAGTGTTTCAGCAGTGCCCACTGTTATTCCCTCGCCATCTATTGCAACGTTATCATGCCAGCGTTATTCCTGCAAATAGCGGATCTGCAATATCGTTCCAGGAGGGTCGGCCAGTATGGCTTCACACAGAGTGCGGGGATCGTGGCTTGCAGTTAAGCGCCTCGTAAAGGCCTGATCTCCCTGTACTCTAATGGTCTGGACTTCACTGGCCTTTGGGAAGGAGCCAATGTCTCTTCCGTTTCTTAGACTTGCTATTGATCACGTACCGTCAAGTGGTGTAAAAAAGGGTCCCTTCTGGAGCTTGAACTGGCCGGCTAGCACCTCCTCCACTGCCCGTACGGGGGTTCTCTGCTCGTCTTGTGCCCCGTAGAGTGCTGCCATGGAGGCCCTGTCCGGAAGGGAACAAGGGGGAGATCTTTCACCTTGGGCTGGTGAAGAGGTAAGATGGGGTGAGAGGAATGCGGCGATGAGCGAAGAAGACCGGCTCATGAGCGAGCTTCGCGAGTGGGAGGCCCAATACCGGAGCATCTTCGAGTCCACCTCCGACGCCCTTTTAATCTTCGACCAGGATGGGAGGATCATCGAGGCCAACCCCGCCGCTTGCAGGTTGTACGGCTATTCCCGTGGGGAGTTGATCGGCCTTTCAGCCTCACCTTGAGACTTTACTCCGGGGCCGAGCTCAAGGCGCTCATGGAGG
>CAYUWL010000084.1:0-2266 GCA_964448595.1 uncultured Thermotogaceae bacterium
ACTCCTCGAGGTTATGACCTCCTCTCACGAAATTATGACCTCGCCTCATAACGTGCCGGTCATAATGAGCCGGGACAAAACGGGGCCAATAACGCTGCTACTTTTCGCTTAACAGCAACAGCGTGTCCGCGGGACCCGATCTCGTGTCCCCAGGGTCTGGTCTTGCGCTGCAACAACTTTCTAATTGTCGCCCGTTCCAACAATTTAGCCTAGCCCATGGACCACGCGGGGACCAAACCCGATGGAATTCCCGGGCGCTCCTTGCTCGCTTTAACGGCAACGGCCAGCTCACTTCACAGATGTTGCGGCGGGCACTGGGCAAACTCCGCCTGGGTCGTAAAAGTCGGTGCCTTAACAGGATCTTCTTGAGACACGGGGGCATGGTTCCACTTTTGCTGTCAAGGCCAGCTTCTATGGGGTTTGAACTTCCGATGTAACAGTCTCCGAGCTCGAGCCGACACCCGGAGTTTCCATACTTGCCCATTTAGTAGTTTGGGGCATAATCCTTACCTGAGGCGTAAGGATCATGTCTCAAATAAACAAAAAACGGGGCACCTTATCGAGCGAGCTGGCCAGGGCGTTGACACGTCTAGCCGTAAAAGCACCGGTGTTCACAGTTGAAGAGTTCGCCCAGGCAATGGGGCGCCCGAAAAGCAAGACTTGGCGCGTGCTCCACTTCCTAGCGGAAGGCGGTTGGATTGAACGTTTGAACAAGGGCAAATACCTGATCATTCCCCTGGAAGCAGGGCCGGAGGCCACCTGGTCGGAGGATGCGCTAGTGATCGCCTGCCATCTCGCCGAGCCGGCCAGCGTCGCCTACTGGTCGGCCTGCCACTATTGGGGTTGGACGGAACAGATCTCCCACACGGTTTTCGTCCAAACCACTCAGCGGAAGATGCGAACTGCCCGGATAGTGCTGGGGGTGCAGTACAAGTTCGTGCGCGTCCATCCCCGAAAGTTCTTCGGCCACCTCAGGCGTTCCACCGAGAGGGGCACGTTTACCATCACCGATCGGGAAAAGACCTTGGTGGATGCCCTGGATCATCCGGAGCTTTGCGGTGGCATCCGCTTGGTGATGGAAATGCTTCCAGCGGCGGAACATATCGACTGGGACAAAGTGGAGAAGTACCTAGAGCACATGGGCTCAGGTGCCATCTACAAGCGTCTTGGGTTTCTGGCCGAGCGGTTGGGAACGAGGCTCCTCCTGCCCGATCGAGAGAAGCGACTCGCCAGGTGGCGTTCCCGACTGACCGGTGGGTACGCACCGCTGGATCCCGATGGCCCTCCCGGAGGGGAGATCGACGGCCGCTGGCGCGTCCGGGTAAACGTGCCCAGGTTGATGGGCGGGGTGTAAACGCTGTGATTGGAGAGGCGGAGATACGGCGACTGGCCGGGAAATGGGGCGTGGATCCCATGCTGGTGGACTTGGATTACGTGCTGGGTTGCTTCTTGGCTTCTCTATACCGACGGGAATGGGCTAAGGACCTGGTTTTCAAAGGTGGGACTTGCCTGCGCAAGTGCTATTACGCTGGATACCGGTTTTCAGAAGATCTAGATTTTACGGCCATTCACAGTTTGAACGCTCAGGAGCTGAAAGAGCGGGTCATGGAAGTCATCCGAATTGCAGAAGATATTTGGCAGATCGATTTCAGTGTTCGCCCGATTAAAGTTGACATCCTTGAGGATGAGTACGGCAAGGAGACCTACCAAGTCCGCATTTACTACCGAGGGCCGCTGCGGCGCGCCGGCGATCCCCGCGCCATCCGAATGGACGTCACGGCGGATGAAACGGTAGCCTTTCAACCTGCCTGGAGAGCGATCATTCATCCCTATTCCGATGTGGAGTTACTAAGCGACGTTCGAGTGTCTTGTTACGGCTTGCTGGAGATACTGGCGGAGAAGATCCGGGCACTGGCCGGTCAGCGTCGCTACGCAATCGCCCGTGATCTCTATGACGTTGGGCAGCTTCTCAAACGTGCTGTTGTGGACCTAGACCGTCTCGTTGAGGCACTTCCGCACAAGATGGCAGCTAAGGGCCTACCTTCCGCCATTGACATCGTGCGTTTGGAATCCCGGCGGGAGGACTTTAGGGCTGATTGGCAGAGGAATCTGGTGTATTTACTGCCTCCGGACACCGGTGCGGACTTCGATTCTGCTTGGGACGAAACCCTGAAGTTTTTGTCACAAGTGGCCCGACGTGTTGGATCCACCCACGAGGATAGGGGGTCAGATACTGGTAACTGTTTAGCGAGCTGAAACAGCGGCG
>CAYUWL010000084.1:2366-4291 GCA_964448595.1 uncultured Thermotogaceae bacterium
AACGGGGCGGATCGCCCTTGTCCCGGGCCCTGAGCTTTTCGTTCTCCTCCCTGAGCTTGGCCAGCTCCGCTTCCAGCCCGGGAAAGCCTCCCTTTCAAGGCTTGGTTTTCCTCCCGTAGTCGGCGGTTCTTCTCTAGCGAGTCGCGTAACTGTTTAGCGGAGTGAAGTAGGCAGAGGGTTGGAACTAGGATCACTTTTCGAAGGGGCAAATGTAACAGGCATTACCTTGACTTTCACCCCATCCCGAAGCTCGCCATGTGCCCTTCCTATAGCGACTTGGAGGCTATTTAGCGCAAGGCCTGCCCCCCGCGTAACCCCTCGAGAAGAGCAAAACTGGGCTCCTCAGTGCTGTCGCACCTAATAGGGTGAAGTTCTGCTATACCTCGACCTTCTTCTCTCTTAGCCGGTAAAATTTTTGAAGGATGGGAAATAAAGAGCTCAGGGGAAGGTTGTCTTCTCTCGACCATTTCCGCGGACTTGCACTATTGTTAATGATAATTGTTAACTCCTTATCTGCCTTCGATGTACCAAACTGGCTGAAACACGCTCCGTGGGATGGATACCGTTTCCCGGATCTTGTGGCACCGATGTTTTTGTTCGCTATGGGGGTTGCCTCTCGGATTTCCTTGGAAAAGAGAGTTTCTAGGATCGGGCTCAAGCGGACCATCCTCCATTTCGTGAAGCGCTATGTTCTGCTGTTCCTCTTCGGCTTCGTGGGGACCCTGATCGCGGAAAGGTCATTCGATTGGGGGATATTGCAGATGCTTGGCGCGACCGGCCTGTTCGCCCTGCCACTTATGTTCGTTCCCCCTTCGTACAGCGTGATCGTTTCCCTCTTATCCCTCGCCCTTTATCAGATCGCCTTGGATTGCCTGGGCCTGCGGGCGTTCGTCGCGGGATTTGATATGGGAGGACCGCTCGCCACGCTTTCCTGGTGTTTCGTCCTTTCCTTCTCCGCTTCATCGGTGGGGGTTGAAGTCAAAAAGGAACATGTAAATCCGTGGAAGTTCCTTCTTGGCGGAGTTGTAATCGCCTTGGCTGGCTTCCTTTCCTCTTTTCTCGTCCCGCTGAACAAACACCTCGTCTCATGCTCCTATATCATTTTCAGCACCGGTTTGGCAACCATCCTGTTCTCCCTTACCTACTTCCTCGTTGAGGTAGGTGGTTTCCGCATCGGCGTCCTCGATGCCCTCGGGAAGAATTCACTGATCATTTTTATCCTGAGCAGCGTCGTCTCCACGTTCGTAGAGGTGGCTCTTCCAGCCTCTACGCCGGTGGTATATCCCGTTCTGATCACGCTTTGCTTGCTTGGTGGCTGTATCGCCCTTGCGGTGGTGTTCGCTCGGCGTGGAATTTATATAAAGTTGTGAGCAGTGGCGATGCTTCCATCTTTATTTCCCACGGAGAGCTCCCACAGGGTGTGGAATGTCCCCTGGTGGGAGCCCTCCCAAAGACCCCCTTCTCCACCGTCTCCCCGCGGTGGAGCACCAGGATCCGGTCCATCCTGCGGATGATGAAAAAACGGTGGGCGGTGGTGGTCCGTCCGCGCAGAACTGGAGGGTCAAGTCTTGTTCCGTGCATTACCGGGAAAACGCAGGGTCCGTCCGACTTGCGAGCTCCAGCCTGCCGCGAAATGTGGCAGAACAGGATGCGCTCCCCAACCCGGTGCCTGAGAGAACCGGTGTAACTTTTGTCGCAGCCGGCGCTCGGCACTGAACCCCTCCAGAATGGAGGGGGAATGAAGAGGCGCAGCAGCGGCCTGTTGCAAGCTATTAGGCGCCCAAGGCTTGTAAAGGCATGCAAGCGCCTTGTAAAATGGGGAGAGGATGAGGGAGATGAAGACGACGACCAAGGTGACGAAACGGGCGCAGACGGCGATTCCCGCCGCCATCCGGAGGCGATATGGCATCAAAGGCGGGGACCTT
>CAYUWL010000085.1:0-4287 GCA_964448595.1 uncultured Thermotogaceae bacterium
ATTAGTAAAACGCGAAAACAAAGAGGAACTTTTAAGCGAAGCTTTAAAAATAAAGGAAGAGGCGATTGCTAACAGTGTTAATCGAGGCAATCCACCAGATGATTTGAAGTCAGCTGCTGGAGAAATTTATAACAACTTAAAGAAACTACTCAAGCTTCAACGTCCCGGAAATAACACGGATGCGTTCATGCGAGACACTCTAGCACCCCTTATTCAGCCGGGCATGAAAACCTTCTTGGAACTCAAGGCCGACATTGTAGACAGACTCAGGTGAGTGCCTTGAAAGAGTCAGACATTGAACAAGCTGCTCTCACCTGGCTACAGTCCCTGGGCTGGCAGGTGAAACACGGCCCGGATATCGCGCCCGGGACGCTGGAGGCCGAGCGCGAGGATTTCGGCCAGGTGGTGCTTCCCCGGCGCCTGCGGGATGCCCTCTGGCGCCTCAACACCGATTTCCCCGAGGAAGCCCTCGAGGATGCCTTCCGCAAACTCACTCGGCCGGAAGGGGCGACGCTGGTGGCCCGCAATCGCGCCGTCCACCGCATGTTGGTGGAGGGTGTCAACGTGGAGTACAAGCGGCCCGACGGCTCCATCGCCGGGGCGCAGGTGTGGGTGCTCGACTTCGAGCACCCGGAAAATAACGACTGGCTGGCGGTCAATCAGTTCACCGTCATCGAAAACAAACACAACCGGCGCCCGGATATCGTGCTTTTCGTGAACGGCCTCCCGCTGGCCGTGATCGAGCTCAAGAACCCCGCCGACGAGGAGGCCGACATCTGGCGCGCCTTCAATCAGCTCCAAACTTACAAGGCCGAGATCCCCTCGCTGTTCGAGTATAACGAAGCTCTGGTGATATCGGACGGCATCGAGGCGCGCATCGGCACCCTCACCTCGCCCAAGGAGTGGTTCCGGCCCTGGCGCACCATCACTGGCGAGTCCCTGGCCCCGGAGAGCCTCCCCGAGCTCCAGGTACTCCTTTATGGAGTGTTCGACAAACGGCGGTTCCTAGACCTCATCCGCCATTTCATCGTGTTCGAGGACGCGGGCGGGGGGAAGCTCGAGAAGAAGATGGCCGGCTACCACCAGTACCACGCGGTCAACGTGGCCGTGGAGGAGACCCTGCGTGCCATCGGGATCGCGAGGCTCGCGGAGGGGGCCGTCCGGGAGAAACCCGGGGTGTACGAGGCCGGCCGGAAGCCGGGCGGGGCACCCGGGGACCGCAGGGTCGGCGTGGTGTGGCACACTCAGGGAGCGGGGAAGAGCTTGACCATGGTCTTCTACGCGGGGCGCATCATCCGCCACTCCGATATGAATAACCCCACCATCGTGGTCATCACCGACCGCAACGATCTCGATGACCAATTGTTCGGTACCTTCGCCCGCTGCCAGGAGCTTTTACGCCAGCCGCCGGTGCAGGCGGAAAGCCGCGCCCACTTGCGGGAGCTACTGTCGCGGGAATCCGGGGGCGTGATCTTCACCACCATCCAGAAGTTCTTCCCCGAGAAGAAGGGCGACCCCCATCCGGTCCTCTCGGAGCGCCGCAACATCGTAGTCATCGCCGACGAGGCCCACCGCAGCCAGTACGACTTCATCGATGGGTTCGCCCGCCACATGCGGGATGCCTTACCACACGCGGCGTTCATCGCCTTCACCGGAACGCCCATAGAGTTCGACGACCGCAACACGCGTGAGGTGTTCGGCGATTACATCTCGATCTACGACATCCAGCAGGCGGTGTACGACGGGGCCACGGTGCCCATCTACTACGAGAGCCGCCTGGCCAAGCTGGCCCTGGACGAGTCGGAGCGCCCCAGGATCGACCCCGAGTTCGAGGAGGTCACAGAGGGGGAGGAGGTCGAGCGCAAGGAGCGGCTCAAGACCAAGTGGGCACAGCTCGAGGCCATCGTGGGGACGAAGAAGCGTCTCCGGCTTTTGGCCCGGGATGTCGTGGAGCACTTCGAGCGGCGGCTGGAGGCCATGGAGGGGAAGGCGATGGTGGTGTGCATGAGCCGCCGCATCTGCGTGGAGCTCTATGGCGAGATCGTGGCCCTCCGCCCGGAATGGCACAGCGATGACGACGACAAGGGCGTGATCAAAGTGGTGATGACCGGCTCCGCCGCCGATCCTTCGGAGTGGCAGCCCCACATCCGCGATAAGAAGCGCCGCGAGAAGTTGGCCCAGCGCTTCCGCGACCCCAACGACCCCCTGAAGATGGTGATCGTGCGCGACATGTGGCTCACGGGCTTCGACTGCCCGCCCCTCCACACCATGTACATCGACAAGCCCATGCGCGGCCACACGCTCATGCAGGCCATCGCCCGGGTGAACCGCGTGTTCCGCGACAAACCCGGGGGCTTGGTGGTGGACTACATCGGCCTCGCCTCCGAGCTCAAGCGGGCCCTGCATACCTACACCGAAAGCGGCGGCAAGGGGCGCACGGCCATCGACAAGGAAGAGGCGGTGGCGGTGATGCTGGAGAAGTACGAGATCTGCTGTGGCCTCTTCCACGGGTTCGACTGGTCCCGGTGGAAACAGGCCGACCCCGCCGAACGACTAACGACTACAGGTGATTAAAGAGGCGCTGAACCATATCCTAGGCCTGGAGAACGGGGAAGAGCGGCTCCGGCAGGCTGTGACCGAGCTGTCCAAGGCGTTTGCCTTGGCCGTGCCCCACGAGGAGGCGATGCGCATCCGGGACGACGTGGCGTTCTTCCAGGCCGTGAAGGCCGCGCTGGTAAAGCGCACGCCCAAAACGGAGCGTACCCAGGAGGAGCTGGATCACGCGGTGCGGCAGATCGTGGAGCGGGCCATCGCCCCCGAGGGGGTGGTGGACATCTTCAGCGTTGCCGGGCTGGAAAAGCCGGACATCTCGATCCTGTCCGAAGAGTTCCTCGCCGAGGTACGCGAGATGCCCCAGCGGAACCTGGCCGTGGAGGTGCTCAAACGGCTCCTCGAGGGCGAGATCAAGGCCCGCCGACGGAGGAACGTGGTGCAAGCGCGTTCCTTCGCGGAGCTCTTGGAGCGGGCCATCCGCCGCTACCAGAACCGTACCATCGAGGCCGCCCAGGTGATCGAGGAGTTGATCCAATTGGCCCGCGAGATGCGCGCGGCCGATCGGCGCGGGGAGGAGTTGGGCCTTTCCGAGGAGGAGCTAGCTTTCTACGACGCCCTGGCCGAGAACGAGAGCGCCGTCCAGGTCCTGGGCGATGAGACCCTGCGCGATATCGCCCGCGAGCTGGTGGAGGTGGTGCGCCGCAACGTGACCATCGACTGGACCGAGCGGGAGAACGTGCGGGCGCACCTGCGCGTTTTGGTGAAACGCATCCTGCGCCGGTACGGTTATCCCCCCGACAAGCAGGAGAAGGCCACCAAGACCGTGTTGGAGCAGGCGGAAGTGCTCTCGGCCCAGTGGGCGTTGGAGTGAGCGATGCCCCGGAAGCGGATCAAGGATCTGCCGGAGTTCGCACGTCCCCGGGAGAAGCTGGTGGAAAGGGGACCGGAGGCCTTGTCCGACGCCGAGCTCTTGGCCGTGCTCCTGCGAACCGGCGTGGAGGGACGAAGCGCGGTGGAGCTCGCCCGCAGGCTTTTGGAGAAGGCCGGGCGATCCCTCCCCCGCTGGCGGGTGGAAGATTTCATGAGCGTGCCCGGGATCGGGAAGGCGAAGGCGTGTCAAATCGTGGCCGCCTTCGAGCTCGCCCGCCGCTATCTCTTGGGGGAGCGCCCAAAAATCCGGAAACCCCAGGACATCCTCCCCTATGTGCAGCCGTACATCCGGCGCAAGCAGGAATATTTCGTGTGCATCACCCTGAACGGGGCCGGCGAGGTCATCGAGACGCGGGTGGTGACGGTAGGCCTTCTGGACTCAGCCCAGATCCATCCCCGGGAGGTGTTCGCCGACGCCTTGGCGGATCGTGCTGCCGGCGTGATCCTGGTCCACAACCACCCCTCAGGAAACTTGGAGCCAAGCCCTGAAGACATCGCCATCACCCGCCGCCTTGTAGAGGCGGGGAAACTCTTGGGTATCGAGGTCCTAGATCACATAATTATCAGCCCCTCTGGGCATCTTTCCCTTAAAGAACGTGGCATCTTTTGACAACACCTCTTTGAAACCAGCGAACCGCTGTCGTCGGGAGTCCCCGCCGGACGCCATTCCTTTCAATCGCGCTCCTGACAGGTTGACAGATTAGCAAAATGTTAGAATATTAAAACCGCGGAGGGGGAAATGGCGGTAGTGAAGATCAGGACTAATCGGCAGATCACGATCCCCAAACGCATATTCGATGAGCT
>CAYUWL010000086.1:0-4277 GCA_964448595.1 uncultured Thermotogaceae bacterium
TCCAAACCGCCTCTACCACCTTGTCAGCCTTGGCCTTTACCCCTTCCGGGGCGTGAGCCATGGCCACCCCTAGGCCGGCGAGTTCGAGCATGGAAAGATCGCTCTCCCGATCCCCCACCGCCACCACCTGGGAAAGCGGAATCCCAAGGCGTCCACACAGCCACTCCAAGGCCGTTCCCTTGTCCACATCGGGGGGAAGGACCTCCAGGTACTCGCGCTCGGCCCGCACTACGGTGAGCGTGGGCACCGCCTCCCGCAGGGCCTTTCCCGCACTAGGAAGCACGCTGGGTTCGCCGATGAGGAGGAATTTGAGCGGGGCCTCGTCCGCTAAACGATCAAGGGCCGCGGTCCGCACCGGGAGGGATTCTTTCCGCGCAAATTCGCGTACCGGGGCCGTCACCCGCTCTACGTACACGGTGGGGTCTTCGGCCGCCCGGTAGAGCTGGACGTGAAGCGGAAAACGAGCTGCAACTTCAAGCGCCCTCCGTGCAAGCTCCGGCGGGATCCTCCGCTCCGACAAGGCCTTTCCACCCGCGAAATCCCAGATGACGGCGCCGTGATACAGGACAGCCGGGGCGTTGATCTCAAGGCGTAGTGCGTAAGGCCGAGCAGAGGCCAGGGAACGCCCTGTAGCCAGGGTCACCCGGGCCCGGCAGGAAAGCTCCTTGACGAACGCCTCCGTCTCGGGGGGGAGGGAGCCGTCTGCGGCAAGCAGTGTCCCGTCGAGATCGAATACGAACAGCCGATAGCAGCTCATGCTTGCTTTGAAAGCAAATGCAGGCTCTTCCGGTGAAGCCGCACCCCGACCGTGGTCCCGATGGGGAGAAGGCCCCGCTCCTGGGGGTTGGCCACTTGGACCTCCAGGCGCTCCCCGGTGGGAAGGCGCAGCGCATACAGCACTACGGAACCCGTGTAGTGGGAGAAGAGCACCTCTACATCCGCATCCCCTTCCCCAGCGGGCACGATGTCCACCGCCTCTGGACGCACTACCACGTCCACCTCTTCTCCTGGCTTGAACTCCGTACCCGATTGAGCCACGTCCATCTCCTGCCCGAGGAGGAGGATGCGTACACGGTCGGATTCTGCCGTGAGTATCTTTGCAGTCAGAAAATTCGCCTCCCCAATGAAGTCTGCGACGAACCGGTTCGCGGGCCGAGCGTAGATCTCCTCGGCGGTTCCTAGTTGCTGCAGGCGCCCTGCGTTCATGATCGCGATGCGATCGGAAATGCTCATCGCCTCCGCCTGATCATGGGTGACGTACAAGCTCGTGATCCCCAGTTCCTTTTGGATGCGGCGAATCTGCTCTCTGGTACCTTTCCTGAGCTTGGCGTCCAGATTCGAGAGGGGCTCGTCGAACAGGAGCACCTTGGGCTGGATAACGATGGCCCGACATAGGGCCACCCGCTGCTGCTGTCCGCCGGAGAGCTGCCCCACCCCACGGTCCTCCAGTCCTTGCAGGCCCACCAGGCTGAGCACCTCGGAAACCCGCTTTTTGATCTCCCGACGCGGGAGCCGCCGTACCTTGAGACCATAGGCCACGTTTTCGAACACGGTCATGTGCGGAAACAGGCCATAGGACTGAAACACCATGGAAGTAGGCCGCTTTTGGGGAGGGACGTGGGTCATCTTCTGGCCCTCGATGTACACGTCGCCCGAGGTGGGAAGCTCAAAGCCTGCGAGAATCCGCAAGGTGGTGGTCTTGCCGCAGCCGGAAGGCCCAAGCAGGGTGACGAGCTCCCCCCGCTCTACAGCCAGGGAGAAGTCGTCCACGGCCCGCACCTCGCGCCGGGTACCCGCCGCGAAGAGCTTCACCACATGATCCAAATAGACAACCGACATGGTCTTTACCTTAAACCTCCCTTAAAGGGGCTAAACCACCACGGAAGATCTTCCCCACCACGAAGCGCATTAGGATGATGGCCCCGAGCACGATAGCGATGATCACATACCCATAGGCCGCGGCCCCGGCCAGGTTCGCTTGGTCTACCTCGTAAAGAAGCGCCACAGTGAGGAGCTGCCAGCCTGCCGACACTACAAACACCACTGCCGAGATGGCGGTCATGCAGCGTACGAATATGTATACCAGGCTGGAGAGGAACGCCGGGGCGATCAAGGGTAGGGTGACCCGCCCGAAGGTACGGAAGAAGCCCGCCCCCAAGCTGCTTGATGCCTCCTCGATGGCTGGGTCTATCTGCTGGAGTTGGGCGATGGCGTCCTGGATCCCCACCGGCATGCGACGGAACACGAATACCAGGATGATGATGATCGCCGTCCCGGTGAGCTGAAGCGGAGGGGTGTTGAACGCCAGGATGTAGCCGATGCCCACCACCACCCCGGGTACGGCGAAGTTAAGCATGGATACGAACTCCATCAGCCGTCGTCCGGGGAAACGCTTGCGGGTAACTAGGTAGGCGATGAACATGGACAGGATCCCCCCGATGGGAGTGGCGATGAGGGCGATGGAAATCGTGTCCACCATGTATTGGCCACCGGCCTGGAACACATAGAGATAGTTCTTAAGCGTGAGGGAGTGGTCCACTCCCCACAGCTTAGTAAAGGATCCAAAGAGTACCACCCCGTACATAAGAAGGATAAAGCTACTCAAGAACACCATTAACCCTAAGAGAGGATATTTGATGCGGGGCTCAGTGGTCTTGAGGCCCACTCCGGAGGGTTTTCCGGTGACAGTGATGTAGGATCGGCGTGAGACATAGTACTTCTGGATGGCGAAGATCATCAGCGTGGGAACGAGCATGATGAGGGATAGCGTAGCCCCCAAAGGCATGTTGTACATCCCAGTCACCGCATGGTAGGCCTCCACCGTGAGCACACGGTAGCTTCCTTGAATCACCACTGGATTCCCGAAATCTTCTAAGGACCTAATAAAGACGAGCAAAGTGGCGCTGGCGATCCCCGGAACGGAAAGTGGCAGAGTTACGGTAAGGAAGGTACGGAGTTTAGAGGCCCCCATATCTAATGCCGCCTCTTCGATGGAGGGGTCGATCTTGGATAGTACCCCCTCCAGGATCATAAAAGCGATCGGGAAATAGGCCAGGGTCTCCGTGAGGACCAGCCCTGGAAGGCCATAGATATCCCAATCCAAATTCAGAGCATCGGTGATAATTCCATGGTTCCCAAACAGGAAGATGGCTGCTAGGGCGATGAGGAAGGGGGGTGAGACGATCGGCATGACAGCTATCAAACGAAACAGGTTCTTTCCCGGGATGTCGGTGCGGGTGATGCCGTAGGCGAATACGAACGCCACTGCGGTTCCGATCACCGACACCAGGCCCCCAACCGTGAGGCTGTGAACTAACGACTGCCAGTAATACCGCCGCTGGAAGAACTGGATCAGATACTTAGGATTGAACTCCCCGCGGTACCATAGGCTGTGCTGAATGACCCGCACCAAGGGAAACAGGATAAACAGGGCCAAGGCCCCTACGATGACGAGTACCAAGGTGAGGAGCACCGGGTCCCTGACCAGCGTCAGGGTTTGGTTCTTAAGCTCTCGGCCGTATGTCCTCAGTGTCATCCGTTCCGGAATGCAAAAAGGGCGGGAGACACATAGCCCCCCGCCCAGAGCTCTATCTCACTCCCCGGTGATTTCCCGCCACTGGTCGATGATCTCGTCCTTGTGCTCGCCATACCACTTAAAGTCGAGCGGCACGACCTTTACTTGGTCGGCAGTAACGCACGCATCGCACACCTCGGCCTCGGGATTGAGCGGCACTCGATAGGCCTTGGCAAACAGGTCCTGGGCCTCCTTGGACAAGGCCCAGTCATAGAAGATGCGGGCGAGGTCTGGCTCCGGCCCGCCCTTGATGATGGACATGCCGCCGATCTCATAGCCCGTCCCTTCTTTGGGGAAGGTCATGACCACTGGGTACCCCTTTGCGATGCCCTTGCGGATGATGTCGTGGGAGAAGGCGATACCGATGCCCACCTCGCCCATGCCCGCCTGGGTAATGCAGGCGGTGCCGGACTCCGTGTAGTGGTGGATCTGATCGTGGAAGGCCTTTAGGAAGGCGATGTCCTCCTCGTCGAAGCCAGGCTCCGGGGAGCCGATAGCGGTAAGCTGTCCGATGAGGGTGGTGTAGGCGGTGCCGGAGGTGAAGGGATATGCTTTGGCGATCTCGCCCTTGAACTCGGGCTTCAAAAGATCATACCAGGATGTAGGAGGCTCGGCGCCCACCTTATGGAGGAACTCCGTGTTTGACACAAATCCGATGTAACCCACATAGATTCCGACCCAATAGCCGTTGGGGTCTTTGAAT
>CAYUWL010000087.1:0-4195 GCA_964448595.1 uncultured Thermotogaceae bacterium
TTGTCGTAAGGAAACTTTGGAATGGCCCAAATTGTAGGGGCAGCTTGGAAATTTCCGACTTCGTGCCCGTCATGCGAAATTTCAAAGCGGTGTGCCCGCCGTGAAAATCCATTCAGGATGGGACAGAACAGGATGCCCCAGGATGGGGTGCTGGAGGCCGTCAAGAGGATCCCCGGGGCACTCAAGATCCGCTACAACGAGGGCGAACTCCTATTCCAGGCCGGGGCCTTCGCTGCCGGGGTCTACGTGGTGGAGGATGGGCTGGTGGTCAGGGGTTTCTACCGTGAAGGCAACGCGACCCCGGCCTTCCTCGCTGCCCCCGGGGACCTGGTAGGGGTTGAAGCATGGATGGCCGAGCCAGCACCCCGTTACCGGGGGTTTGCCCGGTCCCTCACCCCCACCCGGGTGTGGTTCGTAAGTTTTCAGGACTGGGCCGAGGCGCTGGCCTGTTTTGAATTCCAAAAGCTCCTCCTTGACCGGCTGGCCAGGGCCTTACTGAACCGTGAGGTGCTCCGTAGCCTGGTCGGCGAGCCGGAAAGGGCGCTGGCTTGGCTCCTGTGGCACTGGGGGGAACCAAAGTCAGGCCGGCTGAGACTTCCTGCCAATGCCTCGCTCCTTGCTTCTCTTATCGGCTGTTCACGCAATGCAGTGGGAAGGGCGCTCGAGATCCTCCTCCAAGAGGGGGCAGTGGAGCTAGAAAGCGGCTGGGTGGTGAGTTTCCCCGAGGCCTTGAGGGCTTACTTCTCCGAGGAAGCCGTTACAGCGTCTCTTCGAGGATAGTGAGGTAGAACTTGGAGGTCCGGGCGACTTCTTTCAGCCGCTCCTTTGAGACGATCTCGAGATAGGAACGATGGGTGCGGATAAGTCCACGCTCCCGGAACCGGCGCAAAAGCCGCATCAGCGTCTCCAAGGAGACCCCAAGCAGCTCCGCCATCGTCTGGCGTGTGAACGGAAGATCGAGCCGCACTGCGTCTTCGTCCTGCATCGCTTGGCCGTACTTGTTGGCCAGGGCTAATAGGAGCAGTGCAAAATTGCGATCGCTGGACTCGGTGGCCTCTCGGGTGAGCTTGAATTCCAGCATCGCTACCTCTCGACTTAGCCAGCGACACAGGTCCCATAGGGCCTGGGGGTGATGGGCCAGAAAGCTTCGAAACTGGGTGGTTTGAAAGAAAAGCAGGCTGGATTCCACGATGGTCCTGATGAATTGTATATTGACCGGTTCCCGTTCCAAAAAGAAAGGCTCAAGCCCGTACCATTCCCCAGGGGCAAGGAACCGAAGTACTCGTCTGTCATGAGTGGTGGGAGCGTATTTTCCGATCGCCACCAGGCCCTGACAAACGAGGTACACGCCTGAGCAAAAGGATCCCTCTTGGGCGACAAGTTCGTCAGGTCCAAAGTGAAGGATGAGTCCCAACTGCTGGAGCTGTTCTCTCTCTTTCTGCGTCAGCCCTGGGAACCCTTTGACCAGGCAATCAGCCACAGCTTGCTTGAGTTTGATCTTCGGCATCTTATGGCAGTTTACTGGAAGGGGCCGACCTCGTCATCCCTTCAGCAAAGCTCCGCTTTCTTGACGATCCTGTGCTTTGCAAAGGCACCCCGAGCGTTTGCTAGGGAAGGTTCAGGATAACGGTGTCTGTTTAGTCACCTGACTCCTTGCCTGGGGTGAGGAGTTCGGCAAGCACGTCTCTTGCTGCATAGAGATCGGTCACTTCGCGGAAGCGGGCACCTGGTGGAAACAGGGGACGCATCCAGTCCCGAGGGGAGACCAGGATGATCTCCGCCACGCTCGCCCTGCTGGCTGCAATCAAGTCCAAGTGGGAATCCCCCACCACACAGGCCTCCTGTGGGGGAACGCCCAGCTCGGAAAGAGGGATGAGAAACGCCCTGGGGTCGGGCTTCATCGGGATGTCCTCGCGGGTGAACACCCGATCGAAGGGGAGGGGATGGCGTCTGAGCACCCCCATGGCGCTTTGGCGGGAGTTGTTCGTCACAAGGACACACGCCACACCGCGCCCATGCAGGAAGTCTATGAGCTGCCTGGCGCCGGGGCAGGGGCGCCCGTCCGCCACACCTCGGGCCTCATAGGCGTGAAGGATGCGCTCGCCCCGTGCCCTCTCCTCTGGGGGCAGCCGCGCCAGGTGATGGGCTATGGGACGGCCATCCACCCCCAGGCCCAGCTCCGCCCGTACCTTGGCCCAGTCCACCGGGTTGTCCCAGATCGTGCCGTCCATGTCGAAGAGAGCCGCTTTGAGTGCCATCCCGCCTATCCTACCCAGCCCGCGGGCGCACTCAAATTCTGTCCGGCGTTGATACAATGTACCTGCAGACCTGGACCGGCCATCCCACGAAGAAAGAATGTACCGACTGCCGCTCACAGAACCCACGCCGATGGGCTTGCGAGCAAGCGCGCTCGACCCCTTACAGCAGCCGACGCCACCAGAAGCCTACAAGAGAGGGCCTCCCTGACGGGGGCCCTCTCCTTTCTCGCTTATCGGTCTTTCAAGACTTCTTCTCTTCCCGATCCAGGTATTGGATGATCGCCTGCACCACGAGGTAGTTGATGGAGCGATCCTTTTTCTCCGCAAGCTTCCGCAAGCGTGCCATCACGTTATACTTGGCAGCCTTGTCCTGTGGAATGTAGATGGAGATCTTGTCCAACGTCTTCCGCGCTCCAGTTGCTGTCCTAGGCATCGTTTATTCCCCCCTTCAGTTAGATCTCACTAGCATCATGGCTAGCATTGATGCTATACTACAGTGTCCGCATGCTAGAGTCAATAGAGGGGCACCAAGGGAGTGTAAGTAGTTGGGTGCATAAAGTCCGTACCAGACTGGGCTTGAGTCAGTATGAGATGGCGAACCTTCTTGATATCCATTGGGTGACGGTCTCCCGATGGGAGAACGCCCACAGTGAGCCCAAGATGTCCCACCTGCGCAAGCTGGCCCTCGTCTATCTCATGCAGGCGTTGGATCCCGGGAAACTGCTCAAAGAAGGTGCCCCAACCCCGGTCGAGGTTTTCTCGCACGCTGTGGCCTACGATATTCCGGGCATCGGCCCTGCCGTGGGAGGGTATGTGGTCACAGGCTTGCGTCTGGGCTACCGGGTGTTCTATGTCTGTCCCCGCGACGAAGATTGGGATGGGATCCTCAGCTGGCTAGGCGTGGCCCCGGAGGTGCTTGAGTGCGACGCCTTTAAGTTCCTGCCTGCCGAGGAGGTTTTCTTTCGGAAAGGGCGGTTCGACATCACACATATGTCTTGGCTATTGCGGGACTTGGCCGAGCGGTCATCGGAGATAGGCTATCCACGGATACGCTGGATTTCGGACATGCGGCCACTGCTCGCCTGGGGCGTTGCACGCAGTGCCCTTGTCAGCCTGGAGTACATCACGGATTCGGTCTTCCACTCCCAGAAACGCAGCCACGGGCTCAGCATCTACCCTGTGCCGGGAGAGGACCTCCTGTTTGACGCATGCCTTCTATGTCGGCACCCCTGGATCCTTTCGCCCGAGGGCCCCATTCGGAACCCTTACTACAACGACCCTGTACTTTGCCGTGCAAGGGGATACCTAGGAGGGGAGGCACATGGAGATATTGGAAGCCATTCGGATGCGACGATCGATCAGGAAGTTCGACGCTAGCCGGGATGTCGACGACGGCGTACTCAGCGAGGTGCTGGAGGCCGCCACCTGGGCGCCCAGTGCGGGGAATGCCCAGCCGTGGCGGTTCCTGGTGGTGCGGGCGTCCGAGCTCAAACAAAAACTGGCCACGGCGGCCCTGGGCCAGGAGTTCGTCGCGCAGGCCCCGGTGGTGATCGTGGTGTGCGCGGACCTGGCACGGGCAAAGCAAGCCTACGGCGAGCGAGGGGAAAGCCTTTACTGCCTTCAGGACACAGCGGCAGCGGTACAGAACATGCATCTTGCGGCCGTTTCGCTGGGGCTTGGCACCTGCTGGGTGGGGGCATTTTCCGAACGCGAGGTGTCTTGCCTTCTGGGTTTGCCCCCCTCCCTGAGGCCGGTGGCCCTCATCCCGATGGGCTACCCAGCCGAGAAACCACGACCTCGCCCCCGTCGGCCCCTTGCCGAGGTGGTGGAATACCGCTAGAAGCTTGGCGGAGGGGGTGGGATTCGAACCCACGGAGCCTTCCGGCTCACCGGTTTTCAAGACCGGCGGTTTAGGCCGCTCACCCACCCCTCCGGGC
>CAYUWL010000088.1:0-4193 GCA_964448595.1 uncultured Thermotogaceae bacterium
GTCATATGCTTGATGCCCAAACCGATGCACACATTGGGGATTTTGACTTTCCTCTTGGTGCTAGCCGGCACTTCATGAGTCACCACGATGAAGTTGCAGGCCAAGGCATGCGCGATGAGGTAATAATCAGCCCCTTGCAAGAAGATACTGATAGCTGCCGGTTCGTATCCCGCGTTGCGTACCCATTCGCTGACTCTTCCGAATGCTTGGATGACGCGCTCATCCGGGCGCAGGAAAAATGTATCCCCACGCGCCCGAGCCCAGGCCGACAGTTCGTCGTTACCGGCCTCCAATTCGTCGCCCACCTTTTCGATGCTGTACACTTTCCCTTGTTCATTGGCTCGGATTAGCCAATCCCAAAACCCCGGGCAAATGTCGAAGCCGTAGTACAAATTCTTGGCCTGGATGAACACATTCGCATCCAATAGATACGGCATCAGACCACCCCCAGGCTTCGACACAGCTTTTGAAATACCTCTGGGCTGCGGATCCCAAGTAGCCGATACGCATCCCGGTAAAGCGTATGCCCTTCCAGGGTGCTGATGACCAAGGCTTCCACCAGTGGGCGACTCACACGGGCGTAAAGGTTGCGGTAGAAGTCGCCGCCGATGCCGGTGCGACGCTCCATATCACGCAGCCGCTCGCACTCCTCGCGGTAGGTTTCCCAAAACGCCTCTCGAGAGAGTCGCCCCACCTCGTATAGCCGGCGCAAAATAACCAGGGTACTCACCTTGAAAAGACGAGCCAGGCGTTGCGCTTCTTCCTGCAAGGGGTGAGTTGGACGATGCTCGGACAATAGGGTAGCGCGGGGCACTAATAACTCAGCGGCCACCTGGTTGCACCAGCGCTCGGTGGCCTCGGTGGGGAAAACGTGGATCTGTGGTTCGGAGATCCCACTTTGGCCTAGCCAAATATGAGCCAGCTCGTGGGCCAGAGTGAAGGTGCGGGCCGCTACCGTATCGGCAGCGTTGATGAATACCGCCGGGGCTAGATCGTCCACCAGCGCAAAACCGCGGAAATCTTCAGGATCCAGTTTGCGGCGGGTGTTCATCCCCACGATGCCGCTGCTCATCACCAATACACCTACCGCTTCAGCTCGCTCGGTCAGCCATCGGAGCGCCTCGGTCCAAGTGCGCATGGCGCGGCGCTCTTCCAGGTTTAGGCCTAGGGTACGACGGATCGCAGCGGCCACTTCTTCGGGATCGTCCTGCAGGGTGGCCGAGCCGACGAAGGGCAGAGGTTCCACACCTTGAGTTTGGAGATACTCTCGATACCACGCTTGACGTTGCTGGGCCAGGTAGATCGTATCCAGCAAATCCGGGCTGGGGCGACGCGGTGGGCCGCTCACAGTGCGAAAGTCAGGGATGGGTAAGGATTCTTTTGGTGGGGTGTCTAAGAATAAGTACCCCAAAGGCACTCGCACCTGACGAGCAAAATCCTCCAATTGGCGGAGGGTGGGCTGCACCTCGCCCAGTTCCCAAGCTTTCAGTTTGGGAAAGCTACTGAGCAAGTCCTCTACCCGCAGTCCGGCTCGCTCGCGAGCCCAGCGGATCATCTCAGGTCTAACGGGAACACGCGCGGTTTGCCCCATAACACCACCCTACATTCGTACCTTCATCCCGCCCGGTCATCCCTCGCCGCATGGAAATTATCTTTATTAAGCGTTATTAAGCGACCGCTACATAAGGCCTCAGTTTATTAAGCGATAAGGCCAAAACGTTTAACAAGTTCGGTTCAGGGATCATGTGTGGCTCTCTTTTGACAGTCACGCCCCATAGCTGCGGACCTCCACTACCACCCCCGCCCGGGTCGCTTCCTCAGCCCGCCGCAGGAGCTCGCGGGCGGCAGCCTCGCCCCACATATGTCTCACCGCAGTTCATGGCATTTGCCCCTCTAATTTTTCCAAAAGCTTCTCCAATGCTGGCTTTAACCTTGGCACGTCTTGAGAGACCGTCTTCCAGACGATCTCTGTGTCGATGGCAAAATACCCATGCACCAAAACGTTCCTCATCCCGATGATCTTGTGCCACTCCACCTCCGGGGCCAGTGCCCGAACCTCTTCCGGCAAGGCCTTGGCAGCCTCTCCGATGATCTGAAGGTTATGCACGAACCAGCATTGCAGAAGCTCATCCCTCTCGAGCTCATCTTTTCCGCGATGGAGGTACCGTTCGATAGCCTCGATCGCTTCCAACATGTCGCGCACGCGTTCTCTTGGATCCCTCATAGAGGTACAGCCTCCTTAAGCACACGGAAGCGAACGCGTTCTTTAAGGCCGCGTTCGGTCACCACATCTACGCGATGTCCCAGGGCTCGCTCCAGTTCATATTGGAGACCGCCCAGGTCAAGGAGGCTCCGACCGGGTTCCAATTCGACCAGGAGATCGATGTCGCTCGTGTCATCCGCTTCTCCCCGGGCCACAGAGCCGAACACCCGGACGTTCCGGGCGCCATATTTGGCACATATCCGCAAAACTTCTTCCCGTTTTTCCTCAAGAAGTTTTTTGATGTCCATACCCGATGGCCTCCAGGTTCCGCCAGATCATCTCATCCAACCGCCGCGCTTCTTCCTGCTGGCGGTGCAGTTCGTTCACCAATCGGGCCATCTTCTCCTCGAAGGGCTCGCCGTCGTCCTCCTGGGGTGGGATGCCCACGTAGCGTCCCGGGGTGAGCACGTAGCCGTGCTTGCGGATCTCCTCCAGGGTGGCGCTTTTGCAGAAGCCAGGCACGTCCTCGTACTCGCCATCGCCGTCGCCGCGCCAGTTGTGGTAGGCCTCGGCGATCTTTTTGATGTCCTCGTCGGTGAGTTCCCGGTGGGTGCGGTCCACCATCACGCCCATCCGCCGGGCATCGATGAACAGCACCTCCCCGGAGCGGTCCCGCAGGGGTCTCCCCTCGAGACCCCGGCCCCGTTTCTTGTCCCGGGCGATGAACCAGAGGCAAGCCGGGATCTGGGTGGAGTAGAAGAGCTGCGGGGGCAGGGCCACCATGCAGTCCACAAGGTCGGCCTCGACGATGTTCTTCCGGATCTCGCCCTCGCCCGATTGGTTTGAGGACATGGAGCCGTTGGCCAGCACGAACCCGGCCATGCCGGTCGGGGCCAGGTGGTAAATCATGTGCTGTACCCAGGCAAAGTTGGCGTTCCTGGCCGGGGGCACGCCGAACTGCCAACGGCGGTCATCTCTTAATTGTTCGCCCCCCCAATCGTCATCGTTGAAAGGCGGATTGGCCAAGATGTAGTCAGCTCTAAGGTCAGGGAAGCGATCGTTATGAAAAGTGTCACCGTAAGCGATCTGGCCATCGATCCTGCGGATGGCCAGGTTCATCTTGCACAGGCGCCAGGTGGTGTAGTTGGATTCCTGGCCGTAGATGGAGATGTCACCGATCCGGCCGCCGTGGGCCTCGATGAACCGCTCCGACTGCACGAACATGCCGCCGGAGCCGCAGCAGGGATCGTAGACGCGGCCCTTGTAGGGGGCCAGCATCTCGACCAGAAGACGTACTACGCAGCGCGGGGTGTAGAACTCGCCCCCCTTCTTGCCCTCGGCGCTGGCGAACTGGCCCAGGAAGTACTCGTACACCCGGCCCAGGACGTCTTTGGAGCGGTTTCCCTCATCGCCCAAGGAGAGGTTGCTGAAGAGGTCGATGAGCTGGCCGAGGCGTCGCTTGTCGAGTGCTGGCCGGGCGTAGTCCTTGGGCAGCACCCCTTTGAGGGAAGGGTTCTCCCGCTCGATGGCCTCCATGGCCTCGTCCACCAGCACGCCGATGTTGGGGTCCTTGGCCCGCGACTGGAGGTATGACCAGCGTGCTTCCTTCGGTACCCAGAAGATGTTCGCCGCCAGGTACTCGTCGGGATCCTCCGGGTCAGCATAGGGCTCCCGCAAGAGCTTGGCGCGGTGCTGTTCGAAGGCATCGGAGATGTGCTTAAGGAAGATCAGGCCGAGCACTACGTGCTTGTACTCGGCGGCGTCCATGTTGCCCCGCAGTGTGTTAGCGGCCTTCCAGAGCTGTCGCTCGAACCCCAACGTGGCCCCGTTGGAGCTGTTACTAGACCTCCTTGCCTTACGCGGCACCATCTGCCCTCCCTACCGGCCAACCGCTCCGGTGCCGGGATCCGGAGTTTCCGGTGCACACCGTCACTTAGAATCTACCCCCGCGGGGCCATGTTAGCGAGCAAAGGCGGGACCGGACAACTCA
>CAYUWL010000089.1:0-4047 GCA_964448595.1 uncultured Thermotogaceae bacterium
CCTGGGTGTTCTTCTCCCCGGAGGAGGTGATCCGAGCTCAGCGGCTCCTCGGGGCGGACATCATCCTTCCCTTGGACGAGTGCACTTCCCCTTTCCACGACCGCGCCTACACCGAGGCCGCCATGGAAAGGACCCACCGTTGGGCCGAAAGGGCCCTCCGCGCCTTCGAGGAGACGGGGGGCCTTGGGCCGAACCCCGGTCAGGCCCTGTTTGGGATCGTGCAGGGAGGGGCGTACGAGGACCTGCGGCGCCGCTCCGCCCGCGAGATTGCTGGGATGAACTTTCCCGGCTTTGCCATCGGGGGCTCCTTGGGCCGGTCCAAAGACGACATGTTCCGCGTCATCGAGTGGACGGTAGAAGAGCTCCCGAAAGAGAAGCCCAGGCATCTCCTTGGGATCGGGACGGTGGAGGACATCGTCGAGGCTGTGAAGCGCGGAGTCGACACGTTTGACTGCGCTGCCCCCACCAGAATGGCTAGGAACGGCACCTTGCTTTCGGCTCGGGAGGAGGGCTTTCGCCTCAACATCAAGGGGGCCCGCTTCCGGCGGGACTCCCGGCCCATCGAGGAGGGTTGTGACTGCCCCACTTGCCGGCGCTACTCCCGGGCCTTCCTCCACCACCTTCTCCGCAGCGGGGAGCTCTCCTACTTTCGGCTGGCCACGCTACATAACCTGCGGTTCATGGTGCGGCTGATGTCCGCCATCCGGGCCCGGATCGCCTCCGGCGGGGAGATATCGGTGGAGCACGTGATGGAAGAACTGGTAGCGTGAACGGGGGATTAGGAGCACCAAGGCTGTCAAGCTTCCTCCTCCAAGAGCTGCAAAAATGCCTCCACAACCTTGGGATCGAACTGGGTGCCGGCGCCCTTCTTGATCTCCTCCATCGCCTCCTCCACCGGGAGGGCCTTGCGGTAGGGGCGGTCGCTCCTCATGGCGTCCCAGGCGTCCACCACCGCGAATATCCTGGCGGAAAGCGGGATCTCCTCTCCCTTGAGACCCCGGGGGTAGCCGGTTCCGTCCCACCTTTCGTGGTGACAGTACGGGATATCCAAGGCCGGCTTTAAGAAATCGATCTCCGATAGCAGCTCATAGGCGTACTGGGGGTGCTTGCGCATCTCCTCCCACTCCTGCTCATTTAGCTTTCCCGGCTTGAGGAGGATCGAATCGGGAACGCCGAGCTTGCCGATGTCGTGGAGCAACGCCCCCCATCTGAGGTACGTGAGGGCGTCCCCCTGAATCCCCATCCGGAGACCGAGCCGCACCGCAAGCTCGGTCACCCGCTGGGCGTGGTTCTGGGTCTCCAGGTCCCGCAGCTCCAGGGTGCGGGCCCAACCCTCCAAGGTGGCATCGTAAGCTGCCCGCAGGTCGAGGTTGCGCCGCCGCAGGTCTTCCATGAGCTGCCCGTTCTCCAGGGCGATGGCAACCTGGGCGGCAAGGGCTTCCAAGAAGTCCGCCGGAACCCCCTCCCGGGGCTTTCTCCGGTAGAAGATCCCTAACATTCCCAGGGGTCTGTGCTTTGAGACAAGCGGGGCAAAGTAGACCTCCACAAACCCTTCCGCTTCGCAAAACTTCCTGAACCCGAAGGACGTCTTCTCCAACAGTTCCTCCCGCCCAAGGCGAACCACACGTTTGTCACGTAAAACTTTTCGAGCGATAGGGCTTTGGGCGATGAAGACTCCCTTTGCGCTTTCACTTGGGGATCGGAAGCCTCGCGCGCCGGCCAGGCGAAGAGTCAGGGTCTGGGGGTCCGCCAAGAGCACCCCCGCCGCATCGGCCTCAAGCTGCCTGGTGACCTCGTCGAGCACTACCCGAATGGTCAAGTCCGGATCCAGACTGGAGATGATGGCAAGGTCGATGTTTCGCAGGGTCTCCAGTTGGGCTAGGTTCTTCTTGGTGCTCTCGTAGAGCCGGGCGTTTTCCAGGAGGACAGCGGCCTGATCGGCGAGGGTTTGCAGAAGGTCGAGCCTGTGGGGGGTGAAGAAGCCGGGTCGTTCGCTGTAGAGGTTCAGGACGCCGAAGGGATGGCCATGGGAAAGGAGGGGGATAGCGGCGCTGCAGGAAAAATCGTAGGTCAAGGCCGCTTTTTCCCACGGCGAGAACCGGGGATCGGACTCCACGTCCTCGGTGAGCTGGATCGTCATCTTCCGGATGGCCCGGCCGGTGGGGCCCTGTCCTTCCGGCGTCCCATCCCAGCGGACGGAGATCTGTCTCGGATAGGGGTGGTCAGGTGGCCAGGAGGCGATCACGCTTACCTGGCCATCGGGCTCCGCCTGTCCTACCCATGCTAGCCTTGCTCCAATGTCCTCCACGCAGATGCGGGCCAACCTCTCGGCCACGCCTTTCAGCTCCAAATCCTCGGCGAGCCGGGGGATGGCCTGCTGGAGAAGTTCAAGTTCTCTGGCGCGCTCCTGCAGCTTCGTATGGCTGCGAGCCCGGCGCAGGGCGGAGGCGGCAAGTCGGGCCAGCACCTGAGCTTGGGCAAGATCCCCTTCGCTGAATCGCTCCGGATCCTCATCCCCGAGGACGATCACCCCCAGGACATCGCCGTCGGCCTTGAGTGGAACTGCCAGGATGGACCTAAGGGCCAGGGGGTAACTTGCCCGGCCCTCTGGAGCCTGGGTGGCATATCGGTACACCTCCCCTTGGCCGGTTCGGGCTGCCCGGGCGACGGCCGCATGTGGGTCATTCAGGGGGACGGAGTGCCCCAGGGGGAGCCCCGAGGCCGACGCCTCAAGCTTGAGTCGCAGGATGAGCTCGTTTCCCCCGGGCGGGAGCTCCCAAAAGTGGACGAAGCTTGCCTGGACCATCTCCTGAACCGCTTCGACGAGCGCGGACAGGATGTCCTTCTCGTCCGCAAGCGCAACCAGCCGTTCGGCCAGCTTCTGGGCTTGGAACCACTGGTGACGTGGGCCGGTCAGCCCGCTACCTTCAAACAAGACAATGCACCCCGTTCAACGCAAGCTAATATATTTTAATCCCCTAGAATACGAAACTCAAATGATGTATACCACTGGAAAACTCACCCTCATTGGCTACGTGTTGTAAGTTGGACTGCACTGCAAGAAGCAAGGGGGCGGCAAGATGGGCAGGGAGGCAGGACTTTCGCCCGTGCCGTTTGGCCAGCTGCGGGTGTTGGACGGGCTCGTCCGCTTGGGGATGGAAGGGTTGGCAGAGCTTTTGGGCGAGGCGGCGCGCCAGCTTGCCCGGGCCCATCCCCCTCCCAGCGGCGCATCCCTTCCCCAGCGACTGCAGCACTTACGGGAGCTCCTGGACACGTTGGGTGTGGCTACTTGCTACGAGGAGAAAGAGGGCGCCCACGAGCTGCGCCTGGTAAGCTCGCTCCTCCCCCGGGAGTTCTCCCGTTACCCCGAGATGTACGTGTTCCACCGGGCGTTGACCGAGGAGATCCTGGGCGTGCCGGTGGAGCTTACAACCGATGCGCGGCAGGAGGTTTGCGTCCTCCGGTTTCGCGAGCCTCAAGCGCGCGCCACGCGGACGTAACAGGAGCTAGGGGTCAGAGGTCCCCCAGTTGAAGCCGACTGTGGCACCGATCGCCGGTGCGAGGGCTATTGCGGCCATGCCCATGGCCTCAACGAAGGGGTCTTCCAACTCGAATGGTCCCAGACTGTAAAGCAAGGGCTCAGTAAACAGACCCACGAGCCCGCCCACAAGCGCCCCGAGCACGCACCCTGGGACATTCCCCGTGACCCCAAGCAGGCTTCCGGCGCCGATCACCCCCAGGCTCGCCCCGGCCGTGACCCCGCAGGTCATGAATCCCACCACGATGGGCGTCCGCAGCTCCGTAAGGCCCACGGCCTCCACGAACGCACCCCCCAACCGGCCTGCCAGAACCACCCCGACCAAGCCTGTCACGCTTCCGGCGACGATCTCGACCGAAAGCGTCGCCGGGGGCACGGCAGCCAGTCCAGCCCCGCTTAAGGCGAGCACGCCTAAAGCCAACGCGAAAAGTTTGTGCAAACGCCCCACCTCCAAAACCATTATACACCTCTTGTACAAAGCAGTTTTAAATGGGTGAGGAGCGTACCCG
>CAYUWL010000090.1:0-3869 GCA_964448595.1 uncultured Thermotogaceae bacterium
CCCAAGGAGCCGGACCCAGGGCAAGTTCCCCTGTCCCGGCCATGGCTGCCGGAAGGTCCCCCAGCGCCCACAAAATCGCCGTCAGCTCCACCTCAGTACCCCAGTCGTCCGCCCCGCACGAAAAGGATATGCTCTCTTTCCCTAAGGCTTGCGATCACGAAAAGAAGTGCCTCCCATTCCCCTAATTCGTCACGTTTTCGGAATCGGCTCCAGGCCGCCGCATCCCCCTCCCCGTGGTCCACAAGCTCCCAGCCCGCCGCGAGGAACTGGCCCTGGTAGAAGGCCGCGAGCTCTGCTGCGGACTCACCGGAAACCAACTCCAACCGCACCGATTCCCAATCCAAACCTCCACTGCTTCCCGACCCGACGACTGATGCCTTATGCAGTAGATGAGGCAAAATCCGAAGGCCCAACTCGTCTTCACGAGGAGGACATAAGAACCCGGTAGGACTGTAGGAAAGGAGCACCTCGGTGACCGAACCCTCCCGAACCGCAAGCACCACCAGTTGTTCCCGCTCCCGGCAGAACCCTACGGCCTCACCGGACAGAGAACGCTCAATGGGGGTCCAGCCAGCTTCCCCCAGTACCCCTGTGTAAAAGGCGCAAACCTCTTTCGGGGTCTGTGCAAGCGAGTATCGAACACTTATTGAACCATCCGAAAACACAAGTCCCCCGATGATCTCCGCCTCCTCCGGGATCGGGATCTCCGCAGGCCATGCCTCCGGAAGGCGACCTAATGCGATCTCGACGATCCGAGGTTCTCCCCCCGGAGGGGAGAACAGGCGCTTGAGGAGCTCCAGATCCGCTCCGCTTCCGTCCGTCTGGGCCCCTATAAGTCCAAGGGAAACGAGTCCGAGGCCCAACACACTGGCTACGGTCATCCTCCACATCCTCACCACCTCGGTACCATCATATCCCCGATCACGCGGGAAGACGTTAGGGTATCCTTAAAGCGGGATGCTGGAAAAGGTCAAGGAGACGATAACAAATCGCAAGCTGATCGGCCCCGGGGAGCATGTGCTGGTGGCCGTGTCCGGGGGGGCTGATTCCATGGCTCTCCTCTACGCCCTTTACTGGCTGAAAAAGGAGCTTTCCCTTCGGCTCACCATCGCCCACCTGGACCACGGGATCCGGGCCGACACCGCCGAGGACCTCAAGGTAGTGCGCTATGCTGCTGAGGACCTGGGGCTGCCCCTGATCTACGAGCGTGCGGACGCGCCAAAATTGGCCAGGCAGGAGCGGAAGAACTTGGAGGAGGCGGCTAGGATCGTGCGGCAGGGGTTCCTGACCCGGGCGGCCGAGGAAGCTGGAGCCCAAAAGATCGCCCTGGGCCATACCAGGACGGACCTCGTGGAGACTGTGCTGTTGCACCTCCTGCGTGGGGCGGGCCCGGGTGGGCTCAAAGGCCTCACCTACTCCTCGCCACCGTACGTGCGGCCGCTCCTTGCCTGTTCGCGGGAGGAGACCCGCGCCTTCTGCCGCAAGCACGCGATCCCCTTCCACGACGACCCAACCAATCAGGACACCCGGTACCTGCGGAACGCCATCCGGCTTGAGTTTCTCCCGCAGCTTTCCCGCTACAACCCTCGGGCTGAGGAGGCCCTGGCACGGGCCGGGGAGCTGTGGGCCGAGGCCGAGGAGGCCCTGGATTGGGCGACTCGGCGCGCCTTGGAGGAGATTAAAGATGGGGACAGGATCGATCTTGACAGGCTACGGGCCCTGCCCCGGGCCGTCCAGGCATTGGCCCTGCGGAGGGCGCTGATCTCAGCCCTGGGGGGAGCCCAAGGCCTTGAGCGCGTACACGTTGAAGACATCCTGAAGCTCGTGGCCAAGGGGAGCCCCGGCGAGGTGGCCTTGCCCCGGGGCTTCCTAGCTCAGGTAGATCAAGATAAGCTCTTCATCGGTCGGAAAGAAGAGGGGCAGCCTCCATTCGAGCCGGTGGAGCTTCCCCTTCCCGGGGAGGTGGAGTTGCCTGAGGCAGGCTTCCGGCTTAGGGCGGAAGTCATCCCCCGGCCGGAAAGCATCGTCCCACCCTTAAGATTCGTCGCCTACTTGGACCCGAGGAAGGTGGCCTTGCCCTTCACCGTGCGACCGCGGCGCCCGGGGGATAGGATCCAGCCGCTGGGCCTCTCCGGACACAAGAAGGTCAAGGACCTTCTCATGGAGGCCCGGGTCCCCCGAAGAGAACGGGACAGTTGGCCACTCGTCTGCGACCGAAGGGGGATCGCGTGGGTGGTGGGAGTTCGCATTGCCGAGGGGTATAAAGTGGAGCCGGACGCCAAGGAGGTCGTTCGACTGGAGGCGAAGCGCCTGTGACCTGGCTATTGCTCCTTGTCACGCTGCTTTTCTTGGTAGCGGCCCACGAGGCCGGACATTTCCTCGTCGCCAAGCTTCTCGGGATGGCGGTGGAGGAATTCGCCATCGGATTTGGGCCCGTCCTCCTCTCCCGCCGTCGGGGTGAGACCCGCTACTCCTTGCGGGCGTTTCCCATTGGGGGATTTGTACGCCTGGCCGGGGAGGAGGGCACTTCCACCGACGTGCCCTTCGAGCGCACCTATTACGGTCGGCCGGCCTGGGTGAGGCTGCTTGTGTCCCTGGCCGGTCCGGTGGCAAACGTCGTACTTGCCGGGATCATCGCTACCGGTGCGCTCCTGGGCTTTGGCCTTCCCCGTATCCAGGTGGCAGGGGTCATCCCGGAGGAGCCGGCAGCCCAGGCCCTGAAGCTGGGAGATGTGGTCCTCTCGGTGGGGGGGAGGTCGATCTGGCTGTGGGAAGACGTAGGCCCGGCCATCCAAGCCGCTGCTCCGGGGCCGGTGACCTTCGAGCTCATCCGAAATGGCGAGCGCCTAGAGGTGGAGATCGTTCCCAAATGGCACCCCGATGAGGGACGGTATCTTGTGGGCGCCTACTTCTCCGCTCAGGTGCTCCTCGCCGAGGTGGAGGAGCTGGAAACGGGATCCCCGCTCTGGCAGGCGGGGCTGCGGCCGAAGGATACGATCGCCGCGGCCTGCGGCCGCAAGGTGGACTCCCTGGCCGAGCTGTATGGGGCGCTTGAGGATGGTTGCCGCAATATCTCCGTGATCCGAGGCGAGGAGACGGTGGACATCGCTCTGCCCCTACTTAAGCCCGACGACCTTCTCTCCGGGGCGAGCTTCCGTAGCCTGCCTCAGGTGGTGGGGCGCCCGGGTTTGGGGACCGCGCTCGAACTTGCCGGCAGGCAGGTAGCCCGGTTTTTCGTCCTTTTGGGCCAGGTGATGCGGGGGCTCGTGCGGGGGAGCATCCCAGCTGGGGAAGCGGTGGCCGGGCCGGTGGGGATGGCAGGGATTCTATCGCAAGGGCTTGAGGCTGGGGGGCTGGCCACCCTGCTCCTCATCGCGTTCATCAGCCTTAATTTCGCGGCCTTCAACCTGCTCCCCTTCCCTGCCCTGGACGGGGCGCGCATGTGCTTTGCGTTGTTTGAGATGGTGACCCGCAAGAAGGTTTCCCCGGCGGTGGAGACGGCCATTCACGCGCTGGGGTTTATGCTCCTCCTCGCCCTCATGCTGCTCGTGACCTGGCGGGACATCATGAGGCTGTTCGGATGAGCGCCACCGCGAAAGCCGCGATCCCCTTGCCCTGACCGATGGGGCCCATCCCCTCCGAAGTGGTGGCCTTCACAGACACGGCCTCCGTGGGGAGGCCAAGGGCCTCGGCGATGCGGGCGCGCATTTCCGGGATGTACGGGGCAAGTTTCGGGCGCTCCGCTATCACGGCCGCGTCGAGCTGCACCGGGAAGTACCCCGCTCCCGCAAGGAGCCCTCGCACCTTCCCAAGTAGCAGAAGGGATGAAATATCCTTGAACCGTGGATCTCCAGGTGGGAAATGCTGCC
>CAYUWL010000091.1:0-3840 GCA_964448595.1 uncultured Thermotogaceae bacterium
GAGCTCATCCGCATCACGGAGGACTGAAGATCCGTGACGTTGAACGCGTGAACATAGGACGAAAGCTTTTCGACTTCCTGTAGGATTGGCTCAACATTGGTCCCTTTTGGAGGTCCTGCTTCACAGGTGATGACAAACTCCCCTTTTTCCAACCGCTCCCGAAAACGCATTTACTCCTCCTCGGCTACTTCCAACGCCCAGAAGATCGTGCGCCGGCGCGAGAGGGGCACGTCCAGCTTCCTCCGGTCTTTCGGAGGCTTGTATTGATCGAGGAGATCCAGCCGGCCGACCGTCGCGAGGCGATCGTAGATCCGCTGCCAAGCGCAGGGGCGGCCGGGCTCTACCTCACACTCCCCTTCGTGAGAACCCCCGCAGGGGCCATGAAGCAGTCCCTTGGGACAGGCAGTTAGAGGGCAAATCCCGCCGGTATACTCCAGCACGCATTCCCCGCAACGAGCGCATCGCTCCTCCGAGGGCCACACGCCTTGGAAGGCACCGAGCGAAATCGTATTTGATGCTGGGTGGACAGGCTTGTCCATAACCTCGGCGACCGCCTGGATTCCCACGCCACAAGAGGCTACGAGTACGGAGTCGGCCTTCTCTATCGCGTGGGCCCAGCGCGCCATCCGCATGCCTACAAGCGCTTTGTTGCAAAGGAAGGGGATGGAAACCGCCCCTACCACCGGATATCCTGCTTCCTCGAGCATGGGACGCAGTTTGGTGATGGCCTCCTCTCCTCCAGCCTGGCAGACCTCAGCGCATCCGCCACATGCCACTAGAAACACCCGTTCCCCTTCCCTGAGGTAACCTAGTAGCTCTTCCTTTGGCTTCAGCTCGGAAACCAGCATGACTCCCTCCTCACTCTTATTGCACGGCACAAGCGAGGCACGGATCGAAGGAACGGACAATCCGACCGGCTTCGGTGAGTCCATCGCTCTGTACCCGCGTTCCCTCCAGTGCCTGCTCAATCGGACCCGGCTGCCCGGACTCGTCCCGCGGAGAGGCGTTCCACGTCGTGGGGGAGACGACCTGGTAATGGCGGATCCGGCCCTCTTCGATCCGGATCCAGTGGCCAAGGGCCCCCCGAGGAGCACAGGTGAGGCCACAGCCCTCCCCTTTCTCCGGGATCTCGAAAGGAACGGCGACCGGGCCGTCAGGATCCAGCGACTCGAGCCACTCCTCCATCTTCAAGGCCAGGTATCTCGCTTCGATGGCGCGGCTGAGGTGTCTGCCGGCTACGGAGCTCAGGTCCTTTAGGGCTGCCCCCGCCTCCCTCAATCCTTCATTCGCCAGGGACTTGAGGGGCTCATCCCCAAGGTGTAGCCCGATCGCGATTCGGGCCGCTGGCCCTACCTCATAAGGTTCTCCTCGATAACGTGGGGCCTTGATCCAAGAATAGGCCCCAGCCTTTCCGGGTTTGGGCACAGCCTGCTCCTCCTTGGGGTGCTGGACTTCTTTCCCTTCGTACCAGGAACTCGTGATGCATTCGGTGATCTCTTCCGCGTCCAAAGACTCCACCCGGCCGGCCAGAAGGATCCCCGCCGGGAAAAGCCGCCCCCCAAGGCCCTGTGAGTTTTTTGGTAAAGGAAAGCCACCGAAGCTCAACAGGTTCCCCACCCGGCCGAGGTCGAAATAGTCGCTATAGCGTTTGACAAAGAGAAGGACGTCAGGGAAGTAGCACTCCTCGATGAAGCTCCGGACCTCGCGGAGGCGGAACCGGAAAGCCTCGATGTCCCCCAAGCTAGGCCGGTAAGTAACCCCGCCCGGCACGATGGACATATCGTGGGGCACCTTCCCACCGAAGAGAGCCACGAGCTCTTGGGCCTTCCGCCGCATCGTCAGGGCTTCCGCGTAATGACGGAACAGCATTCGGTTTTCTTCTTGGGAGAACCGGCGATCGTAGACCTCGCCCCCTGGAGAAAGAAAATCGGCCAATGTGGCCAGGTCCCTGTCGCCAGAAAGGGCGGACGGGTCCAGGTAGTCGGGCAGGGTCAGGTGATAGAAGTGGAGGATGTGGTTGTGGAGGAAGTTTGCCCCGCAGATCAGATTTCGCAGAAGCGAGCCGTTCTTGGGGATCCGCTCCCTCAAGCCTAAAGCGTCGTCGAGGCAAAGGGAAGCTGCGGTGGAGTGGGCAACAGGGCAAACGCCGCAGATCCTTTGGGTTATCTTTTGGGCATCCAAGGGATGGCGGCCGACTAGGATCTGCTCCAGCCCCCGGTATAGGGCCCCGGAGGAGCGCGCCTTGCGGATCACCCCTCCTTCTACCTCGATTTCGATCCGTAGGTGTCCCTCGATCCGTGTAATCGGGTCGATGACGATCCTCTTCATCGGTTCCTCCTGTAGGACGCTTTGGCCTCCTCGGCAGTGAATTTGCGGTAAAAGGGAGACATCCCATCGGGAAACTCCGGCTCACAACAACCGATACATGGGTGCCCTGCGCCGATGCACCAGTTCACCCCTCCGTTCCACCGCTGAAACGGACAGTGGGAGTCGGTGTAAGGGCCTTTACATCCAAGCTCATAGAGGCAACCCGGCTGGCCGAACGCGCTGGCGAACCGCCCTACATCGAAGTCGGCCCGGCGGGGGCAGTTTTCGTGGATCAGGCCTTGGTATACGGACTTGAGGCGCCCCACCTCGTCCAACTCCTCGGGCCTTGGGAGGCCGAAGAGGAGGAGATGGACCATCGTCTCCACAAACCAACGCGGATGGGGAGGGCACCCCGGCACGTTGACCACCGGCACCTCGATCCCCTCCTTGCGGAAGAACGCCCCCGTTCCAAGACACCCGCTGGGGTTCGGCGTCCCGGCGGGGATTCCCCCGTAGGCTGCACAGGTGCCTAGGGCCACCACCGCAACCGCCTTCTGGGCCAAGGCCCGCACCCGCTCGGCCATGGGAACCTCTCCCACCATCCCGAACCGGCCGTCTTCGGCGGTGGGGATCGCACCCTCTACCACCAGGAAGTACTCCCCGGCCTGGGCCTCGGGGATCCGCTCCAACACCTCCAGGGCCGGCCGACCGGTTGGGCCCATCAGGGTGGCGTGGAACCGAAATGCCAACCCCGTTCCGGGGACCAGCTCATCCAGGAGGAGGTTTTGGATATCAGGATATTCGGAGTTCATTAGGGAGATGGAACAACCCGTACAACCAGCCCCCTGAAACCAGATCACCGATCGCGTACGGCTCTTAGTCAACTCCGGACCTCCTTCCTGCTTTCTGGAAATCGCATTTGGGCCATAAACTGCTTGGCGAACGGCTTTTCGTAAGAAAGCTCCACATACTCCATCTCCTGAGCGATTCGTTCGGCTTCCGGAAGGGCTTCACGGTCGAGGAGGGCGAGCTTTGCCCCAGTCCCGGCGGCGTTGCCCACCGGAACGATGCGGGGGAGGAGCTCTTCGGGCAGGAGCCCAAGCTGTACCAAGGACTCAGGCCGCATCTGGGACCCGAACGCCCCGGCAAGGTAAACCCGGTCGATCTCCTCAGGGGTCGCCCCCATATGAGAGAGCAGGACCTCCACTCCAGCCCGAATGGCCCCCTTGGCGAGCTGCAGTTCGCGGATATCTCTCTGAGTGATGTAAATTGGGCGCTTGCGATCTTCGATCCAAAACCGTCTGGTGTTCCCCTCCCCTTCGATACGGGCTGCAAACGGCGTCCCGTTCCCGGGGAGGAGTCTTCCGCGAGGGTCGATCAACCCGATCGCAAGGAGTGCCGCCACCGCGTCCACCAGGCCGGTCCCACACAACCCTTGCGGTTCGCCCCCGCCTAGGACCTGGTAGCGCACGCCTCCGTTCAGCTCCACCCGAAAGATCGCGCCTTCTACGCCCGGCATCCCACAAGCGATCC
>CAYUWL010000092.1:0-3819 GCA_964448595.1 uncultured Thermotogaceae bacterium
GGACCTCCACCCCCTTTATGGTCATCACGAAGTCAACCCCCCGCTCCTTGGCCCAGGGCTCAAGCCCTTTTTCAGCGATCTCCCCGGCTAGGCCCTCCTTGCGGGCCAACCTTTCCACCCAGGCCACGATGGCCGCAGGATCCCCCCAAGGCACTCGTTCCTCAATCAGGCCCTGCTCGGAGGCCTCCATCAGGGTGGCGATCGCCACTCCGGCAGAAATGGTGTCAAGGCCGTAGGCGTTACAGAGCTGGTTGGCGTAAGCGATGGCGGACAGGTCCGAGCACCTACATAGGGAACCGAAGGCAGCCAAGGTCTCATACTCCGGCCCTCCGTACTCGGGGACCACAACCCTTCCGCGGAACTTGGTTCTCACCACCCGCTTGCAACGGATTGGGCAGCCGGCGCAGGTGTCCCGGTCCACCAGGATGGTCTTGGCCATGCGCTCGCCCCCGATGGCTTCCGCCGCGTCGAACAAGCCCTCCCGGAAGTTCTCCGTGGGGAGGATCCCCATCTCCGAGAGCCAGGTGAGCCCCCGGGCGGTACCATACTCCCCAAGCCGGACCGCTTCCGGGTTGGAAAGGAGGTCCTTGGCGAAATCAGCGCGCGCACGGGCGAACCTCTCCGGGTCCGCCAAGGGCTTTTCGGTGTGACCTTTCACGGCGATGGCCTTGAGCCGCTTTGCCCCCATCACCGCCCCCAGGCCCGGTCTTCCGGCAGCCCGGGTGCGGTCGTGGATGATGCATGCCATGCGCACCAAGTTCTCCCCGGCAGGGCCAATCGCGGCCACCCGTACCCCGGGATGGCGGCGCTGTAGCTCCTGCTCTGTATCCCCGGTTGTCTTGCCCCACAGGTCATCTGCCTCGTGAAGCTCGGCCTTCCCCTCATGGAGCAGGAGGTAAACAGGTCGGTCAGCCTGCCCCCGCACGATGATCCCATCGTAGCCGGACCGACCCAGCTCATGTCCGAAGTAGCCGCCGGCGTAGGAGTCGGAGATGGAGTTCGTCTTGGGGGATTTTCCGGCCACCACGTGCCGCCCCGCCCCGGCCAGCCCCGTCCCCTGGAAGGGCCCGGTGGCGAAGATGAGCGCGTTTTCGGGCCCCAGGGGGTCGGCCTCGGGCGGGACGAGGTTCAAAAGCAGCCTGGCCGCGATCCCCCGCCCCCCCAGGTGAAGCTCGTACCACTCCTCCGGGATCTCCCGCTCCCTCACTTCTCCCTGGGTGAGGTCCACCTCCAGGTACCGACCGTAGATTCCCTGCACCGGTGCCTCCTTTCCAGGGGCATTCTAGCCAGAAGATGCGGGAAGCGAAAGCGCCGACGTCCCCGTTTTCCTAAGGTGAGAGGGGTTCCCCGCCCGCGTACACCCTCACTTCTGACACGGTGGGAAACTGACGCAGCGTCGCCTCGACCTGGCGGGCCGCGAGGGCCCGAAGCTCGGGGGCGAGTTCCAAGAGATCGGGGCTCAGCCGCACATCTGCTACGCCCCCGGAGATGGAGATCTCCAAGAGCTCCGCGCCCTGGGGCAGGGCGGACCAGTAGCCCCGGGCACGCTCCCGCCACGTGGGCCCGGCGAGGAGGAGCTTCAGGGCCTGGGTCGCCACGGCCGACGTCCGCGGCACCCGGCGGACCAGGGGGAACGGCTCTCCTTGGGGGTCGAGGAAGTAGATCTCCGCCCAGGAGTAGGGGACCACGGCGAAGTGCACAGCCTGGGAGGCAAAGACGATGTGATCCAGTCCCACCACCGGCAGGAAGGCCTCCACCCGCCCGCGAGGGCTGGCAGGGAGGTCGTAGTAGAGTTCAGTTTCCGCACGGCCGTCTTTGGCCACCGCCTCGTCCTCCACGAGCACTCGCCCATAGGAGTCAACCACCCTCAGGCCCACGTGTGCCCCGTCGGGAAGGCCCGTGAGTACCACCCTGACCGGAAGCCCTACCTCTGCCCCCGGGGCAGGGGCCACGAACTTAGGGTGTGGCAAAGGCCCTTGAGGCAGGAGCAGGCCTGCCCCCAGGACGATCACTCCCAAGGCAAGGATCCAGGTCCAAGGTTCCCCGGTCATCTCTCCCCCTCAGCCGCCAGGCGAAGGAGCCGGTCCTCCAGTCTGCGAAGGAGCCGGTCCACGTCCTCGTACTTGCCGGTGGCGTTCCTAAGGTGTGTGCCCAGGGTGCGGAAGTCCTTCTCGATGCCGTCGAGTTCCCCTTGGAGCTCGCGCAGCTCTCCAAGTACGCGCTGGACGTTCCGCGCAAGCGCCAGCCCCCGTAGCCCCAGGGCCACGGACTGGAGGTAGGCGTAGAAGGTGTTGGGGGAACAGGGCACCACCCGGCGTGACCAGGCATAATCCAAAAAGCCCTCCTCGCCACCCTCGTCCGGGGTGATGAGCTCAAGGAAAACCCCCTCGGCAGGGATGTACATGAGCGCAAAATCACTCGTCCCCTCTGCCGGACGGATGTACTTCCCGGCGATGGCGTCCACGTGCTTTTTCGCGTCCCTGAGGAGGGCCCGCTTGTGCTTCCTTCGTTCCTCCGGGTCCTGGGCGGCCAGGAGCCGCTGAAAGCCCTCCAGGGGGAACTTAGCGTCCACCGGGATGGTCATCCCCTCGAGGAAGATGGCCGCATCCACCCGTTCTCCACCTTTAAAAGCGTACTGGAGGGCAAACCGCTCTTGGGGCAGGACCTGGGCGAGGAGCTCTGAGAGGAGCCATTCCCCCAGGCCCCCGCGGGCCTTGGGGGCCCGCAGGATGTCCTGGAGGGTGGCGATATCCCGGGCGAGTTCGGCGATGCGCCGGCTGGCCTCCTCCAAGGCCCCCAGCTTTTCCTTCACGTCGGCCACCACACCCTGGACCCCGGAAAGGCGCTGTCCCAGCGTTCCCTCTTGCCGCTGAAGGAGCTCGGCGGTGGAGGAAAGCTGCTTTCCCACCTGATCTGACAAGCTGGAAAGCTGGGTGGAAAGGAGTTGGGACAACCGCCCCACTTCCTCGGACAGGGCCCGGGTGGACTCCCGCACGGCCGCGATTTCACCCTGAGGCTTTAGTCTACGCAGGACTAAGAAGAGCAGTACGAGGACGACAATGCCGAGGACGACCACGGCCGCCCACAGGCCGATCACGATACCTCCTGAAGCGCAAGCACCTTGCGCAGGAACTCCCCGGTGTAGGAACGGGGGTTTTCTGCAACCTCCTCCGGCGGGCCCTCGGCTATGACGTAACCGCCTTCCTCCCCGCCTTCTGGCCCAAGATCTATGATCCAATCCGCTGTCTTGATCACGTCCAGATTATGCTCGATCACCACCACCGTGTTCCCGGCGTCCACCAGGCGATGGAGCACGGAAAGGAGCTTGCGCACGTCTTCGGGGTGAAGTCCGGTAGTGGGTTCGTCCAGGACGTACAGGGTGCGGCCGGTGGCCCGGCGGGAGAGCTCTCTCGCCAGCTTCACCCGCTGCGCCTCTCCCCCTGAGAGCTCCGTCGCCGGCTGCCCCAGCTTGATGTACCCCAAGCCCACGTCGTACAGGGTTTGGAGCTTATCCCGGATCGGGGGGATGGCGGAGAAGAAGTGGAGGGCCTCCTCCACCGTCATGTCAAGCACCTCAGAGATGTTCTTCCCCTTGTAGCGTATCTTTAGGGTCTCCTTGTTATAGCGGGTGCCCTTGCATACGTCGCACGGGACGTAGATGTCAGGCAGAAAATGCATCTCGATCTTCACCTTGCCCTGCCCCTGGCAGGCTTCGCAGCGGCCGCCCCGCACGTTGAACGAAAAGCGCCCGGGCCGGTACCCTCGCATCCTGGCCTCCGGGGTGGCGGCGAACACCTGGCGGATGGGATCGAACACCTT
>CAYUWL010000093.1:0-3817 GCA_964448595.1 uncultured Thermotogaceae bacterium
CAGTTACATTCTTCAACCACATGGAGGTATTACGGCCATGCCGGCAAAAGTAAAGATTTGCGCCCAGCAAATTCAGAGAAGATCGAGAAACTCTTCGACCGTGAGGCCAACCTGCCTGATCAAGGCCCTCAGGGTGCCCTTGGCTAATTCCTTGTGGTCTGGCACCGTGATCCTCCGATGCGGAGGATTACTGTGTCTGAGGATGATATGACTCCCGGTTTGGTGGTCGATCTCGTAGCCGACCTTCTTAAGGGCTTTGACAACCTCCTTGCCGGAAACTCTGGGAAGGCGGGTCACCCACCTACCTCCACTACTTCCTCTTCGATGGAGGGTGGGATGGGCTCATCGTGTTTGCGCAGACTTGTGATGTAGCCGGAGATGGCGTCTTTAATGTTTTCCAGGGCCTCAGCGCGGGTCTCCCCTTGGGAAATGCAGCCGGGGAGGGCTGGGCATTCGGCCACAAACATACCGTCCTCGTCCCGCTCTATGATTACCCGATACTTCACGGCTTTCCTCCTTCCTGGGCCTGCATTCAAAGATAGCCTGCCGTGGTCAAACCGCCAAGTTGGGTGTGGGCTTGTCTAACAAAAGGCAGGGGTTACCCTTCGAGTTGGCTCTCTAGGGAGAAGGCTGAAAAGCAAACGTAATAAGGCCAGAAGAACGCGCAGAACATAACACACCACAAGAAGGAGGGCTTCCTTTTTGGTGTGGGAAAGTCGCAGGTTCCCGAGTCTCCCATTAAGCCTGGTCTTCAGGGCTCCGAATATCCCCTCACCCACAGCCCGCAGCCGGTAAAGCTCCGGACGGAAAGCCTTTAGTGCCTTCTCTCTCCTCGGGTCCTTCACTCTCCCATCACCCTTAAGCCTAATCATCTGGAGGAACTTCCCTTCGGCTTTATCGTACACCACCCCGGAATCGAAACCAGCATCAGCAAGAAGAACACCACCGGGGTTGGCAGCACTTAGGGCCTTAGCCCCAAGGAGAGGGTCGGGAGCATAACCCTTGCCCACGCTCATCCCCACGGGAAGGAGGAGCCGGGGCTCCTTAAGGTAGCGGACGGCAAGGCAGAGCTTGGCGTGTCCTTGTACGACCCTCGGAAATCTTCTCCTCATCCATTGAAGCTCTTGGGTTTTGCCCCGATGAGCGATCCCCGTGCTATCTAAGATGAGAAGGGAGTTAAAAGGGCCGAGCCGCTCTTTTAAAAGCTCCAAGAGCTCCGTGAGCTCTTCCTCCCCAAGCTTTTTGCGCATGTACCAGTGCAGGGCCTGGAAGCTTGGGCAGGGTTTGTCCGGGAAAAGGTCGCGGAAGAAGGCCTCTGTCTCCCGGTAGGTCCAGTTGAAGTAGGAGCGCAAAATAAGGAGGGCAAGATAAAGGTGATTGGGATAGATGGGAGGCCTTCCTCTCCTCCTTCCCTCCTTTTTCTCGAACCTTTGGGCCAACTCCAGGGCCAGCGCGAACACCCGCTTAGGTGTGTACACATGCTTTCCCCTCACCATGGCTCAAAGATCTACCTCAGCCTTGATTATTAGACAAGCCCAGCGCTTTATGGCCTGGCGCCCAAGTTGATTCGACGATGGTGCCTTAGAAAGCCGGCCTGGAGCGTACCCCGCAGGGACTCCTACCTCGCGCCGCTTCCCTGTCAGGATGGCTGGCTTGCCCTCGGGAGGTTAATATTCAACAGTCAGCGTTACAGGGGTAGCGGAAGGGATGCCGAAGTATTTCGGGACGGACGGGGTGCGGGGGGTGGCAGGGCGAGAGCTCACCTGCGAGCTCGCTTTTCGGCTAGGGCGGGCCGCAGGGCGGGCGTTTCGTCCAAGAAGGGCCGTGCTCGCCCGGGACACCCGCCTCTCCGGGCCGGCCCTGGAGGCGGCCTGCGCTGCAGGACTCGCCGAGGCCGGCTGCGACGTGCGCTTGGCCGGGATACTTCCCTCGCCTGCCGTCTCACATCTGGTACGCCAAGAGCAGTTTGAGTTGGGGACCGTGATCTCGGCCTCCCACAACCCTCCGGAAGATAACGGCGTCAAGTTCTACGACCCCCAGGGGCTCAAGCTCTCCACCGAGGAGGAGGAGCGGGTGGAGGCGCTCCTGGATGGGCGGCCGGAGGGGCACCACCTGGGGCGGGTGGACCCCTGGCCGGAGGCTGAACAGCGTTACCTTTCTTTCCTCCTGCGAGCGGTGGAGGGGCTCTCCCTCTCTGGGCTCAAGATCGCCCTGGACTGTGCCCACGGGGCTACTGCCCGAGTCGCGCCCCGTGTTTTTGAGGCCCTGGGGGCAACGCTTTCGGTGATCGGGGGGGAACTCGACGGGACCCGGATCAACGCCACCGGAGCGGCGGCCGTCGCGCCCCTTCAGGCCTTGGTGCTTGCCGAAGGGGCGGACCTGGGGGTCGCCTTCGATGGGGACGGGGATCGGGCGCTGCTCGTGAACGGACAGGGACAGGTAGTTGAGGGCGACCGGCTTATGGCCGCCCTGGCCCCGGAGCTCCACCGGCTGGGGGAGCTCCCCTCCCGGGCGGTGGTGTTCACCGTGCTCGCGAATATGGGCGCAGAACGGTACCTGAAGGAGCGTGGCTTTCGGGTGGTGCGGGTGCCCGTGGGGGATCGGCATGTTTCCTGGGCCATGCGAAAGGAGGGGATCCAGCTCGGCGGCGAGCCCTCCGGCCACATCGTGTTCGGCCGCTTTTCCCCCACCGGAGATGGGATCCTCACCGCCCTCCTCACCCTCTATGCCCTTCAGAGATTGGAAAGGGACCTTGCCGCCTTGACAGCCCCGGTTCCCGTCTACCCCCAGGTGAGGGTTGACGTGCCGGTTGTGGACCGAAAACGCGCTCTGGAGGATCCAGAGGTGAGGCAGGCGATCGAGGCGGCCAAGGCCATGCTGGGAAAAGCCGGGCGGCTGGTCGTCCGCCCCTCGGGGACCCAGCCCTTGATCCGCATCCTGGCTGAAGGGGAAAAAGAGGAACGCCTCCACCAAGCGGTGGAGGCGATCGAACGCGCCCTTGAGAAAAACGGCTTCAGAAGTAGTACTCAGTGATGTTATCTACCTCAAGCCGTTCCCCGTAGTACTCCACGGCCACTACGACCGCCTTTTCCTGCATCTGAACGTCTACCAAACCCCAGATCAAACCTCCCTGGCCCACGACCTTATCCAGATCGAGGTATTCAGATTCGTAGGGAGCAAGATCTATGTCTTGGCTGTAAAGGAGAGCGCCGTTGGGGTTCCGAAGGGAGACGTTCACCGAAGTGGCCTCATCGTGTGGGTTCATGACGATAATCCCGGTGGACAGGCCCTCCGCCTGGGTGTAATAGGCCCCCAGCCAGTAAGGCACCCCACCCTCAAGTTCCGGCACCTCCTGGCTGACGTTGTCGATGGACACGAGCTCACCGCCCGCCAGGTACTCCAGCCCGATCACAAGCTGCTTTTCTGATGCCACGGTCGTGACTCCCCAGTTCGTATCGCCCGCGGCCACGAACTCCCCCAGCTTGTAGAACTCCGCCTCGTAGGCTGCAAGCTCCCCTGTCTTTTGCCACAAGAGGTTCCCCCAGGCATCGTAGACCTCAATTAGATAAGCGGAGCTTTCCTCCATGGTATTCATCATGTTTATCATGAGATCCTGTCCCCCGGAGAGGTCGTAGTAAAACGCATACTGATGTTGGGCAACCCCAGCGGCCCCAATTCCTATCACGATACAGACGACCAGCGCTGCGTACCTCATGGTGCCTCCTTTTAGACCAGGCTACAGCCCCGCGGGGTGCCCCGTCAAGTGGGGGGTTCCCGCAGGATGGGCTGGCGCACTGCCCGGGCTTCGTCCAGGCGC
>CAYUWL010000094.1:0-3799 GCA_964448595.1 uncultured Thermotogaceae bacterium
TTCCAGCAGGTAACCGGGCGCATCCTGGAGGACTTCGGGGAGTTCATCGGGGCGTGGGTTATAACGTGAAAGCAGAAGCGCCGGCTGCCCAGGCTGTAGATCTGGCCATTCTTTCTCTTGTGCGATATTGCCGTTGGACTTTACTAATTCGAACGAGCCGTAGCCTACAGAACGTTCACCACCGATCCCCGATTGGGAAAGAGCCTTCAACGCGATTTCGAAGGCCTCCTTGAAGGTGACATCCCCACAGGGGCGTTCCGGATCACGCCAGATCACCCCGAACCAAAGGCCTGCTCCTTGAGCGAATTCCATGCGGCCCACGTGGAAGAGGTTCGATGTGGACGAGACCCGGTCCAACGTCACCCGCGGAATTGTGTGCTCCTTCCATATGCCCGAACCCGCGGGAACCTCTTTTGCCTCGGCCTGTCGGACGAGAACTTGTCCGTTCTGACGGAAATCACCGTTGTCGACGAGTTTATCGATCGGGGTCCCTTTCGAGATCTCCATGAATAAAGACTCCGAAACAAACTGTAGCCTTTTCCAATCCTTCCTCTTTTCCTCGGAGATGGCTTGGGCGTAGTGTGGATCAAGGGGTTTGGGAACAAAAAGGACGCTGCCTTTGTAGGGGAAGGCGGAGGTAAGGAGGAACGGGGGATCGGCGGGAAGGGTTTCCTTATCCTTAGTGCAGGGGAACTGGGAGATCCAAGGTTTGGGATCGTTTCCTAAAGCTATCCAAGCCGAGAGCAGGGCGGAGAAAAGGGTGTCGGCGGGGATCGTGATCCGCACGCCCTCGGTCCCGATCCCGTACGCTCCCACGTGGATCCCATGGGGAAAGCGGAGCTTATAGACTGCCACACGCATGACCATCAACCTCGAATGTTCAGCTCGGACTTGAGCCTCCCGAGGATTTCATCTTTCTTTGCCATGAGTTCTTCCAAGGTGTCGAAGGTTCCTATAGAAATCGGGTTTTCGAAATAATCTGCTCGCCTGCGCAAAGAGAGCGAGATTTTTTGGAATTTAACCTTACCTGAGCCCCGGGACCCCAACCCGCCGAGGTAATCGTGCTCTAGAAGTTGCATCCCTTCGAAGACGATGTACAGGCGCTCGACATCGCTTGCAGGATTGGCGATGCCATCATCGGAGTTAAACACGGTGTAGATCATTTCTCCTGGGCCGAAAACCGCCCCGGCCGGCACACGCTCGATGGTCCGCGGGTTGGCCGCCGAAGTAATGCGATCGATGGAGACTTCGGTCTTCGTTTCGGCATATGACCGCTCCAAGGGAAGCTCCCCGAAGATCTTGGCGCTGTCATCGGTCAAAAGTACATCCCTCACCAAAAGCCTCGTTTGAGTGCTGAACTTCTCCTCAGCGGGAACACCAAAAACCTGACATACTGGACAATTCCGGTAGGCCTCAGGGTCTTTACAGACGTGGATTTTCGTCTTTCCTATAGGCCAGTTGATAGGGAGCTGATAGTGTTTTTCAAGCAGGCAGCGGATTTTTCCCTTTAGAGATGAGCCCGGGATATAAGGTCTTTGGGTAAGTGGGTCGCGCACGATTTCCTTGTCTATACCTCCGATTTGGATTCCTCCCCCTGTGCCCCCGATATGCAGTCCGGTGAGAGCTTTCATCTTGAAGCCGATGAAAACACGTCCCTCCACCCAAAATCTCCGTTGATTTTGCTGCATGCTGGATCACCCCCTCAGTCCTTGCCTCCGTGGGCCTTGTGATAGGCCACGATGGCCTCGAAGAACTCCAAAAAACGGATGTACCGCGCACGCACCTCATCGCGGTCGTCCTTTCTCTCAAGCACTATCCGGAGGGCCTTTTTTAGTACGTCAGCGATTAACTCAGCAGCGCTCCCGGCTTTTCTGTCCCGCTCCGCTATCCGTTTGGCCCTATAGGAGATCTTTGGGTCCAAAAGGTGCGCACGGCGTACCGCCTCCTCAAATTTGCCAGTCCGGAACAAAGAGCCAATGCGTTGTGCTTCGTCGAATATGGCCCTGATCTGTGAGGCTTTGAGAGTTGCGGAGAGCTGATCTCCGAGCTTATCGGCGACTTCTACCAGGAGATCTCCTGCTAACGGTTCACAGATGATCCGCCTCAGTTCCCCTTCGGATATCAGGCTCCCGGTGACCTGTTGCACTTCAACCTCCTTTCCTTGTGGCCAATTCAGCCCAGCGGGCCGCCAGGGCCAGCCGGGCAATATTTCGGGAGAAGCCCGCGGCGGAAAGCTCCTCGCGTAGCTCCTCCAAAAGTCCCTTTGCCTCTTCATCCTGCAGCCGCTCCCGCATGCGGGAAAGCCAGTAAGCGGCATGCCAAACCCAAGGGCCGATCTCCCCTCTCTTTTTCCGATCGCTTAGGTAATGCGAATAAAAGCGCTGGAGCCGTTCCAGCACCGCGCGCGGGAGGCGGTTCGCCTCCACCATCGCCGTGAGTCTCTTGGCCCAGTCCGAGGCTGTCCCGTCGCGATCGTCGAAGCCGAACTCCTCCCAGGGAAGCGGGATCCCAAGAAACGCGATGGCATCTTTTTCCCGTCCGTCGCTTCGTTTGACGTCCTTGGCCGCTCTCTCCGCCTTATCGGCGTCTTTCGCGGCGACGTAAAGGGGATATTTTTCGTGTACTAGGACGATCCCGCCGGAGATTCCGAGATCCCCCCTGCCCGTGAAGGCACGCAGATCCCGGCGGATCCTGCGGGCAAGTTCCACGATCGCATCCCAGGATCCTACGAAGAAAAGGTCGTCCCCGCCTGAATAAACGGCGTAGATACGCGATACCCCCTTCTTGGCATCTATTTCCCTTGCAATAGCCTCGGTCCATCCTTCGAAGAAAAGGGAGATAAGGAAGCTTAAGGTCGAGGTCCGAGACAAAGAGGCAAGGTTTCCTAAGCCCTGGGAGAAGATCCTCCCCAGGTTATCCATGTCCATCCGCAGGACCCCTAGATACGGCGCTCCCTCTGACTGCCGCGCCAGGATTCCAAAGTGCTTTATGTCGCCTTCACCTGGCTTGTTTTCGTCTTGGCGAAGGAGTTCGTGGATTTCCGTTAGTTCTTCCTTTTTAACCGTGGGAACGAGGTTCACCATGAACTTCCTGCCCACCGCGAGTTTCGGGCCGGCAAAGGAGGACAATTTTTTCTCGTCTTTCAGGGCATAAAGTATCGCCGGCCGCTCCGGCGGAAGATCTTTTAGCGACGTGGAGCGCGAAAAGAGCTCGATCTTGTAGCCAAACCTCGCCAGGACGTCGGCATATGTGTGAAGGTTTTCATTCGTTCCCCTGGGGGTTTCGAGTTCTCCAAGGAAGAGATATTCGGCGCCGCGGAGTTCGTGCCCCAGGTCCCTGAAAGCCCGGCAACTCGGACAGAATCGCACGCCATCCACCTCTTCCACTTTCTCTTTGGCAACTTCCTTTCCACAAACTTGGCAAGTCGTAACTTTGACCTCCCCTTCTGCAGCCTCGCCCCCAAAACCACGTGGCACAAAGAGCTTTTTTAGATCGTCCTCTTTGAGCTCCGAGAACCTCCGGGCTTTGGTCATCTCGAGCCTGCGCCCGAGCTCCTCCCGTTTCTCGGCGAGCGTGGGCGTCCCCTCTTTGGGAATCAGGAAATCGCGGGGAACCAGGTCCACCTGGGCGAGACCGAGGTAGAGCTCGATCCCATGGGCTTTTGAGAACACAGAATTTATCGTCTGGCGGAATTCCGCGACCTTTTCCTCCAAAAGGGGCGGGACAAGGAGGGTAAATCCACCGCCGCCGATGTAGAGGGCATTGGTGATGGGAAGATCAAGTTTTCGGAGGATCCAAC
>CAYUWL010000095.1:0-3778 GCA_964448595.1 uncultured Thermotogaceae bacterium
TCGCCTCAGGGGTGCGCTACGCAGCCTTGGCAGCGGCAGGAGCTAATCCGCGTCCCGGAGGCGGGCGATGTACAAGCGCGCGAGGCCCCATCGGTCCAGGTTTTCTTCCCGCACGATCTCCCAGCCTCCTTTAGGGAGGAGCTCCCAAGTGCGCTTGGCGAAGTGGGGCGCAAGGAGTCCCAGCATCCGGGCAAGCCACTTGCTCCGGGGCCGCACGTGCTCAAGGAGCCTGAGCTCCCCGCCCGGCCGCAGTACCCGCGCCAGTTCCCGCAAAACACCGAGGGGCTTTCGCACCGTGCACAGGACGAAACTCCCCATCACATATTCGAAGGAGGCGTCCGGAAACGGGAGGGCGTGGAGATCGGCGCAAACGAACTCCACCTTCGCGCCGAGCCGGGCCGCCCTCCTCTCCGCCCGGGCGAGCATCCCGGCGGCCCCATCCACCGCCACCACCTCGGCCTCCGGGGGATGGGCGTAGAGCCCGGCCCCGGTCCCCACTCCAATTTCCAGGACCTTCCCCCGGACGCCGGCCCACAGCTTTCTTCGCCACCGCCTTGCCACCGTGACCTCAATAGGCCACATGAAAAGGTCGTAGATCCAGGCCCCGAACCGCTCCAGGAGCCATGAAGGTTTCATGCCCGAAACTTTGGGAATAGCTTTGCCTTTCATGACCACCGAGTTCCGTGCCACTGTCGGATGAATTCCACAGTACTCCGATCCTCTCTTCTGTGCCAGGGAACCCAACGACTGCACGCGTTGTCATAGAAAGACGGGGCTCATCCCTTGGTTTGTGCGCGGTGACGATGGCGCTGGCAAACTGAGAGGCCAACTCTCGCATCTGCTCTAGGCTTGACCATCGGTCTCTGGGAATGTTAGGATAGCTGAGACTCGAGCGGGAGGTGGGCATCGTGTCTAGGAAGGCAATTGGTCAGGGTCTTATTATTTTGGCCCTCGCACTCGCTTTAACTGCCTGTACCCAGCTTCTTACGGATCGTTCGGGAATCGGTGAGCAATCGGGGGTTGCGCCAACGGCCGTAGCTGGTTCGGAGAGGGTCAGGGTGTTCATCGGGTTCACACGTCTTCCAGGGGCCGCCGAAGAGGCACTGATCCGCGGTGCAAAGGGAGAAATTCACTACACATACCACCTTATCCCAGCCATCGCGGCCACGATCCCAGAGGCGGCCATCGAGGCGCTGCAAAGGAACCCTAACGTGACCGTGATCGAGCCCGACGTAGAGGTGTACGCCCTGGACGCGGAGCTGGACGAAGCCTGGGGAGTTAAACATATAGGTGCCGGGACCGTTCATGACAGTGGAAACGAGGGCTATGGCATAAAAGTGGCCGTTCTAGATACAGGCATTGACTACACCCACCCCGACCTGGATGCAAACTACAAAGGGGGCTGGGATTTCGTCAATGGAGATTCCGATCCCATGGATGACAACGGCCATGGCACCCACGTAGCGGGAACCGTTGCTGCGGAGGACGACGGAAGTGGAGTCGTCGGCGTAGCCCCGGGGGCATCGCTGTACGCCCTTAAGGTCTTGGATGAAACCGGGAGCGGCTACTTCAGCGCCGTGGTGGCCGCCCTTGAGTGGTGCGTTGAGAGCGGCATTCAAATCACGAACAACAGCTACGGAAGCTCACAGGACCCAGGTGAACTCGTGAAAGAAGCCTTCGATAACGCCTATGCCGCCGGGGTCCTGAACGTCGCCTCCGCAGGAAACAGCGGGAATCCACCGGGAAGGGGCGACAATATCTCCTATCCGGCCCATTGGGACTCGGTCATCGCCGTTGCGGCAACCGACCAGGACGATTCCAGGGCAAGATGGTCCAGCACGGGTCCTAGCCTTGAGCTCTCGGCGCCGGGTGTAGCCATCAACTCCACCCTCCCCGGAGGGGGATACGGGGAAAAGAGTGGCACCTCGATGGCCTCGCCACACGTCGCTGGTACAGCCGCCTTGGTATGGGCTGCGGACTCCTCATTGACAAACGAGCAGGTTAGGGTCCGGCTTCAGGACACCGCGGATGACCTCGGTGCGCTGGGTTGGGACAGCAAGTACGGCTACGGTCTGGTAGATGCAGACGAGGCCGCCGACGTCGAAGCTCCCCCATCTACTGGTGACACGATGCACGTGGCAAGCATCGATATGACTTTGAAGTCCACTGGACCTTGGGTGAGGGCCATCGCTACGGTCACCATCGTGGATACAGCCGACAGCCCTGTGGAAGGCGCCACCGTCTCCGGTTCCTGGACTGGTGCTGTAGCAGGCACAGACTCCGCAGTAACCGACAGCGCCGGACAGGCCGTTTTCCAATCGGACAAGGTCCGGAGCCCCTCGTCTGGGACAACTTTCACCTTCTGCGTTGAGGCGGTTGTGAAAAGCGGTTGGACCTACGATCCGGAGGATGACGTCGAGACCTGCAGCAGCATTGTGGTTCCATAGCCGAGGCGCCGCTTCTTGACGAGAGGGCGGGGAGGCTTATGTTGCTCGCTTTGGGGTTGGCATGCCACATCTCCATAGATTCCACTTGAGGTGAACACATGAGCGCAGGCAAGGTTTTTCTGATCGTGATCGGTTCCGTGTTCGCCCTGCTCGGGGTAGGGCTCCTTATCGCCGGGGCGATGGGGGTCTGGCTCGAAATCACCTTCTCCGATCCCAAGGGGTTTCTCACTTCCAAGGAGATGAACTTAACCACCGATTCCTATGCTATCGTCACCCCTCCGGCCAAAATCGGTGCGGATTGGCCGTGGTGGCTCGAGAACGTGGGCACCCTGAGGGTGAAGGTGGCCGCCACAGCTCTTGCCGACCAGGTGTTCGTCGGGATCGGGCCATACGAAGAGGTTCGCACCTTCCTCAGTGAAGTGGAGTACGAGGAGATAGCTGAGTTCAAACACCATCCCTATCGAGTGGAGTACCGCCAGCATCCGGGGACCGCCGCACCCATGCGCCCGGTCGAGCAGACGTTCTGGAGGACGTCTGCAACCGGGAGCGGGACTCAGACCCTAACCTGGGATCCTGAACCCGGAGAGTGGATACTGGTGGTGATGAACGCTGATGCCTCCCGAGGTATGGACGTGGAGGGATCGGTGGGGGTTCGGGTTCCATGGCTGCTGGGGGCAGTGATCGGGCTTCTCGCGGGCGGGCTGGGAGCACTCGCGGGTGGTTTGGCCCTGATCCTCGTGGGCGCCCGGCCTGGGCAAGCCGGACCCCACGTGGAACTACCCGCGCCCCTGGGGTACCCGCTCGCCTTCACGGGCGAGCTCACCGAGCCCCTGTCCCCTGTGCTTTGGTTGGTGAAGTGGTTCCTGCTCATCCCTCATTACATCGTGCTCACCTTCCTGTGGGCGGGTTTTGTGATGTCGTGGGTCGTGTCGCTTTTGGCGATCCTCATCACCGGCCGCTACCCACGGGGGTTATTTGAGTACAATGTAGGCGTTTTGCGCTGGACATGGCGGGTGGGCTTTTACAGCTACCAGGCCCTGGGCACGGATCGGTATCCACCGTTCACGCTCCGGGCCGGTGGTTATCCTGCTGACCTTAACGTACCTTATCCGGAGCGGCTTTCCCGAGGGCTTGCCCTCGTCAAGTGGTGGTTACTTGCCCTTCCCCATTACCTTGTAATCGGGTTCTTCCAGGGAGGCGGTGGCCAGCACTCCGGCGCGGGATTGGTGGTTCTTCTCTCCCTGTTCGGCGGGGTAGCGCTCCTTTTCCGCGGCAGGTACCCCCGGGATATCTTCGATTTCGTTATGGGCATGAACCGCTGGACCTATCGG
>CAYUWL010000096.1:0-3765 GCA_964448595.1 uncultured Thermotogaceae bacterium
GACACCCGTTCCCTACACCGGCCCCGAAGGGAAAACCCTCTACGCCCTGGATCCTGTCAATTTTCGCCCGCCATGGGGCCAGGTGTTTTCGGCCAAGATGGTCCACTTTTGGGGACGGCGCACGGGCAACTCCTGAGCGTAAATCAAGTGACGATAGATCGACTAAACAGGGTTCAAAGGATCAGTAGACACCTCCTGTTCTTCCGGTCTGGGGCCTTGGGCCCGGTAACTGGCGCCGGTGATGACGACGATGTGGGCGCCGTGGGTCAGGCGTCTTCGATCGTCGTAGGTCATCAGGGTCACGTTCCCCAGCGGATCCTCCACCCGCGTGGGCCTCCCCATCCGGTCGAAGGTGTAATGGGTCGTGTTGCCGTTGGCATCGGTGAACTCCGTCCAGTTGAGCCAGGCGTCGTAGGTCCGCGAGGCGCTCCCCGATCCACTGTCCTGCGAGACCAGGACACCCCGGCTGTTGTACCTGTCCACCGTCACCTGTCCCGCCGGTCCGGTGGCGACCGGAGCAGGAACGGAGCGACCAGCGGTTGGTAGAAATGTCCACCGTCACCTGTCCCGCCGGTCCGGTGGCGACCGTCGTTCCCCCTACCTGGTAGGAAACCTGAAAGGAGGTTTGCCCGCCCGCGCCCCACTGGCGCACGGCCCGCCCCTGGTCGTCGTACTCCGTCCGCTCGACCAGGTGGCCCAGGGGGTCCCACACCTCCTGCAGCAGGTGGGTTCCGGTGTAGGTGCAGGTCCAGGCAAACCCCCGCGTGTCGGTCACCACGACCAGGTCACCTGCCGCGTCGTACCCGTACCGCACCACCCGTCCGATCGGGTCACGCACAGCCCTCAGCCACCCCGCGGGATCGTATTCACCGTTTCCCGTTGACAGAGAGAGAAAAGGGGTGTATTATATACAGCAGATTGCATATAGCAAGGAGTCCCAAGGTGAACGGGAGATCGTACCGGGAGGTGGCCCGTCTCTTCCGCCTCCTCTCCCATCCGGCGCGGCTGCGCATCCTGGACGAGCTGCGGCGGGGGGAGGCATGTGTCTGCCACCTGCAGGCGATCCTGAAGCGGCCCCAGCCCTATATCTCCCAGCAACTGCGGGTATTGCGGGAGGCGGGGGTGATCGAGGGCCGCAAGCGGGGGCTGTTCGTCTACTACCGGCTGTCCGACGAACGGGTGGAGCGGCTGCTGCAGGACATGCTGGGCCCGGCGGGGAAGCCCACCCCCCTCCCCTCCTGCGCCTGCCCCCGCTGCCACGACGAGGAGAGCCTGCCGCTGCCCGGTGGTTCGATCGTGATGGAGGTGGACTGAATGGCGAAGCCTGAGAATGGGGAGAACCGGCCCGTACAATGCGCCTGTGTGACCGATTCCTTCCTCTCTCTGCCGCCGGAGCTCCGGCCGCGGCCCAGGAAGAAGAGCAGCCTGCGCAAGGTGACCTGTCCGGGCTGCGGGCTGGTGTACTGGACGAATCGGGAGACGGATCTGTGTATGGAGTGTGAAAGGAAAGGGTGGGCTGGGTGACCGGGCAATTGGGTGACTGGAATGCAGAACACAGACCCCTTCACCCGGAGGAGACTATGTTGAACATCAAGGTCTTAGGAGCCGGTTGTGAGGCGTGCGACTGGGTGGAGCAGCAGACGGTCGCTGCGTTGGAGAGGCTGGCGGAGGAGGACCCCTCGCTGGAGGCAACGATCCAGCACGTGCAGGACTACGGTGAGATCATGAAGTACTCGGTGATGTTCACCCCCGCCCTGGTGGTGAACGAAAAGGTGGTCTGCGCCGGCCGCATCCCCACGGTGGACGAGATCGTGGGCTGGCTGCGGGAAGCGCTGGACGGGAGGGCCTGATGGAATCGGCCCTTTCTTTCATCGGGAACCTTCTGGTCTCGGGCTGGCTGGCGCTGCTGGACTACCTGGCCGCCCACGTCCTGCTCTGCCTGGTGCCGGCCTTCTTCATCGCCGGGGCGCTGAGCAGCCTGATCCCTAAGGAGGTGGTCACCCGCTACCTGGGGCCGCGGGCCAGCAAGTGGATCTCGTACCCGGCGTCCGCCTTAGGTGGCTTCGTCCTGGCGGTTTGCTCCTGCACCATTCTGCCGCTGTTCGCCGGGATCTGGAAGCGGGGGGCGGGGCTGGGGCCGGCCATCACCTTCCTCTTCGTCGGGCCAGCGGTCAACATCCTCGCCATCGCCTACACCGGCGCGGCCATCGGGATGGATATCGCCCTGGCGCGCATCCTCCTCAGCATCGCCTTCGGCACCGGCATCGGCCTCATCATGGCGTGGCTCTTCGGCGCGCAGACCGGGGAAGAGGCCGACCCCGGCCTCTTTGAACGGGAGGCGCGGGTCCGGCCGGCGATCTGGACCCTCTTCGGCCTGCTGCTGGCGGTCCTCATCGTCGGCACACTGCAGGTGGACCTCCTGACGGACACCTGGTTTTCCATCACCTTGCCGGTGGACCTGCCGGCCGGGCTTCTGGCGGCGCTGGAGGGTGCGCACCTGAACCTGCAGGGAGCGCTGCTCATCCTGCTGCTCCTGGTCATCGCGCCGGTGGCCTGGGCCGGGCTGAGCCGGGTGGTGCGGGGGTTCAACGACTGGACGTGGGGCGCGCTGGGGCTGGTGGTAGTGACACTGCTCCTGGCCGCGCCGAAGGTGGACACCTCCGGCAGCCTGGCGGTCGGTATCACCGGCCGGTTCCTCGGCGAGGTGGTGCTTATCGGCTCCGTCATCGGTGTGAGCGCCCGTGGGCTGGCAAAGCACGAACTGGCCTCCTGGCTCTGGGAGACCTGGAAGTTCGTCAAGCAGATCTTCCCGCTCCTGGTGGTCGGCGTCTTCGGAGCCGGGATGGTCAAGGCGATCATCCCCGAGCAGTGGATCCAGACCCTGGCAGGACGGAATACCATCTGGGCTAACCTGATAGGGGTGCTGTTCGGGGTCTTCATGTACTTCCCCACGCTGGTGGAGGTGCCCATCGCGCGGATGTTCATGGACCTGGGGATGCATCGCGGGCCGCTGTTGGCCTACCTGATGGCCGATCCCGAACTGAGCCTCCAGTCCATCCTGGTGACGAGCAAGATCCTGGGGCCGAAGCGCACCTGGGTCTACGTGGGGCTGGTGACGGTGTTCAGCACGCTGGCGGGATACATCTTTGGGCTGGCGCTGGCGGTGCTGTAATTTCCCTCCCCTGCGTGCGGGGGAGGGACAGGGAGGGAAAAGAGATGCGCCGGAGATGTATGTGTCTTTCGGGGTGCGGCCCCGGGCGGAAGCGCCCGCCGCCGATCCTTCGCTACTCGTGTTGTGTAGCCTGCCGGTTCGCCGCCACAAGTTGGTTGAAACGATCAATCTAATCAAGTATGAGGAGGAACAAGAAATGAAAAAAATGTTGGTTTGCGTAGACGGTTCGGATTACTCCCTCGCGGCGGTGAAGGCGGCGGCCAAGTTGGCTGCCGAGAGGGGGATCAAGAAGGTGACACTGCTCAACGTCATCCCCACGACACCCACACCTGTAGGCCCGATGCCGACGGCGGCTCCGCCTGAGGATCCGGAGGCCTGGGAGGTCTTCGACAAGCCGCGGGAGATCCTGAAAGGAGCCGGGGTCGAGGCCCTGTTGCTGCTGCGGGAGGGAGACCCCGCTGAGGAGATCGTGCAGGCGGCCCGAGAGGGTGGCTTCGACCTGATCGTGGTGGGGCACCGCGGCCTCTCGCCCATCAAGGCGTTCCTGCTGGGCAGCGTCTCCAACCGCGTCGTGACCCACGCGCCTTGCTCGG
>CAYUWL010000097.1:0-3696 GCA_964448595.1 uncultured Thermotogaceae bacterium
ATCGGGTCCGATGGTGAGGTCCAAAACGTTAACTGTAGGGAGAAGCCCCATCCAAGAACGTATGGTGCCTTTGCTCGAGTATTTGCCCAATACGTACGAGAAGGCATTTTACGGCCTGAGGAGGCGGTGCGGAAGATGAGCTCATTTCCTGCTCAAAAACTGGGCTTAACAGATCGAGGGCTGATCGCGGAAGGGATGAGAGCCGATTTGGTGATATTCGACCTTGAGAAACTCCAGGATGAAGCGACCTATGAGGAACCACAGCGTTACGCAGAAGGGGTAAAATACGTTTTTGTGAACGGGGAGCCGGTTATAGAAAACGGGATAATAACGGGGCTTACCCCAGGGCAAGTGCTGCGGAAGGATAATTCGAACCACAAGGAAGCGTGATGGCAAGAAAGCTAAATTTTGTAAAAGGGCATATGGGTGGCAACGAAATACTCTTACTTTATGGTTCAAACATACCCGATAACGATGCTGAAAAACTCAAACTCGGACTTAAAGCGTTATATCCTCCTTACCCTCGAGGTCACCAAGCAGGCTTTTTGCTTCCTGCAAAGGGGACGGCGCATTTGCGCGTCAAAATTGTGAACGCGGCCTCAAAAAGCTTCATGCCTATGTGCGGCGGGCTGCTACAGGTGCTTGGTAAGGCGTTGATCGAAACCGACATCTCTGACCACTTCAGTGTGCTTGAGGCAGAAGAGGTTGTGGTCGAAACGGATCTGGGCTGTTGCCGCCTTGAGTTCGAGAGCCGTAGAGACGAAGAAAAATCGGCATGGACAGAGATGAAGCCTTTTGTGGAAGAATGTTATACACTCGGCATTCAATCGATTGAGGTGGCCGGTGTAAAGGCAATGAAGGTGGGTGAATTCCTGGTCGTAGACGCAGAGGATGTCTACAACCTATATCCTGACCTTGATTTCCAACGGATCGACACAAAGGCCCTTGATGTCCTTGCCGATATTCAAAAAGATTTTGATCGGCAAGGTTTCCTGGAACATGAGAATACCGACTTTGCTCTCTATGACTTGAGTCCCAAGGTGTCTTCCAATACTGGGCGGGTCATCTTCCCACACAAACCCTATGGCGAATATATCGAGCCCGCCTGTGGCACAGGTGCGATAGCGGTGGCCATTGCCGTCGTGGAGACAAGGAAGCGTGGGTATACTGGGGAGGTTGAATTCCGCTTCGAGTCGGGCGGCAGTCCTTTTTGCATAGGCGGCCCTGATTTGACCACCGTAAAGTTGTATGTGCAAGAAGGGAGGGTGACCTCTGCATCCTTTAACCATAGCTTGGTCGAAATTCTAGCTGCAGGGAAAATTTATATAAGGGGATAGGATGTCTAGGGGGAAAACAGGGAAGCGAGAGATAGGAGAAGTCTGTAAGGGCCCCCTAGCTTCAAAGATCGATTTGTTCTTGACCGATATGGCTAGGAATGGTTTCGGAGGCACAGTGTTAATCGCCGAGGGAGATGATGTAGTACTGAACAAAGGTTTTGGCCTTTCTAGGGAAGGTATTCGCTGCACTGCTTCCACCGTCTTCGATATAGGTTCGATTACAAAGCAATTTACAGCAACAGCAATCCTTCGGCTTGAAGAAGAGGGCCTTCTTTCGGTCAATGATCCCATCAAAAACTATTTCGACTATGTCCCCGAGGACAAAGCAAGGATTACCATTCATCACCTGTTAACCCATACCGCCGGGCTTCTCCATAGTTATGGAGAGGACTATGAGATAGCGTTTCGCGACGAAACTTTAAAGAAAATGTTCGAACGACCACTCAAATTTCAACCTGGAACGGCGTATTCATATTCAAATGGTGGGTATAGCGTCCTTGCAGCTTTGATCGAAAGGGTAACTGGCAGATCCTTTGAGGAGTATCTCCGCTCCACCTTTTTTGATCCCCTCGGCATGAGATATACCGGATACTCCCTTCCAGAGCAGCTGGAAGTCCCAGTAGTAATGGACAAAAGCCGCAAAGATGGCCCGTATTGGTACCTTTACGGCAATGGTGGACTGCTCTCCACTACGGGTGACTTGTTCAAGTGGCATCTAGCCCTCCACGGAGGGGAGGTCCTTCCCGAGTTACAGAAGAAGAGGCTTTTTATCCCCTATGTTAAGACGGACGAAGGAACGAGCTTCTATGGCTACGGCTGGTTCATCGACATGACCAGCCGTGGGACTACGTTGATAAGCCACTCCGGGGAATCAGGGGAAGGGATCAACTCAGATTTTCTTTACTACAAGGACGAAGATATCCTCATGATAATCTTTTCCGATGTTCGCCTAAACAGCAAAATTGCAGTGGATGTAGTTGAAGAACTTTTGGAAGAAATAATTTTCGGGTAACGGACTCTTAACCGCTGATTTTCCTACCCCGTAACCTTGGGTCTAATATATCCCGCAGCGCATCCCCTATCAAGTTAAAACTCAAGACGAACAGAAAAAGTGCCCCTCCAGGGAATACTAGTGTGTACCAATAGCGGAATAACATCCCTTGCCCCCCAGCAATCCAGTTGCGGCAATAGCTAATCAGTTGCCCCCAATCCGCGTATCCCGGTGGAGCTCCAACCCCCAGAAAACTCAAAGACGAAAGCCAGATGACCATACTGCCAATATCCATAGAGGCCACGACCAGGACGGGGTAGATGGAATTGGGCAAGATATGTCTCCAGAAGATCCTCGATCCACTCGCTCCAATAGCCTTCGTTGCTTCAATAAATGTTCTCTCTTTAATTGAAAGAATTTCGCTACGAATCAACCTCGCGTAAGACATCCAGCCAAACGTGGTCATGGCAAGCATAGACTGGACTAACCCTCTGCCAAGAAGGGATGCCACCGCCAATGCTGCTACTAGGAATGGAAAAGCCAGAAATATATCAACAATCCTCATTAATACCTCGTCGACAAGTCCGCCACAGTAAGCTGCAACGCCCCCTACTATGATGCCAAGCAGGGCACAACTTCCTGTAACTATTAGACCCGCAATGAAAGCTGTCCTAGTGCCCCAGATGACACCATAGTAAATGTCGTACTGCCCCTGGGTGGTGCCGAAGGGATGTTCCTTTGAAGGTGGTTTAGGAGTGATTCCGAACCCGTCACGCGGAATCTCGTAGGATGAAAACCCCGGACGGGGAGGAGCAAGCCATGGAGCAGCAATAGCTATAGCGATGAAGAACAAAAGAACAATCAGCCCGGCTAAGGAGAGCGGATTCTTAACCAGCGCCTTTAGCACCTGCATCAGTCGTACTTCACCCTTGGATCAAGGATTGCATACAATAAGTCAACGACTAGATTGCCGATGAGCACACAAACCGCGGCAAAGATGGTAAAGCCGATTATGGCAGGAACATCCAGCTGCAAAGCGGCATCCGCAGCCCACTGCCCCAATCCTGGATAGTTAAAAATCACTTCTACAACCACATTGCCGTTGAACAAGAAAACAAGTTCTTGACCAGCTATTGTAACGGTTGGCAAGAGGGCATTTCTGACGGCATGCTTCATGATCACCGTGCGTTCCGTCAAGCCCTTGGCACGGGCGGTGGTGATATAATCTTGGCGTAAAACTTCCAGCATGCTTGAACGCATTACTCTCAGCGTTAGGGCCCATTCTATAACAGATAGACAAAGGACTGGGAGAATCAGATGCCTTAATCCATCCAGAAAAACCCTCCATTCCCCGTTCAATAATGCATC
>CAYUWL010000098.1:0-3614 GCA_964448595.1 uncultured Thermotogaceae bacterium
ACGCTGTTTTCATACGGAAGTAACCGCCCCGTAGTTTCGTCCCTGTTTGCTGCAAGAAGAAGGTCATTACGGAACTGTTAAGGAGTGCTGCCAGCGCCAGCAGAGAGATTCGGACACCCTCCTTCGGCCGGATAGCGTACACCGTGTCAATGACATACCGACCCTCGAAGTCGCAGGTAAATTCTGCTCTGCCAGCTACGTCGGGACCAATGACCTTATTCAATTTAAGCAGGTGCATATTTTGGGGTCGGCCGTATGCGTACCAATCGTCCCGAGTGCGGAATGCCCCTTTGTCGCGACCTTCCAGACTTTCTCGATTCGTCGGATGGTTCAGATATGCCCACGCTTTGGGATACTTTGCTGCCATTTCCTCTGGTTGGATCAGGTGTGCCTCCTCACCGACAAGCCGATAGGGAAACAGCAGATAGTTCTCGGTCTCGTAGTAGTAGGGGTCAATATCCCTCCCGGTCAAGGATGGGCGCATGAGCTCATCTTCGATCTTCACGCATTGCTCAAGTGAGCGTGAATAGAACCGGTCTCCCTGGCGCTCCATCAGAAATACCTGGTCTGCACTGGTACCCGTCCCCTTGAACACAGTGGCGATGTCTTCCAGACGTGGGAGTCCGCTCAGCTTCCTTAGCAAAGATCCCGCAGGGCCAAGGGCAAAGGTCCACGCGCCAGCCCCCAAGTCCCTAACAGAGACAATTTCCGTTTGCCACTTACCCTCGCCACCAGGAAGAGGCTGGGCATCCTCGGCTGCCTCATCCAAGACGGCGACTTTCACTTCATCACGCGGCGATCCCTTGAGGAAAAGCAAACAGGTGTAGGTGGTCACTCCTTTAAACACTTGGAAATGTCCAAAGTCCACAATGTGCCCCACGGCTCCCCGTTCGGAGAGCAGCGACCGCAGGGATTCACCCACTTGGGTTGTAAACCATTTGTTCGGCATGATCATGCCAAACTGGCCGCTTGGAGAGATCAAGCTTAATCCAAGCTCAACGAAACAGAGATAAATGTCAAATTCACGCTTAGATGCTGAACGGTATACAGTAGCGTAGTAAGCCCACTCGCTAGGGTCCCAGTCCTTTAAGCGCACGCTTCGTACATACGGCGGATTTCCGATCACCGCGTCGAAGCCGGGATTGCGCTTGCGCTGGCCGGTCTCCTCGAAGAACACTTCGGGGAACTCCAGTTCCCAGTGGAAGAAGTGTCGCTCCTCGGCTGCTCTCTGGGCATTGGCAAACCAGGGCTGGGAACGAACTTCGGCTTCCCAAACAGAGTCCGGCTCGCTTAGCTTGAGCAGAGCGTTCTCATAGGCCGTCTCGTCCACCTCGTTCCCGAAGTAGGTTGAAACCCATACATTGGCCACTTCTTTGAACGGCCGCAGGAGGGTGAGGATCTGATCGTAGAGAGCTTCCTTCTCCCGGATATCCTCCACCTTGTCCGAGGGCTTGCGGAGGAGCTCCATCACCTCACCGAGCACAACGGGGAGCCGTTCCTTGAGCTTCCCTTCGAAAAGCCCCACCACGTGCTCCCCGATCTGAGCGGCCTTGTCCTTCTTTCCGCGGGCAGGCAATCTCCCCAAGTCCTTGACCCAGGCCCCGATCAGGGAGTTCCCAACGCGCAGGTGGTGATCCAGGAACGAGAGGGGCCGGTCCTTGGCCACGGTGTACAGCCACAGGGAGAGCTTGGCGAGCTCCACGGCCAAGGGGTTTACGTCCACCCCGAAGATGCAGCGCTCCACCACTTCCCGCCGCGCCCAGCGGCGCACGTCCTCCTCCACGTCTTCTGGGGATTCACCTAGAGCTTCGATGAGGGCGCGAGCGAGGAAGTCCACTGCCTCCACCAGGAAGTGGCCCGAGCCCATGGCTGGGTCGAGCACCTTGATGGAGAGGATCTCGTCGATCAAGGCGCTTTCCAGCTTCTGCCGCTTGCGTTGGTATGCCTCTCGGTCGTAACCTCGGGCGTGTTTGATCTTCTCATCGAGGTCCCGCTTGGCCGCGGCAACTTTTTTCTTCTTCTCCTCCACCAGTGGGCCCAGGGTGTGCTGGACGATGTACTTCACGATGTAGTCCGGGGTGTAATAGCTGCCCGTGGCCTTGCGCTCCCCTTTGTCGGTCTCAAGGTACACTTCGCCGGCCCGGTAAGTGCGCAAGGGGCGCTTGCCCTTGGCTTCGGAGAGGGGAATGAAGATCTCCTTGCCCCCGTCCTTGACCACGGCCAAGTCTTCCGAGGCCACCCGCAGCCGGTGCTCAAGCAGTCCCTCGTAAATGGCCCCGAGGTGGCGGATATCCAGGTCTCGGTAGCTCACCGGGCCACGGCCGGTTCTTCCCGAGGCCTTTGCCCGCGCAAGCTTGTCGATGGCCAACGCCAGGTACTGGTCACCGATCTTCCACCGGGCGAGGAGCGGGTGCTTTTCTGGGTCGAAGAGTCCTCCGTTGTACGGAGGAACCCCCAGATAGGGGTCGCCCTTGTTAATGATTCGAAACAGCTCTTCTAACGCCATCCAGTACCTATAGGCAGCGGGGCTGAACGTATAGCCGCTATCCAAGCGGTCGGCGATTTCCCTCGCCATCTGGCGGAGGCTGTAGGACTCACGGTAAGCGGGGTTTTCCATGGGGAGAAGGCCACGGTCCTCGGCGTAGAACAAGAACAGGATGCGATAGATGAGGACGAACGTGTTGGTGCGAATGTCCTCTAGGTCACCCGCGGAAAGGCCGTTTTCGGGGTTTTTGAGGAGGCCTTCGGCGAGGAGTCGCAGCGCCTCGTACACGTTGTCCTTGAGCTCCTCGCCCAGCCGGGCGGCGTATTCCTGACTGCCCTTGAGGACGCGGTCGAGGAATCCTGTGGTGAAGGCCTCTTTCGAGAAGAAGGCCCAGAAATAGGGGAATTGATCCGGGGCTTCTTCCAGAATCGTTTCCAGGTCTACCTCGTAGTAGACGTCGAGCTTGTAGCTCGTGTCCCGGTGATAAAGGCGCCAGTGACGGCCGTTGGTGAGGATGCCCCAGGTTCGGTCTGTGGCGCGGAGGTAGAAGTCGATCTGATATGGCGGGTAGTGGTTCGCAAAGCGATCTCCCGGGCCTTTGATTTTCGTATCCAACGACCGTGACCACTGCTTGGCATCCCCGATGGCCACTGCTTTGGAGAAATATTCGCCGCGGCCTTGGAGATGGTGTTCAGCATCTTCCAGATCGTCTTTTGACGCGAAGAAGCAGAAATCAGGGCGACGTGTCCCCTCATAGGAAGGCACTGACGGCTGCAGGGTATAAAGCTCCTTCCACCCGAGGATGTCCAGCACCGGCCGGATGAAAAGATGCTCCGCTTCAGCCTCGTTGGCCTCGGGGAGTCGGGACTTAACTCGCTCGTAGAGTGATCGAACTTCCTCAAAGACACCCGCAGCCTCCTGCGTTGCCCGCTGGAAGAAGGGCTCTTCCTTAACGAGCTCGGCTAGGAAGTAATCGGAGAATAGAGAACTGTTATGCACCACGCTGGGCAGATCCTCTGTCGGATGCCCTGCTTCAGTCCTCATCCGCCCTCCTCTGGGACAAATTCTACTAGCGCCAAACTTATGAGCTCCGGTTCCTCGTCTACTATGATCTCTAGGTTACCGATCT
>CAYUWL010000099.1:0-3586 GCA_964448595.1 uncultured Thermotogaceae bacterium
GTGACCGGCCCGGCCATGGAGGAGGTCCTTCAGGACGAGCTCGGGGAGGGCGAGCGGCTGGCCGGCCTGTTCCTCACCTCCGGCTCCTCGGGCACTTTGGGATGTGCCGATTACATCAAGGAAAGGTTCCCCCAGGCCAAGCTGGCGGTGGGGGAGGCCTGGGAGTGTCCCACCCTCCTCCTCAACGGCTTTGGCGGCCACAGGATCGAGGGGATCGGGGACAAGCACGTCCCCTGGATCCACAACGTGCGCAACACGGACCTCGTGATCGATATCGAGGACGAGTTCTCCATGCGACTGATCCGCCTGTTCAACGAGCCGGCCGGCCAAGAGTTCTTGGTGAAGCAAGGGGTCCCCGCGTTCCTAGTGGAGAAGCTCCCCTGGCTGGGGATCTCCTCGGCAGCCAACCTCATCGGGGCCATCAAGCTCGCCAAGTACTACGAGCTTTCCTCTCGCGATGCCGTCCTGACCGTGTTCACCGACTCCATGGAGCTTTACCAGTCACGGATCCAGGAGCTCAGGGAGAAGTACGGGCCGTACGACGAACGTCAAGCGGCCATCGACTACGAGCGGTTCCTCCTCGGGATCACCACCGACAGGATTCAGGAGCTTACCTACTGGGATCGTCGCCGGATCCACAACCTCAAGTACTACACGTGGGTGGAGCAGATGGGGAAATCCGCGGAGGAGCTCCTCGAGCAGTGGTATGACTGGCCCGACTACTGGGACAGGATCCACTCCCAGGTGGAGGACATCGACGTCCTCATCGAGGAGTTCAACCGCCGCACTGGCCTTCTGGAAACCCTGTGAAATAAAAAACAGACGGGCTATATTCGCCTTGTCATGGAAGCCGAACTTTTTTCGCGGATCGCCGAGCTCCTGGAAAAGGGAGAGCCCGCGGTGCTCGTCACCCAGGTAGCAGTGGAAGGCCCTGCGCCGCGGGAGGCGGGGGCGAGGATGCTGGTCTTCCCGGGCGGCCACATCGAGGGCACCATCGGGGGCGGGGCCCTGGAGCACCGGGCCATCCAGGAGGCCGAAAAGCTCCTCTCTCAGGGCGGGCGCACCCACCTTGCCACCTACGAACTTATGGACCTGGGCATGCTGTGCGGGGGAAGGGCGACCCTGTTCTACGAAGTCCTGGCCCCCAAGGTGATCCTGGCCATCTTCGGGGCCGGACATGTGGGGAGCACCCTGGCCCGCCTGGCCCGGGAGACCACGCCCTTTAAGGTAGAACTCTACGACGACCGCGAGGAGCGCTGCCGGGAGGAGCTTGCCCCCGGGCTTGCGCCCTGCCACCTCCCCGGCTTTGAGGAGCTTCCCGAGCTCCCGGCCCGGTGCTACGTTGTAGTCTGCACGGACTCCCATGCCACCGATTTCAAGGTGGTGGAAAAGATCCTGCGAGGTGATCCGCTCCCTCCCTTCGTGGGGATGCTGGGCTCCCGGGTCAAAGCCCAGGAAGTCAAGAGGCGCCTGGCGAGCGTCGGGATCCCAGAGGAGAGGGTGGAGAAGCTGAGGTCGCCGGTGGGACTCCCCATCGGCGGGAAATCCCCGGGGGAGATCGCCATCTCCATCCTCTCCGAGCTCCTCGCCTTCCACCACGGACGGCTGAGCAAGGTCGAGGAGTGGCTCAAAGAAGGTGGTTAGCCCACGTGGAAGGACCCTTCGCCTATCTGGAAAAACTCCTTCAGGGCAAGGCCAGGGCGCTGATCATCACAGGTCCGATCGGGTCCGGAAAGACGCGGACCATAGCGCGGCTTGCCGCCCACCTTCATTCTAGCGGAGGCAAGGTCGGGGGGGTGATCTCCCCGCGAGTGCTAGAGCGCGGCGCTACGGTAGGGTATCTTGTACGCGATGTTTCAACTGGCGAGCAGCAGCCCCTGTGTTCCATCTCCCCCCCGGGAATCAAGTTCGGCAACCATCACTTCTCCCCGGAAGGGATCGCATTTGCCAACCGTGCCCTCACCAGGGCGGCAAGCGAGGCGCAGATCGTGGTGATCGACGAGGTCGGGCCCTTTGAGCTCTCAGGGGGAGGGTTTGCACCTGGGGTGATGGCTGTACGCAAGGCTCGGGTTCCCTTGATTTTCTCCGTGCGCCCTCACCTCGTGGGCCGGGTTTCCGACTGGCTAGAGCTTCCTAGGGCGACCCCGATCGTACGGCTCGCCCCCTAGCCAGGGGGGCCTTCCCGGGCTATCCTGTGGACATCAACCCCAGGAGGTTCCCATGGAACAAGAGGCAGAAGAGAGGCTGTGGGAGATTATCGACGAGGCGGAGGTTTCACTAGTGATCACCCAGGGCGATCGAGGGTTTCCTCACTGCCGGCCCATGACCCTGCTCGGTTATGAGGAGGACGGCACACTGTGGTTTGCTACCAGCCGCTCCTCACGCAAGGTGTCCGAGATCGACCGAAATCCCAAGGTAACGGTGTGCTTCCTTGCCTTTGAGGGGGGAGCCTATGCCCAGATGTTTGGCAAGGCGGAGATCGCGGAGGACCCCGAGCTCAAAGCAGAGCTGTGGATGGAGGAGTGGGGGGAATACTGGGAGGGCCCGGATGATCCCGACTACATCCTCCTTCTGGTCAGGGTAGACAAGGCCGAATACTATCTGATTGAGGAAGACGAACTCTGGGTGATCGACTTCTCGTGAAAGGGGGCGCGATGCGGGCCATGGTGCTCACTCACCCGGCGCCCATCGAGGAGAAACCTTTGGAGCTTTGCGAGATCCCCGTGCCCGAGCCCGGGCCGGGCGAGGTCCGGATTCGGGTGTCGACTTGTGGGGTGTGCCACACCGACCTTCACGTAGCAGAAGGTGACCTTCCCCTCAGCAAAAGCCCCCTCATCCTCGGCCACCAGATCGTGGGCCGAGTGGACGCCCTGGGTCCAGGGGCGGGGCGGTTTGCGCCCGGGGCCCGGGTGGGGGTGGCCTGGCTCCACCGGACATGTGGAGAGTGCCGCTATTGCCTCCGCGGCCGGGAAAACCTGTGTGAGAAAGCCCTGTTCACCGGCTACCAGGTGGACGGGGGCTTCGCCGAGTACACGCTGGCCCCCGAGGCCTTCGTCTACCCCATCCCCGAGGGGTTCTCGGACGAAGAGGCGGCCCCACTCCTGTGCGGTGGAATCATCGGGTATCGGGCGTTGCGGCTTTCGGAAGCCCAGCCCGGGGATGCCCTGGGTCTGTACGGCTTTGGCGCTTCGGCCCACATCACCATCCAGGTGGCTAGGCACTTGGGATGTGAGGTGTACGTGTTCACCCGGGCCGAGGAACACAAACGACTGGCGAGGGAGCTCGGGGCCGCGTGGGTGGGCGAAGCGCAAGACAGGCCACCTGAGCCCCTCAACGCCGCCATCGTGTTCGCCCCGGCCGGCTGGATTGTGCCTGAGGCCCTGAGATCCCTGGACAGGGGAGGCACACTAGCTCTGGCCGGGATCCACATGTCCCCCATCCCGGAAATGCCCTACGAGCTCATCTATGGGGAGCGCACCGTCAGGTCGGTGGCCAATGCTACCCGGGAGGACGGAGAGGAACTACTGCGCCTTGCAGCCGAAATCCCGGTGAAAACGGAGACCGAGGTATACAAACTTGAGGAGGC
>CAYUWL010000100.1:0-3544 GCA_964448595.1 uncultured Thermotogaceae bacterium
GCATCCGCCAAGCCGCCTTAAATCCCCCATCCTTATCCCTTACCCCGGTACCCCTTACTCCCACCTCCAGCCCATATGGGGAGGGCCGCGCAGCAGAGAGGATGATAGGGATTTTGGTAGAATATAAAAATGATCTTCCCGAGATTTAGGAGAGTGGGATATGGGAGTGCTTGAGTCCTACCGCGGGCCTTCGGGGGAAATCTTGCCCGGCCTGCAAGTCGATCTTGAAGAGGCACTGGAGAAATTGAGGACGCTTTTCCAGCGGAGTGGGGTGGCTTTAGCCTATCTGTTCGGCTCGCACGCCCGCGGTGAGGCCAAGCCAACCTCGGATATCGACATCGCCATTCTCATAAAGCCGGAGGATGCTAAAGGCGAAAGGCTTTACAACTCGTTTCGCGAGCTCATGCTTGGACTGCGGGAAGCGTTGGGCACAGAGCGATTTGATCTGCTCCTGTTAAACAGTGCACCCCTTACCCTGCAGTTTGAGATCGTCTCTCGAGGCCGACTCATCTACTGGTATGACGAGGAGGTGTTGAACGCCTTCGAGATGGATGTAATCCGCAGGTTTCAGGATACAGCCTATTTAAGGGCGGTTCAGAATGGTTATCTCAGGAAGAGGGCAAGGCAATGGTATTCAAGAGGGAAAGCGTAACAGGACGTCTCAAAAGGCTGGAAGAGGTCCTCGCTAAACTCAGAGAGAGGGCAGGAATTACGTTCGAGGAGTTCCGTGGGGACACAGATGCACAATGGATCATCGAGAGGGGACTTGAGATAGCCTCTTCAGCCATCCTGGATATAGGCAATCACATCCTGGCCGGGGCATACCAAACTTCGGTAGAAGAGTACGAACAGATCCTGGAAAAGCTACAAGAAAAGCGGGTAATTAGCGGGGACCTCTATCGAGAGCTACGTGGGTTGGGAGGATTTCGCAATATCCTTGTCCATGGATATCTGAGCCTAGACCTAGAGCTAGTGTATGAGCATTACAAGAAGGCCTTGGACACTTTTCCCAGGTTCATCGGGGAGATAGAGAGATGGCTTGAGGAGTATGATGGCCGGTAAGAAAGCTTTCCAACACCGGAGGTGTGCAGAAGGAGGCGTTCTTCTTCCACATCCCGTGCGTGACCCTGCGCGAGGAAACGGAGTGGGTGGAGACAGTGGAGGCTGGATGGAATACCCTAGTAGGCTGTGACCCCGACCGCATCCGCCAAGCCGCCTTAAATCCCCCATCCTTATCCCTTACCCCGGTACCCTCTACCCCCTTCTGCGGCCCCTATGGCGATGGCCGCGCGGCGGAGAGGATTGTCGCTCTCATGGTAGAACAAGATAATGTGTCGCGGAGGTGGAGAAAATGACGAGGGCAGTAAAGCCGCGGATCAAATTCACCTACGAAGACTACAAGAGCCTGCCCGAATCCGAGACCAAGCGCTATGAGCTTCTAGGGGGTGACCTGGTGTTGGTCCCATCGCCTACGGAGTATCATCAGCGGATCTCGGGAAATCTGGAATTCGTCCTGCGACAGTTCGTTCGGGAAAAGGGACTGGGTAGGGTTTACCATGCCCCTTTGGATGTCGTCCTGGGGGAGGAGGAAGAGCGCGAGGTCGTCCAGCCCGACATCTTTTTCATCTCCAAGGAACGTTCTCAGATCATAGCCGAGGAGGAGATCCGGGGAGCGCCGGACCTGGTGATCGAGATCACCTCCCCCGCCACGGAAGACCGGGACCGCCACTACAAGAAGACCCTCTATGCCCGCCATGGGGTCAAGGAATACTGGATCGTCGATCCCAAGGGGAAAACCGTCGAAGTCTACACCTTGGGCACCCAGGGATTTGAGTTGGTAAAGGTATACAAAGCTGAGGAGATCCTTGAATCTCCCCTTCTGTCCGAGCTGAGAGTGGACCTTAGGGAGGTCTTTTGAGGGAGCTACGTTGGGCAGGTGGGCGGGTGCATAATTCAAGAGCTGACCCCAAGCGCAAGCCTAAGGGGGTGAAGAATGTCAAAAGATAAAGAGACGATTTTGCAGGAGTTAGAAGAACTGCCCGATGCTTTACTTGACGAAGTGATCGACTTCATCCACTTTCTAAAGGCGAAGCATACCAAAGCGCAGCTTGAGACCGCCCTGTTGAGTGAGGCAGCCTTGGGCAGGGATTGGCTGCAGCCCGAGGAAGACGAGGCATGGCAAGATTTGTGAAGGGCGACGTAGTAGTCGTCCCGTTCCCGTTTTCCGATCTCAGCCGAGCCAAGCGTCGGCCGGCTTTGGTAGTGGCAGAGCTCGAAGGTGACGACCGGATCCTCTGTCAGATCACAAGTCAACAGCTTCACGATAAGTATTCGATCGTGTTAAGGGATGTAGATTTCGAAAGCGGCGGTTTAAGGCGCGAAAGCCGCATCCGCCCTAACCGATTGTTTACTGCTGACACACGGTTGATCCTTTACCGTGCCGGGCATCTCAAGCCCGAGAAGCTTCAGGAGGTCATAGAGAGGATAATCGATATCTTGAGGGTGTAAAGTTATCCTTCCCAACACCGACTAACTTGACAAAGCTACCCGTAGCGTTGCAGTTTGTCTGCAATGCTCTCTCACCGCACGCAAGGTCCGATGCTGCACGCCGCTATAATCGGACGAGTGAACTCGGCAAGTGAGATCGCCGGGATGATCGAGTGAGAGTTTTCCCTCTGTTGGGAGAAGAGGAGATGCCTCGCCGCTACGATCTTGAGGAATTCGACAAAGGCCTTAGGACGCTGAAGGAGTTGGGTTGATCTAGATTGCGGAGAAGCCGAGGTCAAAGCGGGATTCTGGATCAGCCCTGTGGGGCACCGTGGGGATCTTGTCCGCAAGTGTTGAGCTGCTCGACCGTGTAAAATGAAGATGCGGAGGTGCTGAAGAAATGGCGGAAGTCGCTAGGAAGATCAAGTTTACCTACGAAGATTACAAGAGCCTGCCCGAATCCGAGACCAAGCGCTATGAGCTTCTAGGGGGTGACCTGGTGTTGGTCCCATCGCCTACGGAGTATCATCAGCGGATCTCGGGAAATCTGGAATTCGTCCTGCGACAGTTCGTTCGGGAAAAGGGACTGGGTAGGGTTTACCATGCCCCTTTGGATGTCGTCCTGGGGGAGGAGGAAGAGCGCGAGGTCGTCCAGCCCGACATCTTTTTCATCTCCAAGGAACGTTCTCAGATCATAGCCGAGGAGGAGATCCGGGGAGCGCCGGACCTGGTGATCGAGATCACCTCCCCCGCCACGGAAGACCGGGACCGACACTACAAGAAGACCCTCTATGCCCGCCACGGGGTGCGGGAATACTGGATCGTGGATCCTGAGGCCAGGACAGTCGAAGTATTCGCCTTAGGGGAGAAGGGATTTGAGTCGGTCAGGGCTTACGAGGCAGGCGAAGCGTTGAGGTCTCCCCTCCTGGAAGGCCTAGAAGTGGACCTGAATGAGGTCTTTTGAGGGCCGCGCTGGCTGGAAGGCGGATGGGCGCATCGGTTGGTATCCAGCTCGGCCGGGCGATGGGGAGCAACGCACGATTCAAGAGCTGACCCC
>CAYUWL010000101.1:0-3515 GCA_964448595.1 uncultured Thermotogaceae bacterium
ATAAGCAACCACACAGGCCCCCATGAAATACTGAACGCTACCCTTTCGATCCAAGTACTTCCCGATACACCCTCTCAGTCTCACGAAACATGCGGTCCAGGGTAAACTCTTTGAGGGCCTTCTCGCGGCCGGCTTGGCCCATACGCCGGCGGAGCTCGGGATCAGCGATGAGCTTTTGCAACGCCTCGGCCAAAGCGTCTGGATCCCTAGGCGGGACAAGAAAACCGGTGACCCCATCCGCCACAAGCTCCGATAGATTTGGGTGGGTAAGAAGAGACCATGCCCGAAACCGTTAGCTCTGAGCGCACATCAAAACAGCGATCAATCCGAAAACTGCCTCGCTTCCAATAAGGATCAAGGCCGAGCGACGCTGGCTCCCCCCAGACACTCTCATAACGAGCTGTCCCAGTGAACGGCCGCTGGCTCTCAGCCCCAGATTGAGAAAGTAGGGGATGAAGATGATCGCCGCAGGGAGTTCCAGTCCACCGCTAACGGCAGATACCGCAACAAGCGCTCCAACAGTGAATGTTCCTACATCCCCGACAAGTGTCTTAGCTGGCCGTCGGCTCGCATAAGCCAAAAGTGGAATCGTTGCTCCAAACCCAGCCAAGAGCATTAGTAAAGCCTCAGTCTCGCCCTCCAGGAAGGCAGCACCGCTTAGGGCCGCTATCGCCACAGCGGCCATCCCCACATCCCCATAGCCTTCAAACTGATTGACAAGGTAAGCAGCCGCTGAGATCCCAATGGGCACCAAAATCATGACACCGGCAATTGCTCCTCCACTCGCCGCGACTGGGCCGGCGGTTAACTCGCCTGCCTTAACCACTGCTGGGAAGAGCCCGGCCAAAAGGAGAAGTGCTGGCGTGGTCCGGGAACGCAAGAAAAGATAGTACCTACCAATAAGCCCGAGCGTCGCCACCAAGAGCAAGCTCACCAGGGTGACCAGCAAGGGCAACCCAGCGATGCTCGCCGTGGAATAACTCGCAGTCCCCACACCGAGCAGAAGGCCCAGCACTGCTCCCACCACAAAAGCCGTTCCTCTTGCATCTGACTTCGCGATCCTTCCCCTCCGCACTACCAGGGAGGGGAGAGCTCGCCACAACGCAAAAACAGCGACACACGGAAGTAGAGCTACCGATGCATAAATAAGCCCGCTCAATTCGCCCCTCCCCGCTGCTCTGCGATCGGAGGCGCTGAACCGTGGATTATCTCCGCGAGCATCGCTTTGATCTTATCCCCCTCAGCCCGTTGATCGATTAACTCCGCAAGGTTCCCCAGTTTTCTCTGCAAGCCTTCCAAGGACAATCTCTTACTCATCTTAGCGACGTAGATCTGTCTGTGTCTAGTGGCCTCAGTCCCCTCCTCGGCTGTGAGGATCTCCTCGCGCAGCTTCTCCCCCGGCCGGATCCCAGTAAACACGATGGGAATGTCTTTGTCTGGCTCTAGGCCATGGAACCGAATCAGCTCGCGGGCTATATCCAAAATCTTCACAGGCTTTCCCATGTCCAGCACAAAAACCTCCCCTCCCTTGCCAAGGGTTGCTGCTTGGAGGACTAACAGGACAGCCTCCGAGGTGGTCATGAAATACCTCTCCATTTCCGGATGTGTCACGGTAACGGGTCCACCGTGGCGTATCTGCTCTAGGAAGATTGGGATCACACTCCCACGGCTTCCCAGAACGTTTCCGAAACGGACAGCCATACAACGGGTAGAAGAGCGCTCACCTACAGTCACGGTGATAAGCTCCGCGACCCTCTTCGACATACCCATGATCGAAACGGGATTAACCGCCTTGTCCGTCGAGATGAGCACGAACGCCTCTGCCTCCACTCGACAAGCCTCCTCGACCACCACTTTGGTGCCGAAGATGTTCGTCTTGACGGCCTCCTCCGGGTTGGCCTCCATCATCGGCACATGTTTGTATGCTGCAGCGTGGAATATCACTTGAGGGCGCTCAGGATCGAATATCGCTTGTATGCGAGGCCTATCCCGAATATCCGAAACGACGACTTTGATATGAGCATCGGGGAATCTCTTTTTCAATTCAAGCTCAAGATAGAAGAGTTCTGTCTCATCGAAATCCAGAGCGATAAGCAGCTCGGGAGAGAACCGCAACACCTGCCGGCACAGCTCCGATCCAATAGACCCCGCTGCGCCTGTAACCAAGACGCGCTTCCCTCTTAAGAACTTCTCGATAACATCCAAATCCACACTGGCCGGTTGGCGCGGCAGAACGTCCTCCGGTCGCACCTCCCGTACATCGGAAACCCTGACTTCTCCCGTATACAGCTCACTCAGGAAGGGAAGAACCTTGATGTCCTTTACGCCACTTTCCCGCGCGAGCTCGACGGTTTCCCGAATCACTTTAGGGGGGACAGAGGGCATGGCAATGATGACTGCCTCTACGCGATGTAAACCAACCAGAGCGGGCAGTTTGGCGCGCGGTCCCAACACTGGAACACCGTGTATGACCAGACCGCGTTTTTTAGGGTCATCGTCTAAGAAGCCGATCGGTTCGTACCCCGCCTCCGTTTCCCGCTTAAGGGCACGAACTAACTGTTCGCCCGCTTCTCCGGCGCCGATAACCACAGTCCTTTTCCCGTGACCTCTATTCCTTCTTTGCGGGGACATGATGCTAAGAGTGCGCTTGGCAAGACGGACGGCAGCCACGCCGAGTAGGGTAAAGGCGAAGTCCATTGCCAAGGACGCCCGTGGGAGGCCGATGAGCGGCGGCCACCCATGGAGCAGAAAAAGGAGCGAAGCCATAGCGAGGGATGCTGTCACACATGCCAAAGTCACATTTAATAGTTCCTCCAAACCGATATATACTAGGCTGAATCGGTAGATCCTGAACACCACGAAGATCGGGAGCTTCACCCCTAATACGAGGGGAATCAATATCCGTAGCATTGCTAGATACCGTGGAGGGAGCTTCCCATCGAAACGCACTAAAAAAGCCAACCAAATGGACGCAGTCACCACAACTCCATCTGCCAGGAGAAGAAGGAGGAATCGCCTTGCCCTGGGCCAATGTTCCAAAAGGGGTCTGCTTATAGCTTCTCCACGCATCGCTTAAGGGCCTCAACGACCATGTCCACCTCGGCTTCGGTCATATTGCCATGAAACGGAAGGGCGATGGTACGCCGGGCCACCGATTCCGTAACCGGTAACATCCCCTCTTTGGTCCCAAGCCGCTTACGGATATATGGTTGGAGATGGATGGGAGAGAAGTACCCCCGCGTGGGTATCCCCTCCTCTGCCAAAGCCTTCATCACCGGATCCCTGCGCATCCCTTCGGCAAGGGTCACCACATACACAAACCAGCTCATGCGCACATAGGGCCGCACAATGGGGGGCCTCACCAACTCCAGCTTGGAAAGGCGCTCCGTGTACATCTCGGCCACCCGCTCCCGCTTGGCAAGCAAGGTCTCAATGCGCCTAAGCTGCGAGACCCCAAGGGCAGCGGACATCTCGGTCATGCGATAGTTATACCCCAGGTGCTCGTGCTCAAGCCA
>CAYUWL010000102.1:0-3504 GCA_964448595.1 uncultured Thermotogaceae bacterium
TGCTGCTCCCGGCCTTGATCCTGTACACGGTGTTCGTGGCCTATCCCTATATAAACAGCCTCCTCTACAGCTTCACCGATTGGATGGGGGTAGGACCCAAACACTTCATCGGCCTGGGGAACTATATACGTCTATTCACTGAGCCCCGCCTGGCCCGGACCTTCTGGCGCGCCCTCTCACACAACGCCCTTCTGTTCGGGGTCAGCATGCTGTTCACCGTGGGGCTGGGGCTCTCCTTCGCCTTCATCCTGTCCAGCCGCCGCCTCAGGGGGCGGGGTTTTTTCAAGGGGGTCTACTTCCTCCCCTACATCCTGCCGGCGCTCTCGGCAGGGTTCATCTGGCGCTACATTCTCCACCCCCGCTGGGGGGCGCTCAACGAGATGCTGAAAGCGGTGGGCCTCGCCGGCTGGACCCATGCCTGGCTGGGGGAACTCGACACCGCCTTTCCCACCATCATGGCCGTGTGGTGCCTCCGCCTCACCGGCCTGTACATCCTGTTCTTCATGGCCGCCATGCTTTCCATCCCGGACGAACTCCGGGACGCGGCCCGGGTGGACGGCTGCGGGAGACTTAAGACAATCTGGTACGTGGAGCTACCGCTTTTGAGGCCCACCATCCTGCTCCTCAGCCTGCTCAACTTCATAAACGCCTTCAACGCCTTCGACATGATCTATGCCCTCTCCGACCTCAGCGGCGCCCCGTTCGGCAGGAGCGACGTGCTGACACTGTTCTTCTATCGGACCGCCTTCGGCTCGGTGAACAACCCGTTCGGGGAGGGCTTGGGCATGGGGGCGGCGGTGGCCAGCGTCATGGCCCTGTTTTTGATCGGGGTCAGCCTGTTCTTCCTGAAGGCCATCCAGCGTGCCCAGGTGGAATACTGACATGCGGCCGGAGAGATCCCTGCGGGCAGTATCCCGGACGATGATCTATTTGCTCCTGGTTCTCTACGCGGCCATCACCCTGTTCCCCTTTTTCCTAAGTTTGGTCTCCTCCTTCAAGGATCTGCGGGAGCTCTACGCCAGCGCCCTGGCCCTGCCGGCGGTCTGGCGGTGGGAGAACTACCGGATCGCCTGGATCCAGGGGAATTTCTCCCTTTACTTCAAGAACAGCGTCTACGTGACCGGGCTCTCCATCGTGGGGGTCCTCCTGATCGGGTCCATGGCCTCGTACATCCTGGCCAGGTATGCGTTCCCGGGGCGGACTGCCCTCTCGGTGTACTTCCTGGCTGGCCTGGTGATCCCGTTTCGGCTGGCGGTGCTCCCGGTGTTCGTGCTCCTGCGATCGCTCCACCTCTTCGATACCCTGGGCGGGTTGATCCTGGTTTACATCGCGGCCGATCTCTCGTTTGCCATCTTCATCCTCACCAACTACTTCCGCTCCATCCCCAGGGAGATAGAGGAGGCAGCGGTGGTGGACGGGGCAGGCCCGTTCCGGATCTACTTCCGGATCATGTTGCCCTTGGTGCGGCCGGCCCTGGCCACGGTGGGGATCGTGGTGTTCGTCTGGGTGTGGAACGACTTCTTCCTGCCGCTGGTGTTCCTCCAGACGAGCGAGAAGTACACCCTCATCCTGGGGCTGTTCCGGTTCTTCGGGAGGCACCTGAACGAGTGGCAATACGTACTGGCCGGGGCCAATATCACCTTGCTCCCCGTGATCCTGCTGTACCTTTTCGCCTCCGGCCAATTCATCGAGGGGCTGACCGCCGGGGTGAGGAAGTGAGGGAGGTAGAGTGAGGGCCAAGCTGGGGGTGAGCTATTTCGGGGTGCGGAACCCGGAACACGTGGCCCGTGACCTGGACCGGATGACGGCCGCCGGCTGTAACGTGGTCCTGCACACCTTCTCGGAGAACGACCTCCGCTTTTACCCGGGGACCATGCGGGAGATCGTCTCCCTGTCCAAGGAGCGGGGATTCGAGGTCTACCTGGATCCCTGGGGGGTGGGCGGTGTGTTCGGGGGGGAGGCGTTCACCCAGTTCGCCCTGGAGCACGATTCCGCCCGGCAGGTGCTGTCCGATGGAACCAAGGCCCCGGCCGCCTGCCCCAACCAGCCGGAGTTCCGGGACTTCATGCGGCAATGGGTGGAAGAGGCCGTCCGGATCGGGGCGGACGTCATCTTCCTGGACGAACCCCACTTCTGGGATCCACGGGTGCTGGGAGATGCCGGAGGCCCTTGGGGCTGCCGCTGTGAACGCTGTCAGGGGGGATACAGGACCCGCTACGGCGAGCCCATGCCCCGGGAGCTCACCCCTGAGGTACGGGGGTTCCAGGAGGAAAGCCTCGTTTCCTTTCTTGGTCAACTGGCCAGCGTGGCCCATCGGTCCGGGGCCAAGGTGGCTCTCTGTCTCCTCCCCGATTGGCAGGACCCCGAGGGGGTGGTGCAGCGTTGGGAGAAATTCGCTGCTCTGGAAGACGTCGACATATTCGGGACCGATCCCTACTGGATGTGGGCCGGACGCCCTTTCTCCGTGTACGAGTTCTTCACGCGGGCGGTAGCGGAGCTGGCGGGAAAGTATGGGAAAGAACCCCAGATCTGGATCCAGGCCTGCAAGGTCCCCCAGGGCCGGGAGGCGGAGGTGCGTCGGGCGGTGGAGATCGCCTGGCGCTTCGGGATCCGCAACATCATGGCCTGGAGCTTCCTTGGGACCCCGTACATGACCTGGGTGAGGTCGGACAGGCCGGAGGTGGTGTGGAAGGAGCTCGGAGCCGCCTATCTGGCCATCAGAAAGGGGGAGGAGCAGGGGGGCTGAGGGGGCTACATGACCGAGCGCCACGAGCGAGAGGGCCATACCGAAGGACTCCATCCGAAGAGCCCCGGGCTGGACATCAGATCTGCCGAGGAGCTGGTTCACCTACTGTGGGAAGACCAACTGGAGGGACTCACCGCGCTCGAGGGCGTCCTCGACCGTATAGCGCGCGTGGCGTCCGTATTCGCGGAAGTCGTCGCCTCAGGCGGGCGGGTCTTCTACGTCGGGGCGGGCACTAGCGGCCGGCTAGCACTGGTGGACGCGATCGAGCTTCCCTCCACCTTCGGGGTGGACCCGGGCCTGGTCACGGTCCTGTTCCCGGGGGAGCCTTTCTCCGGGGCCGCCGAGGCGGAGTCCCGGGAGGATGACCCCCAGGCCGGCCGTCGAAAGGTAGAGGAGGCCGGGGTCTCGGGGGGTGACCTGGTGATCGGGATCAGCGCCAGCGGGCGGACCCCGTTCGTCCTGGGGGCGCTGGAGGAGGCGAAAGCCAGGGGGGCGGCCACCGCCGGCATCACCAACAACCCCGGAACCCCCCTCGAGGAGCTGGCGGACCACCCCATCGTCCTCCCCACCGGCCCCGAACTCATCTCCGGTTCCACCCGCCTCAAGGCCGGCACCGCCCAGAAAGCCGTCCTGAACATGTTGAGCACCGCTGCCCTGATCAGGCTGGGGAGGGTCTACGATGGCTACATGATCTCCCTCCGGGCCAACAACGAAAAGCTGAAGGGGCGGGCCCTGCGGGCCCTCACCGCCCTGAGCGG
>CAYUWL010000103.1:0-3488 GCA_964448595.1 uncultured Thermotogaceae bacterium
ATCTTCAGCGCGCGGCCAAAACTTCGCGGCGGGCGGCGACGATCTCCTCGGCGATGGCGTACGGCACCGCCTCGTAGCGGTCAAAGTGCATGGTGAACTCGCCCCGGCCGCTGGTGACGTTCCGCAGCTCCGAGGAGTAGCCGAACATCTCAGCTAGAGGCACCCGGGCCCGCAGGAGCTGCGTGCTTCCCCGCGCCTCCATGGCCACGATCTTGCCCCTTCTCGTCGCCAGGCTCCCGGCCACCGTCCCCACGTGCTCCTCGGGCACGGTGACCTCCACAGACATGATGGGCTCCAGGAGCTCTAGGCCGGCGCGTTTGGCCGCCTCGCGGAAGCCGTGGGCGGCGCAGGTGCGAAAGGCCTGCTCGGAGGAGTCAACCTCGTGGTAGGAGCCATCCAACAGGGTCACCTTCACGTCCACCATGGGAAAGCCGCCCAAAGGCCCCTCGGCCATGGCGTCCAGGAAGCCCTTCTTCACCGCCGGGATGTAGTCCTTGGGGATGCGGCCGCCTACGACCTTGTTCACAAATTCGAAGCCCTTGCCCAGGCCGGCCGGCTCAAGTCGGAACACGATGTGGGCGTACTGTCCTCGACCGCCGGTCTGCTTGACGAGCCGCTGCTCGTGCTCCACCGCCCCCAGCACCGTCTCCCGGTAGGCGACTTGGGGTCGGCCCACCTTCACCTCCACCCCGAACTCCCGCTTAAGTCGGTCCACGATGATCTCCAGGTGCAGCTCCCCCATCCCGGAGATAACCACCTCGCCTGTCTCCTCGTCAGCCTTGACCACGAACGTGGGGTCCTCGGCGGAAAGGGCGGAGAGCGCACGGGAAAGCCTGTCCTGGTCGGTGCGAGCCGCCGGAGCGACGGCCAGGTCGATCACCGGGGCCGGGAACTCGATGGGCTCTAGCACTATCGGGGCCTCCTCCGGGCACAGGGTGTCGCCAGTGTAGGTGTCCGAGAGCCCTACTACCGCGCCCACGTCGCCGGCGTGAAGCTCCTCCACCGGCTGGCGCTTGTCGGCATGGACCTCGAAGAGGCGCCCCACCCTTTGGCGCACCCCGCGGGAGGCGTTGTACACGTACTCGCCGTTTCTTAGCACCCCGGAGTAGACGCGCACGAAGGTGAGCTTCCCCATGTGCCGGTCGGCCTGGACTTTGAACGCCAGTGCGGACAAGGGCTCATCGTCGCTGGGGCGACGCAGGAGCTCCTTGCCCTCCCACTCGCCCTTCACCGGGGGCAGGTCGGCTGGGGAAGGCAGAAAATCCACTACTGCGTCCAGAAGCCGCCGGATGCCCTTGTTGCGGAAGGCGGCCCCGCAAAGGACCGGGACGAGCCTCCCGGCGATGGTGGCGGCCCGGATGGCCGTCACGAGCTCCTCCCGAGTGGGCTCCTCCCCGGCCAGAAATTTTTCCAGCAAGAGATCGTCCACCTCGGCGGCCCGCTCGATCAGGGTCTCCCGGGCCCGGGCGGCCTCGGCCGCAAGCTCGGCGGGGATCTCCGTTTCCCGTACCTCCATCCCCCGCGAGCCCTCCTCGTAGTAGATGGCCCGCATGTCCAGGAGGTCCACCAGGCCCCGGAAATCCTCTTCGGCCCCGATGGGGATCACGATGGGCACCGGGTTAGCGGAAAGTTCCCTCTTGATCTCCTCCACCACCCCCCAGAAGTCGGCCCCCACCCGGTCCATCTTGTTGATGAACGCGATCCTGGGCACCCGGTACCGCTCCGCCTGGCGCCACACGGTCTCCGACTGAGGCTGCACCCCGCCCACGGCGCAGAACAGGGCCACGGTGCCGTCCACCACCCGCAAGCTGCGCTCCACCTCGGCGGTGAAGTCCACGTGGCCCGGGGTATCGATGATGTTGATCCGGTGCCCCTTCCAGTACGTGGTGGTGGCGGCGGAGGTGATGGTGATCCCCCGCTCCCGCTCCTGGGGCATCCAGTCCATGGTGGCCTTGCCCTCATGGACCTCGCCGATCCTGTGGGTCTTGCCGGTGAAGTAGAGCATGCGCTCGGTGACCGTGGTCTTGCCGGCGTCGATGTGGGCGGCAAGCCCGATGTTCCTTGTCTTTTCAATCTCAATCCTTCTCTGCATTTCTTCCTCCAGGGTGAACACAAAGCAAAAAGCCCCGGCCACCCGCGGCCAAGGCTCCTTTCGCACAAGGCCTTTTTTGGTTTTGCCCGTTTAAGACCACAAAGTCTAGCCTAAATCGGCCAGGGGAGCAAGGTCAAATCAGGAAGGCCAGACCGCGGTGTTCGCCATGGCCGCCAGCACCACCGCCCCGGAGGCGAGGAGGAGGAGGAGGAGGCCACAGGGCCACTATCAGCCAACCTCCGACCACCGTCGCCTCGGTGGAAACGAGGCCCCCAGGGGCCCGGTGAGGCCGATCCCCCGCCGGGGGCCCACCTGCGCACCTCGAGCTTGAGGGACAGGAGCACGGCGGTGGCCAGGGGCAGTCCGAACCGGGAGAACAGGCTGGGCTCGTCCATCGCGCTCCCAGGGGACACGGCCCTTCGGCCAGTAGCTATACTTTCTCCCGGATGACGGAGGTGATGGGCCATGCGATTTCCTAGGTTTTTGTTCCGCGTGAAGAACAGGGAGATTGAAAACGAGGCCAAGCGCATGGTGGCCGCCTTCGGGATCGATGACATCGAGATCCGCCGCGACGATACCATCGCGGATGCATGGCTTGAGGACTACGAGGCCGGCCGCACCATCTACGGCCTGGAGGAGATCGAACAGTACCTTGAGGAGCTGACCAAGGGCTGATTGGGCGTGGGATAGGGAAGACAGTCAGGAGGAGCGGGGATGGAGGATGGGCTGGGGCCTTTTGGCCCAGGAGCCTGTAGAAACGCTCTTACAGAAAGCTCCTGCGCAAAGGATTACCCCGGGATGGACGCCGTGCTCATGTTGGACGAAAGCCGCCTCAGATGACGGAACCGGGCGTCCGGATGGTGGTCCATCGGCGGATTTACCTCCTCACTCATGAGGGGATCGAAGACTACGGCGAGGTACAATGGCCGTACGGCACAGAACTTGAAGAGTTGCATTTGGATTACGCGCGCACCATCACCCCGGACGGCCGAGAGGTGATCCCGGCTCCTTCAGCCATTCATGAGGTCACACCTCCGTTCTTGTAGGACGCTCCCATGTACTCCAGCGTGAAGCTTTTCACCATCAGTATGCCCGCGTTGGAGCCGGGGGCGATCATCGACTGGCAAATGACGATCCGGGACAAGGAGACAGCGCCTGAGGAGTTGAGAGCGGAGCTCTCCACCATCTGGTATTTCGCCTGGGAGATCCCGGTGCAGTGCTCGCGCTGGGTGGTGGAGGTGCCGGAGGAGACCGACCTCCGCTGGCAGGCTAGGAAGAGCGACTGCATCCCCTGATAACGCAGCCGGGGAGGATGGAGGTGCGGGTCTGGCTGGATATTCCTGAAGGGATGAAGGTTCAGCTCCCTCAAGATATGGCGGTGGAAAGCGCAATCGCC
>CAYUWL010000104.1:0-3452 GCA_964448595.1 uncultured Thermotogaceae bacterium
GCAGGTGCCCACCCAAAGGCGGGTGACCGCCGCCCAGGTGGCCGAGGAGATCCTGACCCGGGCTGGGGTTTCCGGGGTGAAGATCGAAGGAACCCCTCGCACGCTGGGCGACCACTACGATCCCCGGAGCAAGAGCTTGCGGCTTTCGGCGCCCAATTCCCCCTCGGTGGCGGCGGTGGGGGTGGCCGCCCACGAGGCAGGACACGCCATCCAGCACGCTCAAGGGTACGCGCCGCTTGCATTGCGATCGGCAGTGGTCCCGGTGGCCAGCTTCGGCTCCCAGCTCGCCTTTCCCCTGTTCTTCATCGGGCTCATCTTCCGGGCGGACTTCCTGCTGAATGCGGGGATCATCCTGTTCGCCGCCGCGGTGCTGTTCACCCTGATCACGCTGCCGGTTGAGTTCAACGCCTCCCGCCGGGCCGTGGCCACCCTGAGGCAGAGCGGGCTTGTCACCCAAGAGGAACTGGGCGGGGTCAAGGAGGTATTGACCGCCGCCGCCCTTACTTACGTGGCTGCCGCTGCCATGGCCGCGCTGCAACTTTTGTCCATGCTCCTCATCGCAAACCGCAGGCGATGAAGCTTTCGCCTTCGCTCCTCTCGGCGGACTTCGCGAATCTTGCCGAGGAAGCGAAAGCGGTGGAGGGGGTGGCTCACTTCCTCCACTTCGATGTGATGGACGGGCATTTCGTCCCCAACCTCACCTTTGGCCCCTTGGTGGTGAACGCCCTCAGGCGCCACTCCTCGCTCCCTTTCGATATCCACCTTATGATCGAGCGCCCCGTCCTGTATGCGCCGCGCTTTCAGGTGGGCCCGGAGGACGTGATCACCTTTCACGTGGAGGCAAAAGACCCCCCGGAGGAGGCGATCCGGGTGATCAGGGGGCTGGGCTGCAAGGTGGGGATTTCCCTCAAGCCGGGCACGCCCCTCTCGGCCATAAAGCCTTACCTAGCGCAGGTGGATTGGGTGCTGGTGATGAGCGTGGAGCCGGGCTTTGGGGGACAGGAGTTCATGCCCGAGGCCCTGGATCGCATCCGCAAGCTGCGCGAGCTCATCGGAGTTCGGCCTGTGACCATCGCCGTGGACGGGGGGATAAACGCGGGCAATGTGCGCCAGGTGGTGGAGGCTGGGGCGGAGGTGATCGTGGCCGGCTCAGCCGTGTTCGGGACGCCTGATCCCAGGGCCGCCGCGGGGGAGCTCATCCAGGCCTCCCATGCATGAGGAGTTCATGCGGCGGGCCTTGGAGCTAGCCCGCCTGGGGGAGGGGTATACCCGCCCCAACCCCCTGGTGGGCGCAGTGGTCGTCAAGGATGGGGAAGTGATCGCCGAGGGCTACCATGCCCGCTACGGTGGCCCCCATGCCGAGATGGTCGCCCTTGAGCGGGCAGGCGAGCGGGCAAGAGGCGCCGACCTCTACGTAAACCTGGAGCCGTGCGTCCATTACGGAAAGACCCCGCCCTGTGTCGACCGGATCATCGCCGCGGGTGTCCGCCGGGTGATCCTCGCCACCCGCGACCCCAACCCCCTGGTGAACGGGAAGGGCGTGGATAAGCTGCGGTCAGCCGGGATCGAGGTGGTGGAGGGGGTCCTGAGGGAGGAGGCCGAGAAGCTGAACGAGATCTTCTTCCACTGGGTCAAGACTCAAAGGCCGTTCGTGGCCCTGAAGCTGGCCATGTCCCTGGACGGGAAGATCGCTTCCCGTACCGGGAAATCGCGTTGGATCACAGGAGAGGAGGCGCGGAGGAGGGTGCACGAGCTCCGGCGCCGCTACGCCGCCGTCCTTGTAGGAGTGAACACGGTTCTCACAGATGATCCCCAACTCACCGTCAGGGAGGTGGAAGGCCCTCAGCCCCTGAGGATCGTGCTTGACTCCCATGGTCGGATACCCCTTTCGGCCAAGGTCTTAACCGGCGAGGCACCGACCCTGATTGCGACCACGCAAGCCATGCCGGAAGAGATCGAGGACAAGCTTCGGGAGAAGGGGGCGGAGGTGTGGCGCCTTCCCGCCCGAGAGGACAAGGTGGACCTGAAGAAGCTTCTCACCGGGCTGGGAAAGCGGGGGATCGACTCCGTGCTTGTGGAGGGGGGCGGGGAGGTGGCCTGGGCTTTCTTTTCGCAAGGGCTTTTGGATAAGGTGTACCTGTTTTACGCCCCCTTGATCCTGGGGGGACGTGACGCCGTCCCCGGGGTGGGCGGTGAGGGCTTTCCTTCCCCGCAAGAGGCCCTTCGCCTCAAGGACCTCACCGTGGAGCGGGTGGGCGAGGATCTCCTCATCACCGGGTATCCAGCTGGACGTGAAGGGTAAGGGCTCCAGCCACCCCCTTAGCAGGGTTTCCCCAGTTGTGGTCAGGAAAAGGGGGGCTACATCAGGCGGCGGAGGTCGCGGATCTTGTCCCGAATGGCAGCGGCGAGCTCGAACTCTAGCCTCTCGGCCGCCTGGCGCATCTTCTTCTCCAGCTCCCGGATAGTCTGGGAAAGTTCCTCTCGCGTAAGCTGTTCTGGCGCTTTGGGGACGGGAATCTCCTCCACGGGCCCGCCGCGCACCTCGGCGAAGTGATCCCGTATCGCTCTCTCCACGGTCTTGGGGGTGATGCCGTGCCGCTTGTTGTACTCAAGCTGGATCTTGCGCCGGCGGTTGGTCTCCTCCACCGCCTCCCGAATGGCGTCCGTGACCTCATCGGCATACAGGATCACCTTGCCCCGCACGTTCCTGGCGGCCCTGCCGATGGTCTGGATCAGCGAAGTGGAGGAGCGCAGGAACCCCTCTTTGTCAGCATCCAGGATGGCAACCAAGGACACCTCCGGAAGGTCGAGCCCCTCCCGCAGGAGGTTCACTCCCACCAAAACGTCGAACTTGCCAAGGCGCAGCTCCCGCAGGATCTCCACCCGGTCCAGGGTCTCGATCTCCGAGTGCAGGTACCGCGCTCGCATCCCCAGCTCCACCAGGTACTCGGTGAGCTCCTCGGCCATGCGCTTGGTGAGGGTGGTCACCAGGGCCCGCTCCCCCCGGTCGATCACCTTCCTCAGCTCCCCAACCAGGTGGTCGATCTGCCCCTGCACCGGGTGCACCTCGAGCTCGGGATCCACCAGGCCCGTGGGACGAACGATCTGTTCCACGATCTTTTGGGAAACCCTGCGCTCATACGGCCCGGGCGTGGCTGACATGAAGATCACCTGGGAAAGCCGTGCTTCGAATTCTTCGAAGGTGAGGGGGCGGTTGTCCAAAGCGGAGGGAAGGCGGAAGCCGTATTCCACCAGGGTTTCCTTGCGGGAGCGGTCGCCATGGTACATGGCGTGGAGTTGGGGGATGGTCTGATGGGACTCGTCGATCACCACCAGGAAATCCGGGGGGAAGTAATCGAGCAGCGTCCAGGGGGGCTCCCCCGGGGCCCGGCCGTCCAGGTGCCGGGAGTAGTTCTCGATCCCGGGACAGTAGCCCATCTCCCTGAGCATCT
>CAYUWL010000105.1:0-3446 GCA_964448595.1 uncultured Thermotogaceae bacterium
CGGCTGCTGTGGGGCATCGGGCCGGCCACCGAACAGCGGCTCAAGGCCTTGGGCTACGGGTCCCTAGTCGAGCTTGCAAGACACCCGCGCTGGGCCAGGGAGGCTGACCATATCCTCCAGGCGATCGAAGCCAGGGACCTGAGGCGGCTCTCCTTGCAGGTGGGGCGGTGGTATGCGGTCTCCCATCCCCTGGCTCTATCGCTGATCGGGCTTGCCAAGCTGGAGCGGATTGCGTTCCTCGACATCGAGACGTTGGGGATGATGACCGAGCCGGTGATCTTGGTGGGCTTGGCCTGGCCGGAGGGAGATGAGCTTTTGATCAGGCAGCTCGTGGTGCGCGCGATTCCGGAGGAGCTGCCGGTCCTCACGGAGACAGCCCGGGCCCTGGAGAGAGCGGACGCCGTGGTTACGTTCAACGGGCGGGCATTCGATGTCAACTTCCTGCAGGGCCGGTTTGATTACTACGGTGTGCCTGCTCGTCTGGAGCGGCCCAACTTCGACCTCCTGTACTTCGCTCGCCGCAGATGGCGGGAGGAGCTCCCCAACTGTCGCCTGGAGACCCTGGAGAGGCATGTCCTGGGGATCGAGCGCCCGCTGGATGTCCCCAGTGCCCTGGTCCCTGAGTTCTACGTGAGCTACCTCAGGGAGCGGAACGTGGGGCCGCTTGTGGCGGTGATCGAGCACAACCGGCAGGACCTGTTGAGCATGGTGTACCTCTTGTCACGCCTGTGGGAGGAGTGGTTGAGGTGAAGCCGTTTGGGGAACTCATCGATCGGCTTGCCCGGGAGGTTGCCGACCGTGGCCAGCTGGTGGCCGAGCTCAGCTTCCCCGGCCGGCAGCCCCGTTATAGTGAGCTCTCGAGCCCACTTCCGCCGCCCCTCTCCCAGTACCTAATGCGGAAGGGGATCCGCCTTTACTCCCATCAAGTGGAGGCGATCGAGAAAATCCGCCGGGGGGAACAGGTGGCGATCGTCACTCCGACGGCTTCCGGCAAGACACTGGCGTTCAACCTCCCGGTGTTGGAGCGGCTCATCACGGATCCCGACGCCACCGCCCTGTACCTGTACCCGATGAAGGCCTTAACCAACGACCAGCTGTTCAAGCTCCGGATGCTCCAGCGGGAGATCGGCCTGGATCTTCAGGCGCATGTGTACGATGGGGATACCCCAGCTCACTTCCGTCCCCACATCCGGGCTCAGGCCAGGATCCTCCTCACCAACCCGTATGCCTTGCATCGCTACCTCCCCTGGCACGGCAAGTGGCGGAAGTTCCTGGAGCGGCTTTCGTTCGTGGTCATCGACGAGGCCCACCAGTACCGGGGCGTGTTCGGGACCCATGTCGCGCTCCTCATCAGACGGCTGCGCAGGATCCTCTCCCGCTACGGATCCGATCCCCAGTTCGTGCTATCGACCGCCACGATCGCCAATCCCGAGGAGTTCGGGGAGCGCCTAGTAGGGAAGCCGTTCACCGTGATCCGCAATAGCGGCGCCCCTCAGGGGCCGCGCACGTTCCTGTTCTGGGACACGAGCCGGGACATCCGACATTCCCCGACGCAGCAGGCGGCCGCCTTGCTCTCTTTCCTGGTGGGGCAAGGGCTTCAGACCCTGTGCTTCACCCCGTCGCGGCGGATGGCCGAGGTGGTGGCAGGCCAGGCTCAGGCGGCCGTTCCGGGGAAGCGCATCGTCTCCTACCGGGCCGGCTACCTCCCCGAGGAGCGACGGGAGATCGAGCGGGGCCTCAGGGAGCGGGAGATCGATGGGGTGGCCTCAACCAACGCCTTAGAGCTGGGGATCGACATCGGGGGCCTGGATGCGGTGGTGATCGTCGGCTACCCGGGGACGGTGAACTCGGTGTGGCAGCAGGCCGGCCGGGCAGGGCGGGGGATGCGCCCAGCCCTGGTGGTAGTGATGGGGTTTGAGAACCCGCTGGACCGGTACTTCATGTCCCGGCCAAGGGAGCTCCTCACCCGCCCACACGAACATGCGATCATCGATCCCCAGAACCCTGAGATCCTGGTGCGACACCTGATGTGTGCCTCGGCCGAGTTCCCCTTGCGGGAGGAAGAAATTGGTTTTTTCCACGCCACCAGAGACGCCCTCCGTCCCCTGGAGAAGGCCGGGCTCCTCGGGCGGGCCCCGGTGGGCTGGATCTACCAAGGCCGGGTGTCCCCCGTCGAGGTGGTGGACTTGAACCACCTCTCCGACCGCACAGTCCGCGTTGAATGCGACGGGGAGCTGCTGGAGACGATGGACTACGAGCGGGCACTCAGGGAGGCTCATCCCGGGGCAGTGCTCCTGCATCGGGGGGAGACGTACGTGGTACGTGAGCTTGACCTAGAGCGTGATCGGGCCATCTGCGTGCGTGAAGAGGTGGACTACTACACCGACCCGTTGGTGCGGGAGGAGGTGACCATCCTGTCGCAGGATGAGACCCGCCGGGCCGGGGACTTCCGCCTCGGGAGGGGTCGGGTCCAGGTGTCCGAGCGGGTGGTGGGGTACCGGGTCAGGCAGCGAGGCCGAGCGGTGCAGTACCGGGAGCTTGAGCTTCCAGCGGTGGAGTTCGAGACGGAAGGGCTGTGGGTTGTGCCTCCGGCCGAGCTGGAGGGCAAGATGCAGGGTCTGGATTGGGCTGGTGGCCTTCACGGTGCCGAGCATGCCCTGGTGGCCATCGCCCCCTTGCAGGCGATGTGTGACCGCTGGGACCTGGGAGGCGTGTCCACCCCGTTTCACCCCGATGTCGCTGGCCCTGTGGTGATCGTGCACGAGGCGTTCCCCGGCGGGGTAGGCATCGCCGCCAAGCTTTACGCAACCGCAGGCCTGTGGGCACAGGCCGCCAGGGATCTGGTCGCCCGGTGCCCATGTGAGCGGGGCTGCCCGTCGTGTGTTCTTTCGCCCCGTTGCGGCAACCAGAACCGCCCCATGGACAAGCAGGCCGCCGGCAGGATCCTGGCCGCCCTGGCAGATGCCCTAACGGGGAAAGTGGGATAAAGGAGCAGGCGGGATGATCCTGCGGCCGGTGTGGTTCGACTCCCTGGGCGCAAAGTCGATGTGTGTCCTGGTGCGGACCCCTGATCTCTCCCTGCTCATCGACCCGGGCGCGGCCATCATGCACCGCGGCTACCCCGCCCCGGATGAGCTCAAGGACTACTACCTGGAGCTCGCCACCCAAGCGCTCCTGGCGGCGGCCAAGCAGGCCACCCATATCGCGATCACCCACTACCACCACGACCACTTCCGCCCGGACCTCCTTGAGCTATTCCGGGGCAAGACCCTGTGGATCAAGGATCCCAATCGGTGGATCAACCACTCCCAGTGGGACCGGGCCCGGGCGTTCCTGTCTGCGTTGGCTGAGGCCGAAGGGGGGGAGGTGAGAGATCGCCCTCCCGGGGAAGAGGACTACCCGGATCCGGTGGAGGCCCTGCCCCTTGCGGCCCGGGCCGAGCGCAG
>CAYUWL010000106.1:0-3441 GCA_964448595.1 uncultured Thermotogaceae bacterium
ATACTTGCTGTAATTAAAGAGGTGGCAAAGTGAAAACGAATCCGCTTAGGAGGTACTTGCGTGCGGGGAGCCTACCCCATTTCTTCTGTTCAGGGTGTGGAGCCGCTCAAGTCATGAATTTTTTCTTGCGAGCAGCCGATGAGATAAACCTCGACTTCGATAGGCTAGTGGCAATCGGTGGCGTGGGTTGTGCGGCCAGGATCCCGGTGTACATACATGCGGATGCCCTTCACGGCATCCATGGCCGTACGCTTCCCTGGGCAACCGGTATCAAGCTGCATAATCCGGATTTAAAGGTGGTGATCTTCGCTGGGGATGGTGATGCTGTGGCTATAGGCGGCAACCATCTTATCCAGGCTGCCCGCCGAAATTTGGATGTGACCATGATCGTGGTCAACAACCTCAACTATGCGATGACCGGAGGTCAAGTAGCTCCCACTACGCCGGAGGAATTGCGGACGATGACAACTCCATACGGTAATCCAGAGCCGCGGTTTGACATCTGCAGGCTTGCCATGACCGCTGGAGCCACCTTTGTCAGCCGCTGGAATACCTACAGGTCCCGACAGACCATCAACGCCATCAAAAAGGCCTTACAACACAAAGGCTTCTCTTTGGTGGAGATCGTGTCCCAGTGTCCGACCAACTTTGGTCGGCGGGCACTCGGTACCGGTGACCCCGTCAAATGTCTTCAATGGATTGAGGAACATTCCGTAACTATAGAGGAAGCCCGCAAACTGCCCGAACAGGAGCTAAGAGACAAGTTCGTCCTCGGCAACTTCGTCGAAGAGCAAAGGCCGGTCTTTGAGGGAAGCTCAATCTATGCAGTAGAAAGGGGAGGATGATGCGAGGGAGTCGCATCAATTTACAGTTTTGTGGATTTGGAGGACAAGGTATTGTCCTGTCGGCGGTTGTCTTTGGGACAGCAGCGGTGCGGGCTGGGCTCAATGCAGTTCAGACGCAGTCGTATGGGTCTGAAGCGCGGGGTGGGGAGTGCCAGGCGGAGTTGATCCTCTCTGAGGGACCGATCAATTCGCCTCTGGCCGACCAGGTGGACATCCTTGTTGCAATGTCACAGCCCGCCCTCGATCGATACCTCAGCCGGCTAAAATCTGGCGGTACTTTGATCATCGATCCGGAGTTGGTTGCGCGGCCGAACCGGGCCGATATCCAGCTTTTGGAAGTCCCTGCCACGAAGATAGCCGCCGATGAGATTGGACAAAAGATCGCTGCCAACATGTTGATGCTAGGTTTCCTCCAGCGGGCAACCGGCTTGGTCTCAGAGGATGACCTGCTCAAGGCAATACGCGAAAACGTCCCCCAGCGCTTCCTAGAAGTAAATCTGAAAGCGGCCAAGCGTGGGATGAAGTTAGCGAAGGACCAGAATGTCTCGGTGGAGGTCTAAATGCGGCTCCTCGAATTTCAAGCCAAGAGGCTTTTTTCACGGTATGGAATCCCGGTGCCTAAGGGTGTTCTTATAGAATCGCCGGATGCCCTGGAGTCTTTGGAAACTCTCTCGTTTCCGGTGGTGTTAAAAGCCCAAGTCCCTGTTGGGGGACGGGGCAAGGCGGGGGGTATTAGAACCGTTACACAAGCCAAGGAAGCTGTGGCAGTCGCGAAAGAACTTTTAGCATCGAACATCAAAGGCGTCCCAGTTCAAGCGGTGTTGGCCGAAGAACAGGCTGAGATAGAACGGGAGCTGTACCTGGCCATTCTCATCGATAAACAGACAAATATGCCAATCATAATGGCTAGCGCCACTGGCGGGGTGGATATCGAGGAGGTGGCTAGAGAAAACCCTGAGCAGATTCTTAAGAAACATATTGAGCCCTCTATAGGACTGCCGGACTACGTTGTTCGTTACCTGGGTAAGAACCTCGGCCTCGGGGATTATCTTGAGAGCTTTCGAGAGATTGTCAATGGAACTTATGCTATTTTCCGCGACTGCGATGCTTCCTTGGTGGAGATCAACCCGCTGGCTGTCACTCCAAGCGGCCTTTTGGCACTGGACGCGAAGATCCTGCTGGACGAAAAGGCGGCTTTCCGACATCACGACCTGTTTACTCAGTTGCGAGCAGAGCGGAGACGGTTGGAGAAAAGCACAAAAACAAAGGCCGAGCAATTGGCGGAGGAGAGAGGAATAACCTACGTACCTTTGGATGGCGATGTTGGAATGATATCCGATGGTGCTGGGACAGGGATGTTGACACTTGATCTAATCCAGGATGCGGGAGGTCGAGCTGCGAACTTCTGCGAGCTGGGAGGCCTTGCTGGTGCAGAGAGCATGCGGCAGGCGCTAGAAGTCGTCCATGCAAATCCGAATGTGAAAGTTGTCTTAATCAGCTTGATTGGCGGCCTTACGCGTATGGATGAAATGGCGGACGGGGTTGTCCAGTATCTAGAACAACATGGAAAATCCGTGCCATTGATTATCCGAATGTACGGTACACAAGAGGAGGTCGGTAAAGCGAAGCTTCGCGCGGTTGGTATAGAGACATTCGAGGATCTCGAAGCGGCGGTTCGAACTGCTGTCAAACTGGCAAAGGAGTCATAATGGCGATCCTTATTGATGAAAATACCCGGGTACTGGTTCAAGGTATTACCGGTCGGGTGGGCTCCTTTCAGACAAAGATCATGCTGGAGTACGGTACCAAGATCGTCGCCGGCGTGACACCGGGTAAAGGGGGCACGGAGACACACGGGATACCGGTTTACGATTTCATCGAAGAAGCACTTCGCGATCATGAGGTGAATGCTGCCATTAGCTTTGTGCCGGCGCGGTTTGCCAAAGATGCTGCCATCGAAGCCATAGACAATGGGATCCCCTTTTTAGTGTTGACAGCGGAGGGAATCCCTGATCATGATGTAATCACCATACTCAATTACGCAGCTGCGAAGGGGACTACGGTACTTGGGCCTGATACCCCTGGCCTGGTTTCACCAGGCAAGTGCAAGCTCGGCGTTCACCCAAATCGTGTTCTTAAGGAAGGCCACGTTGGGGTCGTTTCCAAAAGCGGGGCGCTCTCGTATGAGGTTTGTAGAGTTCTGGTAGAGCATGGCATTGGCCAATCGACGGTTGTCGGCATCGGTGGCGGGCCGCTTTGGGGGTTGTCTCAAAAAGACGTCTTGAAAATGTTCCAGGAAGATCCGGAAACCAAGGTCGTTATCCTGCTGGGCGAAGTCGGGGGAACTATGGAGCAAGAAGCTGCGGCGTTTATCGAGAGAGGTATGGACAAGCCGGTGATCTCCCTTATCGTTGGACGCGCTGCGCCAAAAGGGGCACAGATGGGGCATGCAGGGGCTATTATCGAAGGCGAGGAAGGGACGGCACAAAGCAAGATCAAAGCGCTAAAAAAAGCCGGGGCAACTGTTGTGAGCAGCCCTTCCCAAATCCCTCAGATCATAACAAGGATTGGAGTGTGATTGAGGATGCCTGTGGTG
>CAYUWL010000107.1:0-3403 GCA_964448595.1 uncultured Thermotogaceae bacterium
CTCTTGGCGTTCCCTTATGCGTCCCTCGACCTCTTTGCGCTCCTCGGCTTCGAGCCTTTTGAACTCAGACGATTCTTTCAAGTTCCTAAGCGCCAACAACTTTCTGGCTTTGGCCTTCGCCTCGGAGATCAACCCGCGCTCTGGAGCCACAAAAGCCAGAGCGTTGCGGTGAGTGCGGTTGTTCTCACCGTGGTGTTTCAAAACGGTCTCCATCCATTTTTCCACGTCATCCAGCTCCCAAGGTGCCAAAACGAGGGTGAGTTCTGGACGATCTTCGACCGCCTTGCTGTCCATAGGGGCGATCATGACGCGGAAGCCTGTCTTCCGGCACCCAGCCACGACCTCGAGCTGGGACAACATCTCTTCCTTGATCTCCTCTTCCCCTACAGAGTGTTCGAAGTCCTGAAGCATCTTGTTAAGGTTGGGCTTCGTCTGAAAGCGATACTTGCGGTCACGGTAAACCAAGTACCAAAACTGATCCCGCATCCTGCTGAGGACCTCCGCGATCATGGCCGGGTTGAGCCTGGGGCGGAGTACCGCCAGACGGATCCGTTCCTCGGTGGCCCCGACCTCCCTGGGCGAAGCAGAGATGGTGTAAAGGAGGACGGCCGTGGCCACGCCGGTGACGAGGGACTCTTTGTAATAGTCGCCCTTGAGGTCCCTCTCCAGCTCACGGCCTTTGTCCAGGATGTCGCTGGTGATCACGTTCTCGTATTCACTTCCCGGGAGCTCCACGATCCATCCTCGCAGCGGCCGATCGGAGAGATCCACCGCCCAGGGCTGGATCAAGTAGGCGGATCCGGGGCGCCTCTGCCACAGGTCCCTGATCACAAACGCTAATGTCCTCAGGGCCCCACGGGTCCGCTGGAAGCGATGGTGTGGCCCCCAACGGTACTGCAGGATGTCGATGAACTCGGGATGGAATGGGTAAGCTTGAACGATGCGCTCCTCATAACGCTTTTCCTGCACCGTTTCAGGGAAATAGCCGGCGTGGTCGGTGTAGTACTTGCGGAAAGCCCTCGCCACCTTCTCCGCCGTCCGCTCATCCCCCCACTGGCTAAAGAGCCGCTTGCGCAGAACCCCGAAGATCTCATCGGCCGCCACAGGGGTCTCGATCAGGTTCTGCCGTCCCAGGATATGCATCGCCCGGTCGAGGAGCCTCTGAGCTTCCTCCTCCCGGGTGACGGCCACCTCCAGTGAGGACTGAGGGAGGGTGGCCACTAAAGCCACCCGGGGAACTTGGCTCACCGCGGTCGCCAGCTCCTGCAGGAAGACGAGCGTCTGTTCCGCGAGGTTGCTGTCCTCCACTCGGATCGCCCGGGCCTTCACTAGGTATGCTACGAACTCGTCCACCAGGATCAGGGCGGGAGCGGCCTCCTCCAGAAGCTCCGCCAAAGCCTGTGCCCCCGGAGGGGTCCTCTTTTCATCGGAGACTTTTACACGCTCGAAGAAAGCCCTCCCACCGAGCCGGTAGGCGAGCTCCCCCCCAGAGGGTCTTTATCTCGAAGCCCTCCGGGACATGCCGCCCCTGGGGGTCGAGGGCCACCCCGTCGAGCACGGCCACGTTCATCCGTGGTGGCGGTCCATCTAACCCCAATTCCTGGAAGAGTTCCGGAAGCTTCTCAAAAGCGACATCGGGGTGCTGGGCTAGGTGATAGAGAGCGGTGAGGGTGTGGGTTTTCCCGCCGCCGAAAGGCGTCTGGAGGTGACGGATCGCCACCCCTCCTTCCCCACCCACGAGCCGGGCGAGCACCCCTTGGAGGAGGGCCTTTAGACTTCGGGTCATGAAGGTCTTTTGGAAGAACCGATCCGGCTCCACGTAATCCTTCGCCCCCTGGCCGAGGTCCACCGCGTTAAGGGAGATGGCAAACCGCGCCGGATCCAGGTCCCCCGAGAAGATATCCGGATGGGGAACGGCTACCTCCCAAACCCGCGGAAGGTCGACCTTCCTCGCCATCTTGCTCACCTCTACTCGTTCTCCATGCCCAGCTCATAACCCTGGGCCTTCAAAAAACTGCCTACCTTGTCGAGGAATTCCTTAGCCCATTTCAGTAGTTGCCGGGCCTTTTCCTCGCTGATAATCCCGGGGGCATCGTAATCTCCCATCATCCTCAAATCGAATGCATCAAGGAGATACCGATGGAGGTGTTTGGGGAGATATCCCGGGTTAACGAAATGCTTGCCGAAGGCGGCGACAACCGCGGAGTGCTTGGAAAAGCTCAATCCCCGACTCAAAAGGGCAGCCTCGGCCGCGTAGAATATGGCGTAGTAACCCCGTGAGACAGCGAAGTCACAATAGCCCTTTTCGAGCAAAAGCTCGGCTGCTTCTAAGCTCTGTTGGGCCTTCTTCCACAGTTCCTTGATCTCCTCTTCAGCTTCGCGCATCAAACGGCAACCCCTTCCCGCTTTACGTTGAGGAAGAGAGGCTTGTGATGTTCTAAGTGCGCTTCCGAAACGACGAGCACCGAGAGGACGATGTCATACCGGAGCGAAAGCTCAAGTATCACATCCGAGAGCCTTTCCCGTTCGGCCAGTGGATCGTCCACCTGATCGAGAACGACCAGCAGATCGAGATCGGAGCCCTCTTCAGCCTCTCCACGGGCGTAGGAGCCATACACGATGAGCCGCTTGAACCGGGGGCCGTAGATCCTCTTCAACTCCTGTTTGAACCCCTCGAGGATCGGCCCGATCTTTTCCAAGCCCTCTTTTCTCGCCATCATCCCATTCTATGCGAAAGGCAACCTCAGATCCCGCTCGATCCGCTCCCGGGTGGGGAGGAACTGATCCAGAAGAGTCCGCTCCTCGTCGTCTTCGGGAAGGACCTCGCGCAGGGCCTGAGCTAGCCTCCAGAAGGTCTCGCTGCGCGCGAGCCCACGCTCCTCCAGGAAACTGCGGATGCCCTCGGTATCGCCCGCCCGCCAAAGCCGGAGTACCGTCTGGAGGGCGTTGATGAGGGGGGAGACCCCACCGACCTCCCGGGAGAGGCTGCGCTCATCCCGCTCCAGGGCACCGAGCACCCTGACTTTGTCCTTGCTCTTCCGCGCAAGACCGCTGCGCACCAGCTAATCTATCTCCGCCCCTTCGGCGAGGGCGAGCTTGCGGGCCTCATCGAAGAGGACTTCCCCGGCCCCGAAGGCCCAGCGCCAGAGGAGATAGAACCGTGTAGGCGGCCTGGTAAAGTTGGCCGAAGGCGATCCCGCCGTCCCCCGGGGGGACCTTCCGGTGCTGAAGGTACCTGAGGCCGGCCCCCTCCACCTCCTCCCGCACCGCAGAGGCGATCCGATCGTTCACGGCGACGCCGCCGGTGAGGCCTACCGCCCGGATCCCGTGCCTTCGTGCGACCCGGATCGCGATCCGCGCCAGGCCCCGGGCCAGGGCGTCCTGGGCCGTGGCCGCGAGGTCC
>CAYUWL010000108.1:0-3354 GCA_964448595.1 uncultured Thermotogaceae bacterium
TACCAAGCGGAAAGCACCGCCACTCCGGCCATGGCCAGGGCCGAGCCCAAGACCTCCCAGGGGGTGACCCTGAGGTGCAGTATCGGCTCCATCCCGAACGCCCGCAGGAACTCCGAGTACGCCCCGGGCATCCTGAGGCCCCCGAGCCCCTCTACCAGGACCACGAGGCCTGCCCCCAAAAGGCCCCCCAGGCCCGCCCCGCACCCGGAAAGCACGAGCGCTTCCCCCAGGATTGCCCGCATGATCCATCTCCTCGATGCCCCCAGGGCCCGGATCACCCCCAGCTCCCGCGTCCGCTCCAAAACCGAAAGGTAAAAGGCGTTCAGTACCACCAAGCCCCCGAGGACGAAGAAGATGGCCGAGAAAGCGGTGAGCACCGGCCGGGCAATCCTCATGTACAGGGCGACCTCCGGAGCGAGCTCCTCGAAGTCCTTCACCACCAACCCTTCGGGAAGGATCTTTTCCAGCTCAGCGGCCGTCCGCTCTATCTTCCAAGCGTCCCAGGGTCCCTCCACCCCCCGCACGAAGGCAACCACACTCGTTACCACATCACCCTGGCGCACGAGCCTACGGGCCGTGGTAAGCGGTACCTGGATCACGGTGCGGCCCATCTCCGCCTGAGGAGCCCGGAAGATCCCCACCACCTTCGCCACCCCAGCCCCCATCCCGGCCTCGGGATGGACGGAGAGGAGGACCAGGCTGTCCCCCACCTCGAGATCGAGGAGCCGGGCGAGCTCCTCCCCTATCACCGCCTCCCTCGGGCCGGTGATGTACCTCCCTTGGGAGATGAGGCCGGGGATGGGCGAGATCTCCGCTATTTTCTCTGGCTCCACCCCCTGGACGAGGACCCCATACGAGCGGCTTCCCGCGGCGGCCAGGGCGGGGAGGTCCAGCCGCACTGTCCAATATTGGATCGCCGCGTCTTCCTCAAGCCGGGAGACGAGTTCGTCGGGGAGTTCGAACAGGGACAGGGCCCCGCCGGCGAGCTCATCCCCTCCCCGAATCTGGAGGTGCCCGGTCTCAAGCTTTGTGGCCGACTCGAACATCCCCCGCACCTCCCCGGCCGCGAGCCCAAACATGATCACCAGGATCAGCGCCGGGTAGAAGGCGGCCAGAAACGTATAAAGAGACCGGCGCCGGGCCCGCTTCAGGTTCCGCAGGGCGTACCTCATCTCCCCTCCAGGGACTCCAGGGTGAATACCTCGTCCGGGATGTCGATCCCGATCTCGGGCTCCAGGATCCGCTCCACGGTCCGATCCCCGTCCGCCTCCTCGATCTCGATCACGGTGGGGAAGGGGCGCCCCTGCGCCTCGATGAAGCCCGATGCCCGCACCGTCCGGAAGAGGTCCCCCCGCTGGTCGTAGAACCTCATCTCAAGGAGCGCGTAGTCCCCGCGAACGGAAAGCTCAAGCTTCCCCCACACCACCGGGGCGGTGGGCTTGGGGACGAGGACCAGGAGCCAGCCGTCACCATGGGGCTCGGCGGTGACTTCACATTCCTCCGATAAAGTGCCGCGGAAGAGATCCTCCAGGGCCGCCGCCCCGCCGAAAGTCCCCTCGAAGAGGGCAAATGAAGGGAGCTGGATCGAGGTTCCCACCTCCGGGGAGTAGTACCAGACCTCATCCCCGAGCACCAAATACCCCGAGCCGGCCTCTTCCTCCGGGGAGAGGACCCGGATGAGGGCCTTATCTTCCCCTTCGCTCCATACCTCGAACTCCCAGCGCTGGGTCTCCCTTTCTCCTTGCACCTCCAAGATCGCCCGTGCATGGAAGCTCGCCGGCTGCCAGGCAGCCCGGACCTCCTCCAGCACCTCCACAGCCGAAGGCCCCTGCGCCAACACGGGCGCAGCTAGCATAAGGACCGCCAAGAACACAAAGAAAATCTGAATTTCTTTCGTTTTTAGGCTCATGGGTCATCCCTCCCTGATGGCCTGGACCGGCGACAGGCGCGCCGCCCGCCGTGCCGGGTACCAGGCGGCGATGAGCCCGGTGGTGGCCACCACCGACAGGCTCCCAAGCCAGTACCAGCCCGAGACGGACGAATAAAGCACCGCCGGCATCCCCGCCCGCCCCAACATCTCGGAGAACGCCTCCCCGAAGCTCCAGCCGTGGGTGGCGAGGAATAGGTTGACGAGATACCCCCCCACCGCCCCGACCCCGTACCCCAAGGCCGAGGCAAGGAGCGATTCCGCGATCACCGTCCTCGCGAGTTTCTTTGGAGACATCCCCAGTGCTGCCATCACCCCAAGCTCCCGCGTCCGCTCCAGCACCGAGAAAAGCACTGTGTTCGCCACTCCGAAGCCGGAAAGCAGCGCCAAAATGGCGATCAACGGGGTGAGCTCGATCCAGGAGATCCGCACGAAGTCCCGGATCATGGGGTTCAGGGCGAAGAAGTCCCGCACCTCGAACCCCTCTCCCAGGGACTCCTGCAGCCTTTCGGCCACCGCCTGGGGGGAGCCGGAAGGAAGGCGCACGACGATCTCCGTGGCCCCGGGGAAGCCGGAGATGGCGCGGGCGTCCTCGATGGGGATAAAGGCGGTGGATCCATCGAGCCCAGGAAGCCCCGAGGCGAAGAATCCCACCGTCCGGAAGGCCTTCGATACCGGCCCCTTTTTCCCTTGGGCAATGATCACCACTCGCTCCCCCAGCCGCACGTCAAGCTCCCGGGCCAGCCTCTCCCCAAGCAAGATCTCCCCTGAGCCGGAAAGCCAACGTCCTTCCACAATTCGCTCGTGGAGCTTCGTGACCTTCGGCTCTCGGGTCGGGTCGACCCCCCGGATCTCCACCCCCACCGCCCCATAAGCGCTCCTGAGCATCCCGAAGAACGAGAGCCTGGGCGCGGCCTTGGCCCTTGGGACCTTCCCGGTCTCCTCCAAGGCATGGTCAAGGGCCTCAGGGGAGAGGCCGAGCTCCGGGGCAGGGTCGGCCCGGTAGCCGACGGAAAAGACCTTGATGTCCCCTTGGTCTAAGGACACCTGAGCGGACGTCATGGTCTTTATCCAGCCGTCGGTTACGCCCCACACCACGATCACGCAGAAGCTCCCGAAGGCGACGATGGCGATCATAAGGGCGGTCCTCTGCGGATGCCGCCATAGGTTCCGCCAAGCGAGCCTGAGGATGGCCTTCATCCCCTCCTCCTCGCCGGGCAGGTCAGCCCATCGGCAATCACCTGGGCAAGCCGCTCCACAAGCTGTGGATATTGTTCCGGTGGGACCTGGTCTTTATACAGGGGAAGGATCTTGATGACTCCCAAAAGCTGGACAAGCTCCCAGGGATCCCCTTCCACCATCTCGCCTCGGGCTTGGGCCTCTCGGATCGTTTCCACCAAAGGCTTCAGGGACTCAAAGCCACGCCG
>CAYUWL010000109.1:0-3303 GCA_964448595.1 uncultured Thermotogaceae bacterium
TTCCTTCGTCGTAAGGCTATACAGATTATGTACGAAGTGGTCGATCAGGCGGTTGTGGCGGCGATTTAGGGTTGGAGGATGATCGTCAGATGCTGAAATGCAAGGCACGGCCCTACACGGTGACCTCACAGTCCGCACAATCAAGAGCAAGGCATGTTTCAAGCCTTGACCACCAACGGAAGTACCCTAGATTCGGTATGATAGGACAGCGAAAGGCAGAGGTCATATGGAGCGTTTTGCTGTAGTGCTGGAGCGGTATCTAGAGAAGTGGGAGCGCCATAAAGGGACACACCACGATCAAATACGCGATGATCTCCTCTCCTTCTTAAGAGAAGCCTTCCCAGAGCTAGAGCAACTGGACATAGTAGCGATCGAGCGCAGCGTCCGTTTTCTCAAAGTCCGTGGTTATATTGATCTCCTCATCGGGGACGTCGTGTTCGAGATCAAGCGAGACCTCGATAGGGAGCGAGAGGACGGCATCCGCGAACTTGAAAAGTACCTCGCATCGCCCTCTATCCCCAAAAACACCGTAGGAATAATCACCGACGGGCAACGGTTTGAGGTATACCGACTTCAAGACGGAAATCTAGCTAAAACCGACGAGTTCATCCTCCGGGCCGAGGAGCCAGAGGAAGCCTTACTTTGGCTTGATTCGTACCTCTTCCAACAAAAAGGCGTCAAGCCCACGGTGCTGGATATATCCTTCCGCTTTGGGCAGCGCAGCCCGATCTTCAAAGCGTCCATGGAAGCCCTTTCCCGGATGTGGGCCCGGGTGAAGGGCGACCCTGCTGCCAGGACGAAGTTCGAGGAATGGAATGCCCTCCTGCGCACCGTGTACGGTTCGGAAGTAGGCGAAACGGAGCTATTCCTGCGCCACACCTACCTGGCCCTCCTTGTGCGGCTCTTGGCTTTCACCGCCCTAACCGGCCGGATACCAAACCCTGAGGACCTAGAAGGGGTCATCACTGGCAAGAAATTCGAGAGATTGGGCTTCCGGAACCTCGTGGAGGAAGATTTCTTCGCCTGGCCCATAATGCCTCAGGTGGCCTGGGAGGCCGAATCGTTACTCGGAGCGATATCCAGGCGCCTTGGCTTTTACGACCTTTCCGCAATCCGCCAAGACCTGCTCAAAGAGCTTTACCAAGAGTTAGTCGATCCCGAAACCCGCCACGACTTGGGAGAGTTCTACACCCCCGATTGGCTCGCGGAATTGGCCCTTCGAGAGGCCGGCTTCCCAAATGGGGGCGATGGGCAAGCATTTCCCTCACTACTTGACCCGGCCTGTGGCTCGGGCACATTCCTCTTCACGGCTGTGCGTCTTTTACGTGAGGCCGGACTTTCAGGGGAAGCGTTGGTTCAGCACGCCTTCGAGAACCTCGCGGGGGTGGACGTGCACCCTTTGGCTGTACTCACCGCCAAAGTAAACCTGCTCTTAGCCTTGGCCCCTGAGCTACGCTCGCTGGGTTCCCTTCATCTTTCTCCCATCCCAGTCTACATGGCCAACTCATTACACCTACCCGAGCGGAAGATGGCTGGTGCCCCCATCGCAGTCCCCATTCACTCCGTCGGGCTCCCAAAATTCCCAAGAGAGGTCCCGGACCGCTTCCAGGTCCCCGCAGAGATGGTGGCAGCCGGGCCGGCAGTCGTCGATGCTGTCATCGACCAAACCACAGAACTTGCTGCTCAACCGGGCGAGCCGGTGGACTCACTGCTGTCAGGTCTTCAAGCCTACCTCAAGGGATTAGGCTTGGGGAAGTTCTACATGTGGTGGGCCGGAAACCTGCGCCTTCTGCACTTCCTCATCGCCGAGCGACGTGACACCGTCTACCGGTTCATCCTGAGAAATGCCTTCCGGCCGGCCTTCCTCGCTGAGCGTAAGTTCGACTTCGTTTGTGGTAACCCACCGTGGCTTGCCTATCGCTTCATTCGAGACAAGGCCTACCAGCAAATGGTAAAAGATCTGGTATTCCGCCTCGGTCTCCTAAATCGGGGAGAGGTGAAGCTTTTCACCCAAATGGAGCTTGCCACCCTTTTCTTCACGTTCAGCCACGTTCACTACCTACGCGAGGGGGGCACGATCGTTTTTGTCATGCCCCGGTCCGTACTGACAGGGGCTAAGCAGCATCGGCACTTCCAGCAAAAGGATTTGGGGATCATTCGGGTGATCGATTGCGAGGACGTCGAACCTCTGTTCAACGTACCCTCTTGCGTGATCGTGGCAAGAAAGGGGGCAAAGTCAGACTGGCCCGTGGGAGCTGTCAAGGTGTCCGGCTGTCTTCCCGTACGGAACTTACCGCTGGAGAAAGCGCGAGAACACCTCTTGTTCGAGGAAATGAGTTTCGCTCCGCCTTTTGCAAAGACTGGCCCAGCAAGCCCGTATTTAGACAAGTTCATTCAAGGTGCAACTATCGTCCCCCGCTGCTTTTGGTTCGTCCGGCCTGCGGCCGAAGCATGGGTAATTGATCCCAAGCGGCCGGCCCTGGAGACCGACCCCGAGATCCAGAAACAAGCCAAGAAACCATGGAAAGGGCTTTCGCTTTCCGGCGAAGTAGAAGCGGACTTCCTTTTCGTCACGCTTTTAGGTGCCGACATGATTCCTTTCGGATATGTGAGACAAAGGCTCGTTGTCCTCCCTCTAGAAGTTCAACCGGATGGAAGGGGACGGCTGATAACCGCTGAGGCAGCGGTCAAGCTGGGCAAAACTGGCCTTGCTAGTTGGCTTCGAAAAGTTGAGGCATTTTGGAAGCAACTCGGAAAAGGAACTGGAAGGGTTCGCACCATATATCAACGCCTAGATTTCAATCAAACTCTCACCCGCCAACACTCTGCTTCTTTCGCCTCCTTGGTGTATAGTGCAAGGGGGACACGCATAGCGGCTTGCGTGTTAACCGAGGGAGAAAAGCAAAATCTGAACGTAGGAGGACTTAGACCAAAAGGGTTTATCATTGATCACCATGCATATTTCTTCGAATCCGCTAATCCCGACGAAACGCATTATCTCTGCGCCGTTTTGAACGCGCCTTTTATCGATACGTACATAAAGCCGCTTCAGACACGGGGCCTCTATGGACCTCGCAATATCCATCGAGCCCCTTTTGAGGCCCTCTCGATCCCACCCTTCGACCCCTCGGACGAGCGCCACGTGAAACTGGCGGAGCTGAGCCGCGCGTGCCATGAAAAGGTTGCCCAGGCGATTGCAGAAGAAACGCTCCCCAGGTCCGGCCCGATCGGCCGCCTTCGGCAAAAAGTCCGCGAATTTCTTTCTGCAGAACTCTCTGAAATCGACTGCCTCACTCGAGAAAT
>CAYUWL010000110.1:0-3287 GCA_964448595.1 uncultured Thermotogaceae bacterium
GGCATCAAGCCCGGCGTTGGGCCACCATGATCTCAATCCTGTCGGATAGGTCTTCGGCACGGTCAGAGATTTCTACTAGCTCTTCGATGAATCCCCGCACATGGAGCTTTTGGGCGAGGTCGATGTCCATCTGGAAAAGCCTCTGGATGGCCTCGCGCTCAAAGCGGTCCACTTCGGATTCCAAGGCCTCGATCTTGTGCGTGGACTCAAGTGCCCGTTGCATGTCGGAAAAGAGGAGATGGAGGGCGGTTTTCACCTCGGTCATGATATCGGCGCTCTTGGACACGATGGCCCGGATCAGGGGTTCTAGTTCCTCAGGGATCTCCACCCGCTGTGGGATGAGGTAATCAAGGGCGGCCTCGGCGGCGTTGGCCAGTTTATCGGTGCCTTCGATGATCTCCAGGATATCGCGGCGGGAGCTGGCCAGTAGTGCCCCACGTAGGATCTCGGTCTCTACTTTGCGGCGCACATCGTCGGCCCGTCCCTCGGCCCGATGGGTGGCGTAGGCCAATTCTTCAGCTTGTTCCGAATCTCCCCTGAGGTAAGCATCAATTGACTTCTCAAAACTGCTCAGAGCTTCTTCCACCTGGGAAAGATGCTGGCCGACAAGCTCTTCTAATCGCTTCCAACCTTTTCCGATGACCATGGCCATTAGGCAAATGCAGGTTATCAAAATGTCCTGGCGTGGGCAACCTGGGCTCGACGAGCTAGTTGAGACATTGTATCATTTACTTCGGAGGGGGAATGTCGGCAAGGTTCGAGACGAGGCTCAGGGAAGCGGGATACAGGCTGACTCCGGCACGGCGAGCGGTGTTCGCGGTCCTTCGACAGGCCAACGCACCCCTTTCCGCGGCTGAGGTGTGGCGTCTGGGGAGTGCCCGGCACTCAGGGCTTGGTCGGGCTACGGTGTATCGAACCTTGCTGCTGCTCGTCCGGCTGGGCCTGGCCCGGGCGCTCCCAGCTCCGGGAGGGGTGCGCTACCGGTGTTCCGAGGGTGGCACCCACCGATTGGTGTGCCGGGGCTGTGGGGCCGAACTTCCCCTGTCCGGCTGCCCGGCGGGCTCCCTGGCCCAGGAGCTCACTCAGAGGTACGGTTACCTGGTGGAGGGACATCTCTTGGAGTTCTACGGGCTGTGCCCAGACTGTCAGAGGAGGATGGGCCATGAGCTTTAAAGCCCTTCTTGAGGCAGCGATTTCGCTTGCGCTGACATTGGCAGGGACAGCTGCCCCCTTGCAAGCCGTGGCCACCACTTCCATCCTGGGGGATGTGGTGCAGCAGGTGGCCGGGGAAGACGTAGAGCTTAGCGTGCTCTTCCCCCCTGACAGCGACCCCCACACATTCGAGCCCACGCCGCAAGATGTGGCTCTCCTTTCCCGGGCGGACGTGGTGTTCGTCTGCGGGGCGGGCCTGGAGGCGACGCTTGAGCCCATCCTTTCCTCGGTCGGAGACGTGGTGGAGGCCTCTTGGGGCGTTGAACTCCGGGTTTTCGAGGATGGACGCGTGGATCCCCACGTGTGGCTGGATCCGAACAACGTGGCTGTGTGGGCGGACAACGTCGCTGCGGCGTTGGCCAAATTAGACCCGTGCCACGCGGACGACTACCGGGGCCGCGCAGCCGCGTACCGACGAAAGCTCGAGGAACTCGACGCCTGGATCCGGAGAGAGGTGGAAAAGATTCCCGAGGAAGGGAGGATCCTGGTGGTTGATCACCTCGCGTTCGGCTACTTCGCCGCCCGGTACGGGTTTCGGCAAGCTGCGGCGATCCTCCCCGGGTTCAGCACCCTGGCTGAGCCCTCAGCCCGGGAGCTCGCCGAGCTGGAAGGGATCATCCGAAAACTCTCCGTCCCGGCGATCTTTGTAAGCCACACCACCTCCTCGCCCTTGGTGGAGCAGGTGGCGCACGACACAGGCGTGCGGGTGGTGCGCCTTTACGTGGGGGCCCTTTCGAGGCCGGATGGCCCTGCCCCCACCTACCTGGAGCTGATGCGCTACGACGTTTCCGCCATCGTGGCCGCGTTGGGGAAGGGATGACGGAAGGGGCGCGCACCTGCCGCCGGGGTTGGTCTTTATTGTCGGGCCGCTTAGGCCGACCGGTGGCGGTGCACCTCCCCGGGGCGCCCGCCTTGGAGGTGGATCATGTGTACGTCGACTACGATGGTCAACCAGCCATTGAGGACGTGAACTTCAGCCTCCAGGGTGGAGAGCGCCTGGCGATCGTGGGGCCGAACGGCGCTGGCAAAAGCACCCTGCTCAAGGTGATCGCCGGGGTGCTCTCTCCGAGCTCTGGGGAGGTGAGGATCCGGGGGTATGATCCCTGCGGCCATATCTGCATCGCCTACCTCCCCCAGCGGTCGGAGATAGACTGGCGGTTCCCAGCGACCGTGTTCGATGTGGTGATGATGGGCCGGGTAGGGCGGCTGGGGCTGTTGCGCTGGCCCGGCCCCCGGGACCGGGCCCTGGTGCGGGAGGCCTTGGAGGCAGTGGGCCTAGGTGACCTTTCCGGCCGGCAGATCGGGGAACTCTCTGGCGGGCAGCAGCAGCGCATGTTCATCGCCCGGGCCCTTGCTCAGGAGGCGGAATTGGTGCTCTTGGACGAGCCCCTGGCCGGTCTGGACGTCACCTCTCAAGGCGCGATCCTGAAGCTCCTCGACCTCCTTAAGGAGCGAAAGGTGACGCTGCTTTTGAGCTTGCATGACCTCGATATCGCCGCTGAGCACTTCCCAAAGGTGCTCCTTTTGAACCGGCGGGTGATCGGCCTGGGGGCTCCGGCCGAGGTGTTCACCCCGGCCCGGCTGCTGGCGGCGTTCGGCGGCCGGCTGCGGAGGCTCCCCGCGGCCGGCGGGGGCGTGGTCCTCTCGGATCCCTGCCGCACCCAGGAGGAAAAGGATGCAGGCGCTCGCTGACTTCTTCGTGACCCCCTTGGCCTTCCCGTTCATGGTGCGGGGCCTTGTCGCCTCCGCCTTGGTGGGGGCGCTGTGTGCGGTGATGGGGACGTATGTGGTCCTCCGGGGGATGGCCTTCTTCGGGGACGCGCTTGCCCACGCCATCCTCCCCGGGGTGGCAGTGGGGTACCTCGCTACCGGCGGGGGGCGTAGGCCTTTGTTTTGGTGGGCGCTGGCCACGGCGATCCTGGTGAGTTTGGGGATCGGGGCGGTGGCCCGCCGGGGCAGGCTCAAGGAAGACACGGCCATCGGCATCGTGTTCGCCGGCATGTTCGCCTTGGGGATCGCTCTCATCTCCACGGTGCGGGGGTACGCGGTGGACCTGGCGCATTTCCTGTTCGGGA
>CAYUWL010000111.1:0-3272 GCA_964448595.1 uncultured Thermotogaceae bacterium
AAGAACATCGCCCTAAAAGATGGATCATAAGCCAAGCTCGCTCCGGATCCCCTGCATGGCCGAGAGCACCACCTCCACAAACTCGGAAAGCTCCATCCCCAAGTTCTTGCAGGCAGCGATGTTCTCCCGGGAGGCGGAGCGGGCAAAGGACTTCTCTTTATAGCGGTTGAGCACGTTCTTCGGTGTAAGGCCCGCAAGGCGCTGGGGATGCACCAAGGCAGCGGCCACGATGAGCCCGGTTAAGGGGTCCACGGAAAAAAGGGCCCACTCCATGGGGTTCTCCGGCGTCTTGTGCCCGGCGTGGGCCAGGATCGCGTTCAGGATCTCCTCGTCGGAAAAGCCCTGGGCCCGCAAGAACTCCACCGTCACCCGGGCGTGGCGGTCGGGGGCGTCCTTGGTCTCCTCGTAATCCAGGTCATGGAGGAGCCCGGCCAGGGCCCACCGGTCCGGGTCCCCGGAAAAGCGAGGTGCCAAGGCACGCATGCCTGCCTCCACGGCCAGCATGTGCTTCACCAGGTTCTTCGTCTTGACCTTCTCCTTCACCAGGGCCAGCGCTTCCTCTCGTGTCATTTCGCCTCCTTTGGGGAAAATTTGCGCGAGGGCTCAAGATAGCACACTTCGGGGTTCGCCACCAGGGCCAGGAATTCTTTGCCGTCCCCCCGGGCGGCCTCCACCCTTCCGTCCACGCGCCGCACCAAAACCGGCGGTGGCTCCCCACCCCGGAGGTAGGGGCGCAGGGCCGGGTCGAGCTTTGAGAGCACATAGCCGCACAGGTCCGGGAGGGGGCAGGCCACACAGCGGGGTCTGCGGGCTTGACATACCTCCCGGCCCAACCGGATGAGGTTGAGGTGAAGCTCCCTCTCCCGCCCCCTTGGCACCAGGGGGGCCAGCGCCCGGTGGGGCTCCTCCTGCTCCCCAACAAGGCCCAATCGGCGGGTGACCCTGCTGATGTGCGTGTCCACCGGGAAGAAAGGCCAGCCGAACCCGAACAGGAGCACGATGTACGCCGTCTTCCTTCCCACCCCGGGGAGGGAGAGGAGCCAACGTTCCGCTTCCTCTTTGGGAAGGTGGGAGAGGAAACCCAGGGATAGTTCCCCCCGTTCCTCGGCCAGTCGCTTGAGTACGGCCTTGATCCGGGCTGCCCGCTGGCGATGGAGCCCTGCTCCCCTGATCGCCCAGGCTATCTCCTCGACCGGCGCCGCCAGCACGTCCTCCCAGCGTGGGAAGTGCTTTCGCAGCTCGGCGTAGGCCCGGTCCCGGTTGAGATCCGAGGTGTTCTGGGAAAGAATCGTCCCGATGAGGAGGTCCAGGGGATTGCCCCCTGGCCTTCGCGTGGGATTTCCGAAGGCACGGGCCAGGCGGCGGTCCACTTCGGCAAGTATCTTTCGTTTGCCCACCTGGACAAGGATAGGGGAGGGGGAAGGCTTGGACAAGGAAGCACAACTGCGGAAGGAGCTCCGGGAGATCGCCCGCCAGGCGCTTGCGGCGGTGGCCCCTGAGGCCTGTGTGGAAAAGGCCGTGCACCTCAAAGGGGGGCATCTCATCGTGGATGGCATGACCTGCGAGCTCCCCCGGGAGGGGCGGCTTCTCGTGGTGGGGTTCGGTAAGGCATCCGCCCGCATGGCGGCCGCCCTGGAGGGGATCCTGGGGGAGCGGATCGACGTCGGGCTCGTGGTGACCGCCGATGGTTACAAGGTGCCCACCACACGGGTGGAGGTCGTGGAGGCTGCCCATCCCGTGCCAGACGCCCGGGGCCTTGCCGCTGCCCAAAGGATCGCCGAGCTTGTGTCCGATGCCGGCGAGGGTGACCTGGTGATCGTCCTCATCTCCGGCGGTGGCTCGGCCCTATTCACCCTTCCCGCCGAGGGGATCTCCCTTTCTGATCTCATAAGGGTGAACGGGCTTCTCCTCCGGTCAGGAGCCAAGATCCAGGAGATGAACGTGGTGCGCAAGCACCTGTCTTGTGTGAAGGGGGGCCAGCTTACGCGCCTGGCCCATCCGGCACGGGTGATTTCCCTCATCCTCTCCGACGTTCCCGGGGACCCTCTGGACAGCATCGCCTCCGGCCCCACGGCCCCGGACCCCTCCACCTTCCAGGATGCGGCCCGGATCCTCCGCCGTTACAGGGTATGGGAAGAGGTGCCGGAGGGGGTGCGGGCGAGGATCGAGGCCGGCCTGCGCGGGGAGATCCCCGAGACCCCCAAGCCCGGCGACCCCGTGTTTGCCCGCGTTCGTAACGTGATCGTGGGCTCGGGGAGGACGGCCGCCGAGGCCGCCCTGGAGGCCGGGACGCGCCTTGGCTTCCGCGGCCTCATCCTCACCACGACCCTCGAAGGGGAAGCCCGCGAGGTGGGCAAGTTTTTCTCTGCCCTGGCTAGGGAGCTCGTGCGGTTCGGCCGGCCGGTCGCGCCCCCCGCCCTCCTGGTCGCCACTGGGGAGACCACGGTGACGGTGCGGGGGAGGGGGAAGGGAGGCCGCAATCAAGAGCTGGCCCTGTCAGCGGCCTTGGGGATCGAGGGTCTTCCCGGGGTGGCGCTCCTTTCCTTGGGAACCGATGGGCGGGACGGCCCCACGGACGCCGCCGGGGGGCTGGTGGACGGGGGAACGGTGACCCGGTTGCGCGCGGCCGGGGTGGATCCGGAAGGGGCCCTGGCGGAAAATGATTCTTACCACGCCTTGGAGGCGGCCTATGACCTCCTGGTGACCGGTCCCACCGGGACCAACGTGGCGGACCTTGTGCTTCTAGGAGTGAAGGAGGAGGGATGATCAAGGCAAAGAGCGGCGAGTTTTGGGTGATCCGGTTTCAGGACGGGGAGAAGTTGCCCCAAGGCCTTGCGGACCTGGGCATCAGGTCCGCGGCCCTCCTGGGGGCGGTGGGGATGCTCCGGGACCTCGTCCTCGCCTATTGGGACGGAAAAAAATACGTGCAGGAGCCCGTGGAGGAGCCGGTGGAGCTCTTGTCCTTCCAGGGGAACATCGGGGAGAAGGATGGAGAGATCGTCGTCCATGCCCACGTGGTAGGCGGGAAGCAGGGTGGTGCTGCCGTGGGGGGGCATCTCCTTTCGGCTACGGTCCACAACACGGTGGAGCTCATCGTGCGGGAGCTCCCCGGGGTGCGCCTGCTGCGGAAGCCCGAGCCCTCTGGCCTCGCCGGCCTATACCCGGAGAACACGTAGGGGAAAAGCGGTTTCAAAGCGCCGCATGCCCGGGCTCCGTGCTTGCGATCGACCACAAGGTCGGAACGACTTGACCACAGGGGCACCGAGACCACC
>CAYUWL010000112.1:0-3270 GCA_964448595.1 uncultured Thermotogaceae bacterium
GAGCCCTCCTCGGAGTGGCGGATGCACCTCTCCATCTACCGGGCCCGGGAGGACGTGCGAGCGGTGGTGCATACCCATTCCCCCTACGCCACGGCAGCCTCGTTCAGGAAGCACCTGCCTGTGTTTCACGATGAAGGGAAGATGCTCTTCGGGGATGAGGTTCCAGTTTCTGAGCATGCCCCACCGGGCAGCTGGGCCCTGGCCGAGGCGGTGGCCGAGGCCTTGGGGAAGCGCGGGAAGGTGGCCCTCATCGCCCGTCATGGCGCCGTGGCCGTGGGGAGGACCCTGACCGAAGCGTTGCTCCTCGCGGAAAAGCTGGAGGAAGCAGCCACGGTCTTCTTCTTCAGCAGGGAGGCAAGATGAACGCAGGGGAAGGTTGGGAGAAGATCCGGTGGGCGGGGGCGCACATGCCCCTTCACGCGGAGATCAAAAAGCGGTTTGAGAAGGAGCGGCCTTTTTCCGGCCGCCGCATTGGGGTGGCCCTCCATCTTGAGGCCAAGACGGCCAATTTGATCCTCACCCTCAACGCCGGTGGGGCGGAGCTGTTCGTAATTGGGAGCAACCCGCTTTCCACCCAGGACGCCGTCGCCCAAGCACTGGCCGAGGTGGAAGGGATCACGGTGGCGGCCCGCCATGGGGAACCGGAGGAGGAGCGAAAGGGGAATATCGACCGCCTCATCGACTTCTCCCCGCACTTGATCGTGGAGGATGGGGGGGATGTAGCCCGGCGCCTGCACGAGCGGGAAGGGACATGCCCGGAGCTCATCGGGATCTGCGAGGAGACCACCACCGGGGTGGAAAGGCTGCGTGCTCTGGAGAAGGAGGGGAAGCTTTCGGTCCCGGCGATTGCGGTGAACGATGCGAAGATGAAGCATCTTTTCGACAACCGGTACGGCACTGGCCAGTCCACCTGGGACGCCATCATGCGGGCGACGAACCTCCTTGTGGCCGGCAAAACTGTGCTGATCGTGGGCTACGGCTGGTGCGGCAAAGGGCTGGCCCTCCGGGCCCAGGGCCTTGGGGCTCGGGTGCTCATCTGTGAGATCGACCCGGTGAAGGCGGTGGAGGCGGCCATGGAGGGCTGTGAGGTGGTGGGGCTCCGCGAGGGAATGGCCCGGGCAGATTTCGTGATCACCGCCACCGGCCGCCCTGGGGTGATCGGGGAAGGGGAGCTCAAAGCCGCCAAGGACGGACAGATCCTCGCCAACGCCGGTCACTTCGGCTACGAGATCGACCGGGCGGCCCTTGGGCGCCTTGCGAAAAAGCGCTACCAGGCCCGGGCCGGGGTGGAAGCCTACGTCCTCCCCCACGGCCGCACGCTCTACCTCCTGGGCGAGGGGGAACTCGTGAACCTCGCCCTCGCTGACGGGCATCCGGTGGAGATCATGGACGTCTCATTCGCCTTGCAGGCCCTTTCCGCTGATTATTTGGTACGGAACGGCGAGAACCTGTCCCCAAGGGTATATCCGGTCCCCGAAAAGATAGACGAGACGGTGGCCCGGCTGTTTCTGTCGGTGCTTAGCTAGGCTTGCCCGGGGGCAAGGGCGGCCTTACCATGCAACCTGAGGGGGGAAGATCCATGGCAGGCAGTGACAACCGGAAGAAGCGTGAGGTGCTTGACAGCGTTCTGAAGCAGATAAAGAAGTCCTATGGTGAGGGGGCCATCATGTGGCTCGGGGAGCAGGCCGTGGCTACCGGGGTCGACGTCATCCCAACGGGGGCGCTCTCCCTGGACATCGCCCTGGGCGTTGGCGGAGTTCCCCGGGGGAGGATGGTGGAGATCTTCGGCCCGGAGGCATCGGGCAAGACCACCTTGGCCCTGCACCTCATCGCCGAGGCCCAAAAGCTTGGAGGCACGGCGGCGTTTGTGGATGCGGAGCACGCCCTGGACCCGAAATACACCCGAGCCATCGGGGTGGACCTCGATCACCTGCTCCTCTCCCAGCCCAGCTCCGGGGAGCAGGCCCTGGAGATCACCGAACAGCTGGTGCGGTCTGGTGCGGTGGACGTCATCGTGATCGACTCGGTGGCCGCGCTTGTGCCTGAGGCTGAACTGCAGGGGCAGATGGGGGACACCCAGGTGGGCCTGCAGGCGCGGCTCATGTCCCAGGCCATGCGGAAGCTGGCGGCGGCCATCGCCCAATCGAAAACCGTGGCCGTTTTCGTAAACCAGATCCGGTCCACCATCCAGTCCGGCCCCTGGGGGCCAGGCACCACTACCACCGGCGGCCGGGCCCTCAAGTTCTACGCCTCGGTGAGGATGCAGATCTGGTCCGAGGGGAAGATCGAGGAGGGCGACGAGCGCGTGGGCACCCGGGCCCACGTGCGGGTGGTGAAGAACAAGGTGGCCCCGCCGTTCCGGGAGGCTGTGTTCGACGTCATCTACGGCAAGGGCATCGCCCGGACTCGCGACCTCATCCATACCGGGGAGTCCCTGGGGTTGATCAGCCGCTCAGGCTCCTGGTACTCATACGGAGACGTCAGGCTCGGCCAGGGGGTCACCCAAGCGGCCCAGTTCCTGGACGACAACCCTGACCTGGCCAAGAAGATCGAGCGGGAGATCCGGGAAAAGGCGGGCCTTCCCGAACCGAAGGGCCTGGAGGATGCCGAAGCCGAAGGATGAGGCCTGGGCCTGGACGTACCTAGAGCGGCTGGTCGCCATCCGCCCCCGGACGGAATCCGAGCTCAGACGGAGACTAGCCGCCAAAGGTTGTGCTCCTGAGATAGTGGAAAAAGTCTTGGCCAAGGCGCGGGAGGCGGGCCTGGTGGACGATGAAAAGTTCGCCCGCCTTTACGCTGAGGATCGGCTCCTTTCCCGGCCTAGGTCCCGCAAGCTCCTGGCAAGGGAACTCCGGGCAAAAGGGATAGATCCTCATCTGGCCGAAGAGGCAAGCCGAGCTGCTCTTCCCGAGAGGAGCGAGCGGGCCCTGGCCTGCCAGGCCTTGGAGCGACGCCTTCCCCTGCTTCGCCGGCTTCCCAAGGAGACGGCAAAACGCCGTGCCTATTCCTTCCTTCTGCGCCGGGGGTTCCCGGGGGAGCTCGCCCGAGAGGTGGTGGAAGAGCTTGTGATGGGTGATGAGTGATGGGCGGTGGGGAAATTAGGGTGGGGATGGGGATCGATTTTCACCGGCTGGTGCCGGGGCGCAAGCTAGTCCTGGGTGGAGTGGAGATCCCGTTTGAACTCGGCCTTGCCGGCCACTCCGATGCGGACGCGTTGCTCCACGCAATCTGCGATGCCCTTCTCGGAGCAGCTGCCCTGGGGGACATCGG
>CAYUWL010000113.1:0-3248 GCA_964448595.1 uncultured Thermotogaceae bacterium
TTGAGGAACCCCGGCATCCACTCCACCGGCCAGAAGATCCCCGACAGGAACATCATGGGGAAGTTAACCGCCTGGAGGAAGGCGATCCCGGACTCCTGAGTGCGGGCCATGGCAGCCAGGAAATACCCCAATGCCACGAAGGTCAGTGCACCCAGGATCAGGACCCCCAAAAGAACAAGGCGGCTCCCCAGGATGGGCACCGAGAACACCAGGTGGCCCAAGGTCAGGATGATCGCCGCCTGGAGGAGGGCAAGGAGCACCCGCTGGGTGATCTGGGCGGAGACGAAGGTGGCCCTGGGGACGGGGGTGGCCCACAGCCTCCGGAGCACCTTCCGCTCCCTGAGGGAGAGCAGGTGTGCCGCCACACCAAACAGCCCGAGCTGCATGATGGTCATGGCCAAAACCCCAGGCAGCATGTAGTCGATGGTACGGAGGCGGCGTGCTTGTATGGGCTCCTGCGCCAGGACCAGGCGGCGCTGGGCCCCGCCAGTTCCGGCTTCGAACTCGGCCAGCACCTGGTTCAAGATGGACGAGAGCACCTCCCTGCCGGTGAGCTGGGTTGCGTCCACGTACAGGGTGAGCTTCGTCCCTCCGGCGGAGAGCCGCTCGGCCAGGTCCTGGGGGACCACCAGCACCCCATCGCGCCTGCCAGCTCGGAGTTCGGCGAGCTCTTCTTCCTCGGTCCCCTCATGGACCGTGAGCACCGGCACCTGCCGCAGGCCGGAGAGGAGGCCCTGGATGGCGGGGTCGGTCCCCTGTGCCACCACCCCAAGTTCGAAGTGCACCTCCTCCTCGCCCCCGGAGAACACAAACCCAAAAAGCAGGATGAAGATCACCGGGAAGCCCAGCATCCAGAAAAGCCCGGCCCGGTCCCGCAAAAGCTCCTTAGTCTCCGCCGACACCAAGCCCCAAAATGCCCTCATTCGCGGATCCTTCTTCCCGTGAGGGCAAGATAGACGTCCTCCAAGGAGGCCCGTCGCCAGATGAGGTCCCGTAAGGGGAGGCTACCTTGGGCGGCCCGGGTGGTCAAGGCAGCCAAAGTTTGTGGCACATCCGAGGTGTAGAGGACTATACGGTCCTTCTCAGCAGCGAGTCGGCCCACCCCAGGCAGGGCGGCGAGCTCGTCCAAATCGGCCTCCCCCGAAAGCTCCAGCTCCACCGCCGTCTCCCGGAAGCGCTGGGCGACGAGCGCATCCGGGGCCCCCAGGGCGATGATCTCCCCGTAGTCCATGATCGCCACCCGCCCGCACAGGGCCTCGGCCTCCTCCATGTAGTGGGTGGTGATAAGGACCGTCTTCCCCTCGGCCTGCATAGTGCGGATCACGTCCCACAGGGCATGGCGGGCCTGGGGGTCGAGGCCTGCGGTGGGCTCATCGAGGATCAAAAGGTCTGGGTCGTTCACCAGGGCGAGCGCCACGGCGAGCCTCTGCCTCTGTCCGCCGGAGAGGTCCTTGACAAGCGATCTTCGCTTGTCGCCCAAGGCCAGAAGGTCGATGAGCTCGTTGATGTTCCGTGACCGGGGATAGAGGCGGGCGAAGGTGTGGAGGGTCTCCACCACCGTGAGGCGGGGGAAGAAGGCCGATTCCTGGAGCTGGATCCCAAGGCGTGCCTTGAGGGCGTAGTTGGTGGGGGAGGGGGTCATCCCGAGGACGGAAAGCCGCCCCTCATCCGGTAGCCTAAGGCCCTCCAGGCATTCCACCGTGGTCGTCTTGCCTGCCCCGTTGGGCCCAAGAAGCCCGAACACCTCCCCCTTCTCCACCGAAAAGGAGATCCCGGCCACCGCCAGGATCTCCCCATAGCGCTTCACCAAACCCTCAACCTCGATCACCACGTCCGCCACTTGCAGCACTCTACCAGGAGACCCCTGCCCAGTCAAATCACCCCACATATCGCACCCACAGCAACCACGAAGTCACCAAGGCACGAAAAGACCTTTCACCACAGAGATCACGAAGAACAAAGAGAACGTAAGGAGGAAAACCGTTGAAGCACAAACAACCTATTTTTTGTTCTCGGGTGTTCGGCGGTCAATTTTTGGTGCCCTTGTAGCGGATGTCGGTTGCTTTGTGGCAGCGTGCAAAATTTGGATTACCATAATCCAACTGTGAAGGTAAGGGTCGGTTGTTGTGGCTGGTCCTCCCTGCGAGGGGAAGACGTGGGGGTGCCTGACTGGAAGGAGCATTTTGCCCATAAGCTCCAGCTTTACGCTACACGCTTCCCTTTGGTTGAGGTAAATTCCACTTTTTACCGGCTTCCCAGAGCTGCAACCGCCCAAAGGTGGCGTGCCCTTGCCGATGCGGTCAACCCGAACTTTGAGTTCACGGTGAAGGTCTATCAAGGGGTAACGCACAAGGCCCGGTTTCGGGGCGAGGCAGCGCTTTCGGCCTTTTCGGAGACCGCCAAGATCGCTCGAACCTTGCGGGCGAGGGTCCTGCTCCTCCAGTGTCCTCCTTCCTTCGGTCCCACCCGGGAAAACGAGGCTGCCCTGCGGGAGTTCCTGTCGGCGATCGATCGGGATGACTTCCTCCTCGTGTGGGAACCGCGGGGGAAATGGCAGGAGGCCCCGGACCGGGTGGCGGAGATCTGCCAAGAGTTCTCCCTGATCCACTGCACCGACCCGTTCAAGGCCCTGCCCGCCGTGGCGGATGGCGCCCTCTACCTCCGGCTTCACGGGGCCCCACCGGGGGAAAGGATGTACTACTACGCCTATACCGAGGACGACCTGGCCTGGCTAGGGGAGAGGCTGAAAGGATTGGAAGCCGATACGGTATACGTTCTCTTCAACAACATCTACATGTTCCATGATGCTCTCAAGTTTATGGATATATGGGAGGGAAGATGCACGGAAAACTGACCTGCCCCTTCTGCGACTATGAGACAGAGGTCCTACCACAGCCTGCTGAGTGCCCTCATTGCGGAACACCGCTTCGGTATGCCCGCGAATTCGCAGGTGCGGCACCTGGTGACCTCCATGGGCGAGGTGTGTGGCGCTATCGGATGTTCCTCCCGGATGTCGAGCCCGTGTCCCTAGGCGAAGGAGGAACGCCCCTGGTCCCCTCCCTTAGGCTGGGGGAGGAGATGGGGGTGCAGCTGTCGTTTAAGCTCGAGGGGGCTAACCCCACCGGCTCGTTCAAGGATCGAGGGGCGAGCGTGCTGGTTTCGGTGCTGGCGGCGCTGGGTGCCCGGAAGGTGGCGGACGATTCCTCTGGAAACGCCGGGGCGGCCCTGGCCGCCTATGCGGCCCGGGC
>CAYUWL010000114.1:0-3239 GCA_964448595.1 uncultured Thermotogaceae bacterium
AGGAGGTCATCCGGGCCATCCACATGACCGATCCGGACGTGCCCATAGACATCGTACTCCACACCCCGGGAGGGCTGGTGCTGGCGGCCTTGCAGATCGCCCGGGCCATCAAGCGCCATCCGGCCAAGGTGACGGCCTTCGTGCCGCATTATGCCATGTCGGGCGGGACCCTGATCGCCCTGGCCGCCGACGAGATCGTGATGTGCGAACATGCGGTCCTGGGGCCGGTGGACCCCCAGCTCGGGGAGTACCCAGCTGCCTCGGTGCTGAAGATCGTCAAGGAAAAGCCGGTGGAGCGGATCGATGACCGCACGTTGATCCTGGCCGACACGGCGGAGAAGGCCATCCACCAGGTGCAAAGCGCGGTGAAGGAGATCCTGGCCGGGCGATACCCGGAGGACAAGAGCGAGGAGCTGGCGAAGGTCTTGACCGAAGGGCGTTGGACCCACGATTACCCCCTCACCTACGAGGAGGCAAAGAAGCTGGGGCTGCACGTATCGGCCGATATGCCCAAGGAGGTCCTTCAGCTGATGCAGCTTTATCCCCAGCCGGTGCGCCACGCCCGCACGGTGGAGTACCTCCCCTTCCCCCGCCATCGGGGTCCAGTGACCCCCCGCGGAGAGGGGTAATGCGCCGGACTAGGTAAGCTTTTTCTTAAGCTGAAACAAGATCTCCAGGGCCTCGAGGGGGGAGAGGCGTTCGGGATCGAGCTTCCGAAGCTCGGCGATCACCGGGTGGTCTTCGGGGCCGAACAGGGGAAGCTGCTGGGCATGCTCCCGGGCGATGGGCGCTTCACGCTCAAGCTCGGACAGGATCTGCTCGGCCTCGGAGAGGACCTCGGGGGGAAGCTCGGCCAGACGTGCCACCTCCACCCCATAGGCCCGCTCGGCCACCCCGGGCTTAACCCGGTGGAGGAAGATCACCTCCCCCTTCCACTCCCGTACCGCTACGTGCAGGTTGAATGCGCCCGGCACCTCTTCCGCCAGGTGCGCGAGCTCCCGATAGTGGGTGGCAAACAGGGTCTTGCACCGGATGCGTTCCGCCAGATGCCTGGCGATCGCCCATGCCAGGGCAAGGCCATCGTGGGTGCTGGTGCCCCGGCCGAGCTCATCTAGGATTACCAATGACCGGTCCGTGGCCCCGGAGAGGATCTGCGCCGCTTCCCGCATTTCGGCCATGAACGTGGACAGGCCCCCGGCCAGGGCATCGGAGGCCCCTACCCGGGCGTAGATCCGGTCCAGGATAGGAAGCTCGGCTTCCTTGGCCGGAACGAACGACCCAACTTGGGCAAGTAGCGCGATCAGCGCCACCTGCCGCAGGAACACGGACTTCCCGGCCATGTTGGGGCCTGTTACCACCGCGAGGTTGGCCTCCTCGTCCATGAAAAGGTCGTTGGGCACGAAATCCGTCACCCGCTCCACCACCGGGTGCCGACCCTCTCGTATGAGGATGCGGGGCAGGTCCGTGAAGTGCGGCCGGCTGTAGCCGTATTTGTGTGCCACTTCGGCAAGCGACCTTAAGACATCGAGGGCTGCCAACGCCTCCCCAATCCGGGCCAGGGCTGGAAGCTCCGCCCTGACCCGCGAGCAAATGGCCGCAAAGAGCTCCTCCTCAAGCTCCCGGGCCGCCTGCTCGACTTGGGCCAGTTGGTCTGCCAAAGCAGAAAGCTCCGGGGTGGTGTAGCGCTCGGAGGCGGCCAGGGACTGACGCCTTCGCCAATGCGGGGGCACCTTGGCAACATGCGCTCGGGTGACCTCAAGGTAGTAGCCGAACACCCGGTTGTAGCCCACCTTCAACGTGGGGATGTTCGTTTCTGCCCTCTCTCGAGCCTCGAGGGCAGCGATCTTTTCCCTTAAGCGAGCCGCCTCCTGCCGCAGCCGGTCGAGTTCCGAGCTGTACCCATCTCGGATAAGGCCACCTTCCCGGGGGTCGGGCGGCGGCTCCTCCACCAGCGCCCGGTTGATCTCCTCAGCCAGCTCCCAAGGCCCTGCCTCAAGCGACTCAAGGATCCAGGCGAGCACCGAAGGCAGGCCAGAGAGCAAAGAGAGCTCTCTTTTGATCTCAGGGAGCGAGTCCAGGGTGCGACGCAACAGGGCAAGGTCCAAGGGGCGTAGGCTCCCCGTCCCCACCCGTCCAAGGAGCCGGGGCAGGTCGCACACATGGGCCAACGGTTTTCCCAACGGCTCCCACGTCGCCCCCTGAATCAGCGCCTCAACGGCATCGAGGCGGGCCTCGATCCGGGCCCGGTCCCGCAGCGGGGAGAGGAGCCATCTGCGCAGAAGCCTCCTTCCCATGGGCGTTTTAGTGCGATCAAGCACGGAGAAGACGGTGAGTTTGCCCTCCGGGCGCAGGGGCGCAAGGAGCTCCAGGGACCGCTGGGTGAAGGGATCAAGGACCATGGCCTCCTCCGCATCCCGCAGCGAAGGTGGCCGCAAGTGATGGAGGTCCCCCACCGTCTCCTTAAGGTAGGCGAGGATGGCACCGGCGGCGCAAGCGGCGAGGTCGGCGTCGGAAAGCGCGTTTGGAAAATGGGCCCGAAGGTTCTGGGCCGAGAACTCTGCGGGGGGCCGGATCGTGCGGGGACCGGGGAGTTCCAGTGGCGCCGGGGTACCTGCGGGGAGAAGCCATTCCCGCACGGAGATCCGGGCCAGCAGGTTGGGGAGGTCGGAAAGCCCAACCTCGGCGGCGTGGAATTCGCCTGAGGCGGCCTCGGCCCAAGCAACGCCGACCCTCCCTCCCTCCGCGTACAAGGCAGCCAAGTACACATCTTGGCTTGAGTCCAGGGCTTCTTCCTCCAGTACCGTGCCCGGCGTGAGAACCCGTACCACCCTTCGCTCAAGGAGCCTCTTTCCCTTTCCCGGACGCTCCACCTGCTGGCAAAGGGCCACCTTGTACCCCTTTTTGAGCAGACGGTGGATGTAAAGGTCGGCCTTCCTCACAGGCACCCCGGCCATGGGGTGGCCGTCCCGCTGGGTGAGGGCGATGTCAAGCTCTCGGGCTACGAGTTCTGCGTCCTCAAAGAATGTCTCATAAAAATCACCTAAGTGGAAGAACAGAATGGCATCAGGGCAGCGGGCCTTGGCCTCGTGATACTGCCGCATCATCGGGGTAACTTCCATCCCAGAGGGAGTATACCCGGGCCCAGTTGAAAAGGGGGCCTTAGGCGGGGACAATAGTTGCGTTAGGGGGCGTAGCTCAGCTGGGAGAGCGCTGGCATGGCATGCCAGAGGTCACGGGTT
>CAYUWL010000115.1:0-3234 GCA_964448595.1 uncultured Thermotogaceae bacterium
ATCATGAAGCTTGCAGGGGGGATCCACGAGCGCACTTTGGTGCTTGTGCTCATGGGAATTGAAGCGGTATTTGGGGTGCTAGCAATCGTTTTATATGGCATGTAAGGTTCGTTGAGTTCGTAGGGTTTGTTGAGTTTTTTGGGTTCCTTGGGTTGACGAGTTTATTGGGTTGAAGAGAAGAAGGTTTTCGAGGGACTATGCCCTGCGTGACCGAATCCGCTCGATTTAGGTTACTTGAGCGAAGATAAGTCCCAACCTCTCTTTGAGGAACTGGAGGCTCTTTCCAAACAGCTGTCCAAGCTTATTTCCTATCTCAGAAAAGCCGGCTGAGACTTATTGGTAATTCTAAGAACTCAAGAAACTTTATGAACTGCTAATAGCTTTCAGTAGCCAGTAGCCAGCCGCCGGGAAAGCCCAAAGGTGGGCGCGGACCCTTTGTGGCGATGACATTCCTCAGTGTTATGCTAAAACGGGTATTCGGGAGGGAAACATGGGGGATAGGAAAGCGCGTTATATTGTTGAAGAAGGCAAGCGCACTGCTGTTGTACTTCCCTTGAGGGAATACAAGGAGCTCTTAGAGGACCTTCACGATCTGGCCATCGTCGGGGAGCGACGAGAGGAGTCCACCGTGTCGTTTGAAGAACTCAAGGGGAAACTAAGGACTGATGAGCTCCTATGAAATCCGATGGAAGCACTCGGTGAAGTCCCAACAAGTGGTGTAAATTAGGTTCCTCCAGGACTTTAGCCTACCCGATGGGCATCTCCTCTGCCAACTCCTCCTGGGCACTCTCCCTTTCTTGGTCTTCGTCGAGGACAACCATGGAGGCCTGACTGAAGTAACGTCGTCCGACCTTCCACTCGTCCTGCTGTTCAGCTAGCATCGTCCCGATCAGCCACAGGGCCGCCCTTCGGTTGGGAAAGATCCCCACTACATCACACCGCCGCCCCAGCTCCCGCAACAGCCGTTCCAACGGGTTGGTGGAACAGATCCTCCGCCAGTGTGCTCGGGGGAATGCCATGTGAGCCAAAATGTCCTCCTCCGCCTCCAGCAGCAGCTTTGCCTCCTGCGGGAACCGGCCCTTGAGAAAAGCGGCCACAAGGCGGAGTTGCTTTTTGGCCGCATTTTGATCGGGCTTGGGGACGAGGTGATCACCACTCCCTTCAGTTTTATAGCTTCCTCCAATTGCATCCTGTATGAAAGGGCCAAACCGGTCTTCTTGCCCATCGAGGACTCTGCCGAAGCCTTGGGTTCGGAACTTGACGGCCATCGCCGTGGCCGACGTCCCCGAGCTCATCACGGCCGCGGGAGTTCCCGCGCAGAAGATCTAGCAGGAACACTCAAAGATGAGCTTGGAATTACATAACTTGGCTGTTATACTTTTAGCTGAAATTTGTCATACAAAGGGGGTCAAACAATGCCTGTACTTACAGTAAGAATGGACGATGAGCTCCTACGCAAATTGGAAGCTCTCGCCAGGCGGCGAGGAGTGACTCGAAGCGCCCTCGTAAAGAAGCTGCTGCAAGAGGCCTTGAAACGCCAAGAGCGAGGCGAAGTTTGGGAGGAAGTCCTTCAAGCCCTTCGTAAAGGGCGACGGCCTTCGGTAAGCGTTGATTGGTCTCACGTGAAAGAAGAGCTAAGTCGTACGGAACCCCGCTTTTTAACGGTAGAGGAGGCACTTGCCGCCTCACGCAGGTGGCCACGAGAAAGCCATGACAGCAAAGCCTAAGCACAGACTACGGGCGCTCATTGACACCGACGTTTTTGTGATCGATCTCCGCTACCCACACGACGACCGATACGAAATTAACCGAGCGTTCCTGGAGCGGGTTGAACAGGGGCAGATCCTCGGGCGGACGACCATCTACAACCTGCTCGAGGTGTGCGGGATTCTCTCATTCAACCTAAGTGAGCAACGATTGGAAGAGCTCTTCATCGGTTTTGCGGAGCACTTCGGTGTGCAGGTGCTCTTCCCGCCCGGGGAAGGCACAGAAGTGTGCTTTGATCCAGTAAGTGTACTTCGGCTTATGAAGAAGAAGTTCGCCTTCGGCGATGCGCTGATCGCCGAGCTCGCATGGCTTTACAGGCGACGCCTGGATTTGCTCGTTACCTGGAACGCCGTCCATTTTGAAGGGAAACTTCCTCTCCGGGTAGCGACGCCGGAGCAGTTCCTCGAAGGAGGTTAAGACATAGAGATTCCCCTGGCCCGCCCGGATATCACCGAGGTCGAGGTCCAGGCTGTACTTGAGGTGTTACGAAGCCCATGTCTTTCTTCGGGCCCTAAAAAGGAGACCTTTGAGAAAAGGGTCGCCGAGTACGTCGGGGTGCGTTACGCCGTGGCGGTAAATAGCGGTACTAGAGCCAGTTTCAAAAGGGGTGGGGAGCGTGCCCGGTCCTACGCTCGCGATTTACCACAAAGGCGAAAAGTCATGTTTCAGCGATCAGCTTTCCTGGGCTTTCCCTTGGCCAGTCCACCAAACCTCAACGACTTTTGGCCCTAGTGCAAGCCGATCGGGTGAGAGAGGCTCTTCGTTCTCGTCCCTTGACGCCTTCCTCGGAGGAGCTGCATCGGTTGAGGGGAGAACGCGCTGATGTAGCTTCCTGATTCTAGGGCCATGATTCCCGGGAGTTCGGGAGCCAAAGCTAGAGATACAGAGCCTTCCTCCTTAGTTGTGGTCGATGCCAGTTTCGTCCTTAAACTGGTCCTTCCAGAAGAGCACAGCGACCGGGTACGTCGAGCATGGGGGGAAATGGGTGGAGCAAGGCGTAGAGGTTTTTGCACCTTATCTCCTGGTCTACGAAGTCACCTCGGTACTGCGCCACAAGGTGTTCCGCGGGGAGCTAGCGCCAGAGGAGGGAGAGGCCGCACTCCTCGCCATCCAAGCCCAAGGTATTCGTTTACTGCATCCAGAAGGGCTGGAACAAGTCACCTGGAGGCTAGCCCAGGAGATTGAACGCCCAACGGCTTACGATACGAGCTATTTAGCCCTGGCGGAGCTTCTGGGCTGCGAACTGTGGACGGCGGATATGCGATTGAAAAACGCTGCCCAGGGACGATTGCCGTACTTGCGGTGGATTGAGGAGCTTCCGTCGCCAGGCCCCAAAGAGGGAAGGGGAGGGACAAGGGGTCAGCGATCAGCGGTCAGGGGGCGGCGTTTGGCTGAAGGCTGAGTGCTAAGGACTGACAGCTGGCACTGTATTCAAAAACCTGAGAGCCGAGCGCTGAAGGCTATTTG
>CAYUWL010000116.1:0-1855 GCA_964448595.1 uncultured Thermotogaceae bacterium
CTTAGGGCGCTGGGGAACCCCATCAGGGGGCGGGCGTTGGCACTGCTTGTTGAGGCAAGGGAGCCAGTTTGCGTGCGTGAGCTCGCTGACGCGCTGGGGCTACCGGAGTACAAGGTCTCCCGGCACCTTGCGGCCCTGAGGACTGCCGGGTTCGTGGAGGGGGAACACAAGGGGCCGTGGGTTTACTACCGGCCTGTCCCCTCGAAGCTCCTTGCGGCGCTGCGGCCATTCCTCGTGGCCGATCCAGAGGACCTCAAGAGGCTCCGGGTCCGCATGAAGAGGCGCAAACGGGGCCTCTGCGTGATTGGACCCGAAGGAGGCAAAGAATGACGGAACCCAAAGGACTCTCCACCTTCGAACGGTACCTGCTTGCGGTGGCGGTGGCGATATCCCTGTTCGGCCTCAAGTCCGGGGCGGCCCTGGTTTTCGCGGTACACTTCCCCGGCAAAGGAGGCAGCGTGAGCTTGAAACGGGCTCTCCTTGGAATTCTGGCGGCTGGCCTTGCCTTTTCGGCGGGGGCGGCCGAAGTTGAGCTCCACTACTTTTGGTCCGCCACCTGCCCGGACTGCCAGATCATGTGGGAATTCCTACAGGGGCTTCGGGAAGAGTATCCCGATCTTACGATCGTGGACCACGAGGTCACGTTCGACCCGGAAGGCTGGCGCCTCATGGTCACATTGGCCCGGGAATTCGGCCTGGAGGAGGTGACCACCCCTACCGTGATCGTAGGGGACCTGGCCATAAGCGGGGTCGGCCGCGCGGTGGAACTCAGGATCCGGGAAGAGGTGGAGCGATGTCTTGCGGAGGGTTGCCCCTCCCCCATGGCCCGCCTCTCAGAGAAACAGGCCTTCGGGCTCGCCCCGTTGGAGCTTCTGGCCCTGCTCGCCTTGGGGATTCTGATCGTCCTCTACCTTGCAGGATGAGCCCGCTCCCAAGAAAAACCGAGGTACATTAAGGAGGGACGATGACGGGAAGGCTGCTTGTTCTGACCGTGATCCTGGCGTTGGGGGCGGGCCTGGTGGGGGGGCTCATCGGGCTGGCCCTTTTCTCCGGGACGGATTCCCACCTGCAAGGAGAAGTTAAAAACCTGGAACAGCGGGTAGAAAAGCTGGAGGCGTCCCTGGCTGAGGCCTCGGTCCTCGTCCAGGTAACCACCGCCTCCCTCCCCCAACTTCAAGCGGCCGTGGACGCCCTTAGATCCGACATCCAAAGCCTCAGGGATGAACTGGCCTCCCTGGAAGCCGCCCCGGCAGGAACCGGTCCCCGGAATTCGGCTTCAACCTTGAAGGTGGCCTACGTGGACCTGCCAGGCTTGATGGACGAGATGTTCCAATCCCTCCAAAACACGGTTAGATTCAAGAACCAGGAGCTGCAAGACCTGCGGCAAAAACACGAGTCCGGCGAGATCGACGACGAGACATACCAAAAGGAATCCATGTCGGTGGAGGTAGAACTCCTGGCTGCTCCGCTAAACTGGGACCTGGGCTTAATCGACAAGATGGCCACCTCGCCGGAATTCTCTGACCTCAAGCAGAGCCTCCAGGAGCTGCGGGAGAAACTTCAACCACTCCAGGACCGGCTTGGTGAGCTGAAAAGCGCCGCCGACCAAGGCGACCTTAACACCTTCATCAGCCTATACCAACAGCTGAGCACCCCCCTCCAGCAGCTGGATCAGCTTGTTTCTCAGGTGATTCAGGCTATGCTGGCCGACATCACCCAGGAGGTCGCCCAGGCCCAGGGCTATGCCCTCGTTCTGAGGAAGGAAAATGCCCTGTACTTAGACGAAAGCAAACTCGCGGACTTGACCCCCCAGGTCAAGGCCCGGGTGCCGGAGCTGTTCTCCCCCTAGAGCCCG
>CAYUWL010000116.1:1955-3214 GCA_964448595.1 uncultured Thermotogaceae bacterium
CCTCAGATGGAGCGGACCTCCCGACGCATGAAGATCACATATGAGATACCAAAGCAGATCGAGCTCAGGGCGATCAGGCTCACGAGCTGCGGCCACACGATGAGGAGGGACTGCCCCAGGGGCAAGGGGTTCGTGGGAATGTCCTGTTGGGTGAGGAGTTGCGCGATCCCAAGGCCTCGCCAGCTGGGGATGAGGATGGCGGTCGTGGCCTCCTCGAACAGGGCCACCGGGGAGAACCGGAGCACCATGTCCCGGATCTCCTCGTGGTGCGCCCACACCTGGGCTGGGGAGCTCGGGCTCACCGGGGCCACCTGGTCGGCGATCAGCCCCGCCGCCATGTACAAGAAAAGGGTAAAGAACAGCCACACGGCGATGGAGGCCAGGGCCGAGCTCGCCGCCTGACGGAAGAGCACCGAAAACAGGATCCCCAAGGCAAGCCAGAACCCAAGGTAGATAAGCCCGATCACGAAGAAGGTGAACATGCGCGAGAGCTCCCCGCCATCGGGAGGAAAGCCAAGGGCGTAAAGCCCAAGCCCGAAGATGATGAGGATGATCCCGACCAGGGCCAAGGCCAGCGTGGCCAGCCCCGCAAGGAACTTCCCGTTGATCCAGGAATCCCGGTAGATGGGCTGGGCCAAAACGCGTGACACCGTGCCCCGGGAGAACTCCGAGTTCACCACATCGAAACCTAAAAGCACCCCGATCAGGGGGCCGAAGAAGGCGAGGAACGACAGGAACGAGGGAAGCCCCCCTGACCCTTGCGTGAACAGGCTCAGGTACACGTACGAGGAGTCCTGGGGCGGGTTCTCCCGTAGGGACTGGCCAGCTAGGTAGACCGACGTCCCAGCCACGATGAGGATGAGGAAGAACAGGATGATAAAGCGCTTGCTCCCGAAATAGTCCGCAAGTTCCTTCCAGAATACGACCCTCATGGCGAATCACTCCTGGAAATAGCGGAGGTAGATCTCCTCGAGGGTGAACGTCCGCCGGCGGAGCTCAAGAAGCTCCGCCCCCTTGTTCAGGATGGTGCGAGCTATGGCCCCCCGCACGTCCTCATCGCAGGCGATCACCAAACGTTCCCCCTCGGCTGTCACCTTACGCACCCCCTCCAGGGCCTCGAGGGCGGTGATGAGCCATGGGCCGCCCCCCCGCACTTGGGCCGTAAGCTCCAGCCCTTCCCCGGAGGTCTTGGCCGAAAGCTCGTCCACGGTGCCCTCTGCCACCAGCTTCCCCCGGTGCATGATCCCCACCCGGTCACA
>CAYUWL010000117.1:0-3163 GCA_964448595.1 uncultured Thermotogaceae bacterium
AAATGGGATCGTCATAAGCAGCGCCCCCACGATCACCTTCCGGCGGCCGAAATGGTCCGAAAGCCGCCCCCCCATGATCCCGCCCACCGCCCCGGACAGGGAGAACAGGGTGAGCGAAAGTCCGCCCAAGGCAACCGAGGCTCCCCTCCCCACCCACAGCACGCTCAAAAAGCTCGTGTAGGATGCCCCCACGAACTCGCGGAGTACCGCGATGCCCCACAGGCGGGCGAGCTGCTTCGCGTTGGGGTGGGTCCGCAGCCGGAGCCGGGCTTCCCGGACGCCCCGTGCCACCTGGGGCATCCGCCAGGCGAGGAGCCCCACCAGGATCCAGGCCGGAAGGAGCAAGGCCGGGGTCACCGAGAGGCCAAACCTCCCCACCAGGCCTGCGATGAGCACGGGGCCGATGGCCACCCCCACCGTCCCCCCGGCTGAGAAAATGGACACCGCCAGGCCCCGGCGCTCCTCTCGGAAGCTCCCAGCCAGGGAGGCGGCCGCCGGGTGGAAGGCCGCCGTGCCCAGGCCGGCGAAAACCAGCGCCAGTGCGAGGGCCATATAGCTAGGCAGCACCCCGAGGAGGGACATCGCACTGCAGGTCACCGCCGGCCCCAGGAGCACCAGCCATCTTGGTCCCAGCCGGTCCGCCAGGTGCCCCACCACCGGCTGGGTGAACGAGGAGGCCGAGGAACGGATGGAGGAAAGCAGCCCGGCCATGGCCAGGGAAAGCCCGAATCGATCGATGAGTAGCGGCATCAGGGCCGCCAGAAACGAACCATAGCCGTCGTTTAAGGCATGGGCGGCCGAAAGGAGAAGCAGCGAGGGCCGGCGCTGGGGCATCTACTTCCCTTCCACAAGCGCCAGCACCCGCTCGGGGATCGCTGGATACTCCCTTAGCCTTCCTCCCACGGCCGCGGATACCGCGTTTGCCACCGCAGCATGCGAGGCCATGAGGGGCACCTCCCCCAACCCCTTGGCCCCAAACGGCCCTCCAGAATAGGGGGCCTCCACGAAGTCAATCACGTACTCCTCGGGGACGTCCATGGCCGTGGGGATGTGATAGGCGGTAAAGGAAGGGGCGACAAAGCTACCGCCTTCGCTTTTAAGCTCCTCCATGAGGGCGTAACCGATCCCCTGGGCGATCCCCCCTGCCACCTGTCCCCGGGCGAGCTGAGGGTTCACGATCTTTCCCGAATCGTGTACTGCCCAGAACCGCCGTACCTGTGTCTCCCCGGTGAGGAGGTCGACCTCCACCTCGGCGATGTGGCAGGCATAGGAGTAGACGAAGTAGGCCTTTCCTTGGCCGGTCTTCGGGTCCCAATCCACCGGCGCCCCCTCCGCCCAGCCCGTGGCTCCCATGTCCCAGTTGTGGGCCCACATCCAGTGGGCCACCTCGGCAAGGGCCGCGGCCCGGGATGGATCGGCGGGGTCGTAGCAGCGGGAGCCCTCGATGGTCACCTGGGAGGCGCCGAGCATGTGCTTCGCCGCCTCCTCGACCCGGGCCCGGAGCTTCCGCGCCGCATCCAGCACCGCCGCGCCCGCCACGGTGGTGGTGCGGGAGGCCACGGTGGGCCCGGAATCCGGCACCCGCGAGGTGTCAACCGGAGCCACCTGCACGTCCGAAAGGCGGGCCCCCAGAGCCTCGGCGGCGATCTGGGCCAAGACCGTGATCGCCCCCTGGCCCATCTCCGTGTTCCCCACCGCCACGGTGACCGAGCCGTCCGCCTCAAGCTTCACATACGCCCCGGCCTTGTCCAGAGATGGGGCCTTGGCCCCCATCCCCACCCCGTACATGACCGTGGAGATCCCAATCCCCCGCCTTCGGAACCTCTCCTTGCGGTTGAACTCGTCGACTTCGCGCCAGAGCCCCTCCCAGCCGGAGAGTTCCGCCGCCCGCTCTATGGTCTGAAGGAGCCCTACCGACTCGGTGAGCCGCTGGCCGGTGGCCGTTTCATCCCCCACCCGCAGGGCGTTCTTTCGCCGCAGCTCAAGCGGGTCCATGCCAAGGCGCCGGGCGAGCTCGTCCATCTGCGACTCGTGGGCGAAGATCACCTGGGGGGAGCCAAATCCCCGAAACGCCCCGCACGGCACCGTGTTGGTGGCCACAGAATAGGCATCCACCTTGACATGAGGTATGCGGTAAGGCCCGGCGGCGTGCACCAGCCCCCGCCATAGGACCGCCGAGGACAGGGTCTGATAGGCCCCGGCGTTGTAGTAAAGCTCGATCTCCACGGCTACCAGGGTTCCATCGCGCTTGGCCCCGGTCCTATAGCGGATCAGCCCGGGATGGCGCTTGGAGGTGGTGGCGATGTCCTCGGCCCGGTCATAGACCAGCTTGGCCGGCCGGCCGCTCTTTGCGGCCACCACGGCTGCCATGGCGGCCACATGTGAGGGCACGTCTTCCTTCCCCCCAAAGCCCCCTCCGGTGGCAACTTGCACCACCCGCACCTTGGAGAGGGGAAGGCCCAAGACGTTTGCCACCGCGCTCTGCACGTAGTAGGGGCACTGCATGGTCCCGTAGATGGCAATCCCCCCTTCCTCGGGGACGGCGAGCACCCCTTGGGGCTCAAGGTAGGCGTGCTCCTGGTAGCCTACCCGGTACTCCCCCTCCACGACCACGTCGGCCTGGGCGAAGCCCTCCGAGACGTCCCCCTTCCGGATCACCATGTGGTTGAACACGTTCCCCGCCTCGGTCGCGTCGGGCACGGCCACCTGCGGCGCCTCGGGGCTTATGGCCTCCAGCGGATCGAACACGGCTGGAAGTTCCTGGTAGATGATCTTCGCCAAGGAGGCCGCCTCCTCGGCGGCCTCCTTGGAGGTGGCACCGATCAGCGCCAGGGGCTCCCCCACATAGCGGGCTACATCCCCGGCCAGGAGGGGCATGTCCCGGTAAATCACGGGCACGATATTCTCTCCCGGGATGTCCTCCGGGGTCACGATACAAACCACCTGGGGATGGGCTCGCACCCGAGAGAGGTCTAGGGATAGGATGCGGGCGTGGGGTCTTTCAGACCGGATTGCCTTGACGTAAAGCATCCCTGGGAAGGAAATGTCGTCGGCGTAGCGGGCTTGGCCCCGCACCTTGGCCTCGGCATCCAGACGCCTTGCCCCCTGCCCCACCACATGCTCTTCCTTTTCCAAAACCTTTTCCGGCATCGCGGCTCCTTTG
>CAYUWL010000118.1:0-3137 GCA_964448595.1 uncultured Thermotogaceae bacterium
CGCAGGGTTGCTGTGGCTAATCCACGCTTTTGAGATTGGAGACGGCAAAAGCCCCAGCCGTCGGTAGGAGATCCTCCCAACCGTTGGCAAGGGAAAACGAGAGAGGTGTTGATATAGCGAATGGGGTTCCAGATGTGGATGAGGATTAAAACTGATGAGTAGTAGATGCCTTCATGAGGTCTCGGTATGAAATAGCGAGAGGTACTTATTTAGCGTGAGTAGCCCTTGGGGGCGGATGCCTGAAGTTTTCCTGCCAAGGCTGGCGAAAAAGTTCCCTTGGACTTTATGTAACACAGATTACGTTCGGTGGGCCTATGCTAGGGCTGTGCGCCCTTCTTATCAAGAGCTGGAGCGGGAGAATCGGGCCCTCAAGAAAAGGCTCGAACAACTGGAGGCCGAGTTACGCCGCGGCCGCCGCCAAGCGGCCCCCTTCTCCCGGGACGAGCCCAAGCCCGACCCCAGACGCCCCGGCCAGGGGCGGTTCGGCTGGCGCAAGCCGCCCTCTGAGGAGGAGATCCAGGAGACAATCGCAGTTCCCCTCCCCCGCTGCCCTGACTGCGGCGGGCCGCTGATCGACCGAACTACCCACGAGCAGATCCAGATCGACCTCCCGGAGGTGAAGCCCCAGATAATTCGCTTTCGTAACGAGTCCGGTTACTGTCCCCGGTGCGGGAAGAGGGTGCGTTCTCGCCACCCTGACCAGGTCTCCCAGGCAACCGGAGCGGCTGGGGTGTGCTTGGGTCCCCGGGCAGTGGCCCTGGCCGCTGACCTGAAGCATCGGCTGGGGATCCCCTATCGGAAGATCTCCCAGCTTTATTGGGCTGGCGTTCGGCTTGGAGGTGACTGCCGGTGGGCTGTGCCAAGCCGATGTACCGGGAGCTGGTGGAGGCGATCCGCCAGAGCGCCGCGGTGTACGCCGACGAAACCGGCTGGCGGATCGGGGTGCTGTCGGCTTGGCTTTGGGTGTTCACCAGCCAGAGGGTCACCGTGTACACCACGGGCGATCGCTCCCATGAGGTGGTGGTGGACATCCTGGGGAGGAGGTTCCGTGGGGTGCTGGTGAGCGACTGTTTCACCGCCTACGACGCCCAGGCGCTTGAGGGCTGGCTTAAGCAGAAGTGCTTTGCGCACATCTTGCGGGAGGGTTCGAGGCTGGAGCGAGAGAAGACCCGGGGAGCGGTGAGGTTCCCGCGGGAGCTGCTCCCCTCCGGGCGGGGGCTGATCCGCATCTCCACCTTCAGCCGGGACAGCGGGCACGACCTCGTGGCCGAGTTCGACACCGCCTTGGGGACGCTCATGGACGCGCCAGGGCTGATCATCGACCTGAGAGGCAAGGGCGTGGGCGGCACCGCCCTTGCGGAGCGGATGGCGGGACGCTTCCTGAGCGAGGCGTTCGTCTACGGACGGGAGCACTACCGTGGGCGCCTCCCCCAGCGGGGCTGGCAGCTGCACCTGGACTACCGGGTGACGCCCAGGGCGCCTGTCTACCCGGGGCCGCTGGTCCTGCTAGGCGACGAGCTCACCATGAGCACGGCGGAGCAGTTCCTCGTGGCCTTGGTGGATAGCGGCCGGGCACTCCTCGTGGGGCGCCGCACCGCCGGCTCAAGCGGGAACCCAGTCAAATTCAGGCTCCCCGGAGAAGGTGTGGCCCGCTTCTCCACCGGCGACTTCCGCCGCGTGGACGGTACCTCCATCGAGGGCGTGGGCCTCGTCCCCCACGTCCCGGTGGTCTATACGGTGGAGGATTTTCGCACCGGGCACGACCCGGACCTCGAGGCCGCCCAGGAGCTCCTGCTTGCGCAGGGCGCCCCTGGTAAGTTTGGAGAGGCGACACGCTAACATGGAAAAGCACGAGGTAAACCGCTACGCCGGGCTTGGGACCCGCTCCTGCGCGCTCTTGGTCGACCTCGCGCTGCTCTTTTCACTGTTTACGCTTATCACCAGGATAGTGAAGGGCGCCTGGATCATGAGCGTGGCAGACCACGGCTGGGCTTACGGCCCCTTCATCACCGACCCTTTGTGTGTGGCGTTCTTGGGGGCCATGTTCCTCTATTTCCCCCTCTTCGAGGGGCTGGCCGGCGCCACTCCGGGCAAGTGGGCTCTTGGCCTGCGGGTGATGCGGGGGGCGGTGCGGAGCGCCCTCCGCTTGGTGGATGGCCTCCCCGCCCTGGGAATCCTGGGTATCATCCTCATCCTGCGCTCGGGGGAGCGGGCGCGGTTCGGTGACCGGGTGGCGGGCACCCGGGTGGTGTGGGTCCGTTGACGTTTACAAAACCCAAAGGAGACAATGGTGAAGAGGCTGTATCGGTCGAGTCGAGACAGGAAGCTGGCAGGGGTATGCGGCGGCTTGGGGGAGTACTTCGGGGTAGATCCCAATCTGGTCCGGCTCCTGGTCTTCCTCCTTGCCCTCTCCACCGGGGTCATCCCGGTGCTCATCACCTACGCCGCTGCCTGGCTGACCCTGCCTGAGGAAACCGAGGAGGAGCGATGAAAACAGAACTCCGAGAGTTGTTGGTCTGTCCAGCTTGTCGCGGAGGGCTCGCGTGGCAGGTACGTGAATGTGATGGAGATCACATCGAGGAGGGGGAGGCCCGCTGCACGGGGTGCGGGGCGTCCTACCCGGTGCGCGAGGGGATCGGACTTTTCCTCACGCCGGACCTCTCACGGCGTGACCTGTGGGAGGGGGCAGAAAGCGGCCTTTCGGCCTACCTGCGCGAGCATCCGGAGGTGGAGCGGGCGCTCCTCGAGACGTCCCTGGAGGAGCTTTCCCCGGCCGATCGGTTCTTCCGGGCGCTGCTACTGGAGGAGCGGGGCGAGTTCGCAGAGGCGAGGCAGGCGGAGGAAGCCGCCAACCTAGGGCTCTATACCTATGAGTACCGAAGCTGCCTGCGCAGTCAGTTGGAGTACGTCGTGGAGAGGGTTTCCGCCGCGGGAAACCCGGTGATCGACCTCGCCTCAGGCCGTGGGTACCTGGCGGAGGAACTTACCAGAAGGCTTGATCGCCACATCGTACTTACCGACTTCAGCCCCCGGATACTGCGGAGGAACAGGCGTTACTTTGAGTTCTTGGGCTTTTACAGGGAGGTGAGCCTCATCGCCTGCGATGCCCGGCAGCTGCCCTTTCAAGCCGGGGGGGT
>CAYUWL010000119.1:0-1881 GCA_964448595.1 uncultured Thermotogaceae bacterium
ACCTCGGCCAGGACGAACCGGTCGCGGAAGTCGGAGTGGATCACCCCCCCAGCGTTCGGGGCAGTTGTCCCTGCCTGCACGGTCCATGCGCGCACCTCCGGCCCATCAAACGTGTAGAAGGTGACAAGCTCAAGGAGCCCGTAGGCGGCCCGCGTAAGGCGCGAAAGAGCGGATTCTCCAAGCCCCCACTCGGAAAGGAACGCCTTCCTTTCCAGCTCGTCAAAAGCAGCCTCGGCCACTTCGGCCTCAAGGCGCCCCCTGATGACCACGCACCCAGCCCTCCTTTCTCCTGCCAGCCGCTCCACTTCGGCGGAAAGCTCGTTCTCCCCCTCGTCCCCCACGTTGGCGATAAACAGGACGGGCTTGGCCGTGAGGGGGGAAAGATCCTTAAGGCGGACTAGATCCTCCTTGGGAAGGTCCAGGGCCCGGATGGGCGCCCCCGCCCCCACCGCCTGGATCAGCCGCGTGAGGAGCTTGAGCTCCTTCCTCGCCTCCTTGTCCCCGGTCTGGGCGAGCTTCCTGATCCTGGCCCGCCTTCGCTCCAGGGTCTCCAGGTCCTTGAGGAGGAGCTCGGTCTCCACGATTTCGATATCGCGCCGTACGTCCAGGGTCCCGGTAGGGTGGGCCACCTCCGGGTCCTCAAAGCAGCGCACCACGTGCAGGATGGCATCCACGCCCCGGATCTCCGAGAGGAACTGGTTTCCCAGGCCCTCTCCCTGCGAGGCCCCCTTCACCAACCCGGCGATGTCCACCACCTCGATGGCCGTAGGGACCTTTTTCTTTTCCGGAAACAGGGAATGAAGCCGGTCCAGTCTTTCGTCCGGCACAGCCGCCACCCCATGATACGGGTCTATGGTGCAGAACGGATATGCCTCCACCTTGGCGCCGGCGGAGGTGAGGGCGTTAAAGATGGTGGACTTGCCCGCGTTTGGGAGACCCACAAGCCCGAAGCTCTTCACGAAAGACGCTCCTTTACGAGCTCCGCCACCTGGGCCGGGGTGCGGGCCACCGGGATCCCCCGGGCCTCAAGCCGCCTCGCCTTTGCCTCGGCCGTCCCCTCGGACCCCGAGATGATCGCTCCGGCGTGGCCCATGCGCTTTCCGGGCGGAGCCGAAAAACCAGCTATGTAAGCCACCACCGGCTTTTTCACGTTCTCGGCCACGTAGTCGGCCGCCTCCTCCTCAGCCGCTCCGCCGATCTCCCCCACCAACACCACGAGCTCCGTCTCCGGGTCCTGTTCGAAAAGCGGCAAAAGCTCGGTGAAGGTGCTCCCGATGATGGGATCGCCGCCGATCCCCACCACCGTGGACTGGCCGATTCCCGCTCGCGACAGATGCGAGGCGATCTCGTAGGTGAGTGTACCGCTTCTGGAGACGATCCCCACCGGGCCAGGGCGGAACACCTCAGGCGGCATGATCCCCACCTTGGCCTTCCCCGGTGAGATCAGGCCCGGACAGTTGGGACCGATCAGGCGCACCCCGTAGCCCTTGAGGAGGTGGTACGCCTTGAGCATGTCGTGCAAGGGGATTCCCTCGGTGATGGCAACGAGCAAGGGGACGCCGGCATCCGCCGCCTCGAGCATCGCATCACAGGCAGAGAGGGCGGGCACAAACAGGATGGAGGCGTCGATCCCGTGCTCTTGCACCGCCTCGGCCACAGAACCGTAGACTGGGATCCCGTCAAGCGATTGGCCCCCCTTGCCCGGGGTCACCCCGGCCACCACCTTTGTGCCGTAAGCTACCATGTGCCGGGTGTGAAACGCCCCTTCGCTTCCAGTGATGCCCTGTACCAAAACGCGTGTGCTCTCGTTCACAAGGATGGCCACCCTGTTTCACCTCACGTTAAGGGGAAGGATAGGCCCCACCTCCCCGTCCGGCAAGT
>CAYUWL010000119.1:1981-3132 GCA_964448595.1 uncultured Thermotogaceae bacterium
AGCGGTGCAGGGAATCTTGTCCGGGGCTGCCCGCGCACTGGCCCACTCGCATACCCGACACTGCGTCCGCCGGGCGATCGAAGAGGGCAAGGGCGAGGTGGCCATCGACGAGCTGTTCGAGGCCCTCAAGTATCTAAAGCACTTCTGATCTTTCCACCCCCCGGGCGGACAGCTTCCCCTGCTGCAAGAACCAGTCCACAGCGCGGCACAGGGCTTCCTTGGCCGGGGTTTGGGGGAAGCCCAGTTCCTCCACAGCCTTCTTGGGGCTGTAGAACATGTGGTGACGGGACATGCGGACCGTCTCCGGGGTCATCCGCGGGGTGCCTCCACTTAGGCGGCATAGCCCCGCATTGAGATAGGACATGGCCAGGATTGGCCAGTAGGGCAGCCTCATCTTGGGGGCTGGAAGGCCGGTGATCTCAGAGAGGGTGAAAAGAAGTTCCTTCAGAGTCAGGTTCTCCCCACCCAAGATGTAGCACTGTCCCACCCGCCCTCTCTCCATGGCCAGTAGATGTCCCAGGGCCACGTCCTCTACTGCCACCACGTTCATGCCGGTGTCCAGGTAAGCGGGCATCCGGCGGGAGAGGAAGTCGCGGATCACCTGGCCGGTGGGGGTGGGTTTTACGTCGTAGGGTCCCACTGGGAAGCTGGGGTTCACGATTACCACCGGCAGGCCTTTTTTTGTGAACGCCAGGGCCACCTCCTGGGCCAGGTACTTGCTCTTCTTGTAGTCACCTATGATCTTGCGCGGGTCGACCGGTGTCTCCTCATCGGCAGGCCTTCCATCCTCCGGGAGGCCCAGGGCAGCCACCGAGCTTGTGTACACCACCCGCTCCACCCCGAGCTCCAGGGCCGTCTGCAGGACGTTTCGTGTTCCGTCCACGTTCACCTCGTAGATGAGGGAGCGAGGCCGCACCCAGAACGAGTAAAGGGCCGCACTGTGGAACACAACTTCACAGCCCGCCATGGCCGCTTTCAGAGAAGCGCGGTCGCGCACGTCTCCCGGGGTGAGCTCTACCGCAAGGCCCTTCAGGTTGCGCAGATCCGAATTCGGCCGCACCAAAACTCGCACGGAAAAGCCCTTTTTAAGGAGGGCCCTGACGAGGTTGGCCCCGATGAACCCCGTACCCCCTGTGACCAAGGCCTTCATC
>CAYUWL010000120.1:0-3130 GCA_964448595.1 uncultured Thermotogaceae bacterium
TACCGGGGCAAGGAAAAGGTGCGGGTGGTGGAGGTGCCCGGGGTATCCAAGGAGCTGTGTGGGGGGACGCACGTCCGGCGCACCGGGGAGATCGGCCCCATCGTGATCCTCTCCGAGGAGGCGGTGGCCGCTGGCACCCGAAGGATCCGGGCCCTGGTGGGGGAGAAGGCCCGGGGATATCTCGCTTCGCTCCGGGACGAGCGGAAGGCCCTGGCCCGGCTCCTCAAGGTGCCCGAGGAAGAGGTTCCCCAAGGGGTGGCCCGGCTCCTCGCCGAGGTCGCGGCGCTGCGAAAGCGACTTGAGGCCATGGAAGAGAGGCTAGCCAGCCTCCAGGCCCAAGAGCTCGCGGCGGGCGCCGAAGAGGTGGAAGGGGCAAAGCTCCTGGCTGCCCTGGTGGAAGGCGGGCCGGACCATGCCAAGCGGCTGGTGGATCTCCTGGCCGATCGCCTGGGGCGATGTGCGGTGATCTTGGGCACCCGAGCGGGGGACCGCGCGTTGGTGGTGGCCAAGGTGGCGGAGGAGCCACGCCTTTCGGCCGGGGAACTCGTGCGCGCGGCCGCCGCAAGGCTGGGCGGCAAAGGTGGCGGCCGGCCGACCTTTGCTCAAGGGGGCGGGCCCAACGCCGCCGCCCTCCCTCAGGCAATCCAAGCGGCCCTGAAGCTGGCGCGGGAGAAGCTCAAATGAGCCGCACGGGCATGCACACGTAGATGAACCCCTCGTCCCCAGGGGCGATGTCCCCAGAGGGCTCGATCAGCCCCGCCCGCTCCGGGGCGGAGAGCCACAGAGCCACTTGATCGGAATCCATCCTGCGCAGGGCATCGATCAGGTACTCGGCCTTGAACGCGATCTCGATATCCTTGCCCGGGGCTTTGGTGAGCCGCACACGCTCTCGGCCTTCCCCCTTGTCCTTGGAAGCCGAGGACACCTCCACGGCGGTTTCGTCGGCCGAGACCTTGAGGGTGACCGCGCCCGATTCTTCAGTAGCGGTGATCTCCATACGTCGCAGGGTCTCCAGGAAGGCCTCGCGCGGAAGGAAAAGCCCGACCTCGTTGTCCCTGGGGATGACCCGCTCAAAGTCGGGAAATTGCTCTTGGATCAGCCGGCTTGAGAACAGCACCGGTCCTGCGGAGAAGTGAAGCTGTCCTCCCTCTTCGTAGATGGTCACCTCATCCGCGCTTGTGGAAGACAGCACCCGATGGAGGTCGCCCAGGATCTGGGCGTCGATGAGGAACGAGGCATCGTAACCCTCCGGCAGTCCCTCCACCGTGACCCGCTTGATCGCCAGGCGATAGCCATTGGTGGCGGCGAACTTGAGGGTCCCGTCCCGGAGCACGAGGTCCACCCCGGTAAGGGCGAGCCTGGTGGTCTCCGAGGCCCTGAGGGCAGCGAACGCTGTCTGGGAAATCGCGCGCAGCAAGGCCTCAAGTGGCAAACGGCAGAGGGGGTCCCCTTCGGGTTTGGGAAGATCGGGGAACTCCTCGGGAGGTAGGGTAAGGAGATCGAAAACCGCCTCCCCGCACACCAGCCGCACCTTACCGTCAGCCTCCTCTAGCTTGATCTTGTCTGCCTCCGGAAGCCGGGTGACAAGCTGGGAGAGCACCTGCCCTGGGCATACCACGGTGCCCTCGCCTTGAAGCTGGGCTGGCACCGTACACTGGATGGAGCATTCGAGGTCGGTTGCCCCCAGCTCCACCCCTTCTCCGGTGGTGCGAAAACGTATGCCCCCCAAGATGGGCATGGACGTGCGTCCGCCCAGGGCGTGGCTGGTAGTCCTAACTCCAAAAACAAGATCCTCACGGCTGCATACGATCTCCATCTCCCCTCCTAAAGCTCATACTTTCTCGCTCGCCACACTGACTAGCCCGACGTCGTACAAGGTGAAACCGACCAGAGCCATATTACCCAGGCAGGGGGAGGTGGGCCAGGATCTCCCGACACACTTCTTCCGGCGTCTTGGTGGCGTCGATGACATAGCCCCGGGGCACGGATCGGATTAGCGAAAGGTACGCCGCGCGCACCTGGGTGAAGAACGCGAGGCCCTCCCCCTCGAACCTGTCCCGTCCCCGGGTCCGTTCGTAGGCCACCTGAGGTGGAAGATCGAGGAGGAAAACATAATCGGGATCGAGTCCGGAAGTGGCAAGTTCGTTTAATTGCCTGAGCAATTTGACATCCATCCCCCGACCATACCCCTGATAAGCCAAAGTGGATAGGGTATAGCGAGAAGAAATCACCCATTTTCCCTTCCGAAGGGCTGGTCGGATCACCGTTTCCACGTGCTCGTGCCTGTCTGCCACCATGAGAAAGAGCTCGGTTAGGGGGCGCATGGACCGGTGGGGATCAAGGAGTATCCGGCGAAGGTCCTGTCCAATTTGAGTTCCCCCGGGCTCCCGGGTCGTTATATGGGGGATACCCAAAGCGGTGAACCTCTCCGAGAGCAGTTTAAGCTGTGTGGATTTGCCCGAAGCGTCCGGCCCCTCAAGCACGATGAAAAGCGGGTCCATGTCCCCTCCAAAACAGCCCTACGGCCAGGAAGAATGCCCCCACAACTATGGCGCAGTCTGCGACGTTGAAAACCGGGAAGTGGGGGAACTCCACGAAATCGAGCACGTAGCCCCAGCTCAGCCGGTCGATGAGATTGCCGACCGCTCCAGCCCAAAGCAGGGCCCCTCCGATCATGACCAGTCGCCGCGTAAGAAGGCCGGCCCCTAAGGCCAGGGTGAGCCCGAGCGCTACCCCGCAAGACAAACCCAGGAACACAGCTCGGTGCTGGGGGAACAGGCCGAAAGCACCGCCCAAGTTGTGCACCCTGGTCAGTCGGAGAACCCCGTCTAAAAGGGGGATCGATTCACCCGGACGTAGACTTCCGGAGACAAGTGCCTTCGTCAAGCGATCCAAACCCAGCACCGAACTTGCAAGCACAAAATAAGGCCAGCGCATCTCGGCGCAAGTCTAACACACGAAACGCCCTCACCACCAAGTGCGCCGAGAGGCCCCGTGGAGGGGCGATCCACCGCAAGGCCTCAAAGGGTGCTAGCCAAGTGCCTGATACAACGTCCGTATTTGCAGGACGACGATCGCCGCCCCGACCGCGAGCATCAGGGCCCGGGTGGGAAGCACCTTGCAGAGGAAG
>CAYUWL010000121.1:0-3064 GCA_964448595.1 uncultured Thermotogaceae bacterium
AGCCGTTGAGGACCAGCTCCGAGTGGTGATGTCGCCAAACCCGATAAGGGACGTACACACAGCGCACTTCTATGTGATGGGTGCAATGGCAGACGAGGTAGAAGAGATCCGAGTGCAGATCTACGATCTCTCTGGACGGCTCGTATGGGAGGACACCGCGCCAGGGAGCGAGCTTGAATGGCACACCGAGGACCTGTCTGGCACGTACTTGGCTAACGGTGTCTATCTCTATAAGGTGCAAATAAGGGTTGATGGCAGCTGGATTAGCCAAGAGTTGGGGAAGATCGTCGTCTTGCGCTAGCAGAAGGCGGGAGAAGAGTGAGGCAGGCTCTGCGAATTCGCAGAGCCTGCTCTTTTTTGAAACACTGGGGCCTACCATAACTTGCTGTGTAGCGTTTCGGGATTTCTATCTACGGGACAAGATCCCGTCCTGTTAAGTGGTGAAAATTGGTTCCCTCCTGGAAGGAAGCCTACCCGCTTGTCACAGTTTCTTGCCACAACTGAGCCTGTTTTATCGATCGGGCGGCTAGCCTGTCACGGAGGAAGACCACGAAGGCTAGAATCGCATCTGTAACACAGTCAGGTATGTATTCCCCAGTCCACCCGGGAGAAGAGCGTAGTCGATGGTTAGCCAATCCCAAGGTGATATGCCTACCCCGGCCGTCCACCTTCCTCCCGGCTCCACGAGCAACCAGTCATAGCCGGCCCGGAGAGCCAGCCAATCGAACGTCAACTCCAAGCCTGCGCGGAGCCGTTCAAACCGCGGGCGCCTGACACCCCATTCGTAGCTGAACCCCACCAAGGCCTGCCGTTCCCAGGTCTCAATCGACAGCCCGAACCGAACCAGCCATGGCACATAGTTCACCGGCTCGCCAGTGGTGCCGTACCACTTGATCTTGGAGTCCCCTACATCGGTGGTGACGAAGGCCAGAGAGGCCGGGAAGTCGAAAAGTTGGGTGTGCCATAGAACCCCTACGTCCCAGCCCAACCCGAAGCTCTTCCCCTCAAGAATCGAGTCGTGGTAGAACTTAACGTTCGCTCCAATCGAGACGGAGGGATTCTGGGAGAGCTCCCAAGCACAGGTGCCAATAACAAGATGGGACCAGGCATCGAAGGTGCCATACCCTCCTTCTTCCCACCAGGGGATGTCCGCTACGCGCACAGAAACCCAGGTTGCTGCGAACTTCACCGGACGGCCCTCTAGCGAGATCGTTGGTCGCTTCTCCCCAATCGGGGGGTAACCGGCTAGGCTGATGTACTGAATGTCGATGCCAGCGCCGAGCCAGTCTGTGTACATACCCTCGGCCTGAAAGCCTTGAAGGTAAGCGAGCCCCGCAGGGTTCCAGTATCCGCCGGTCGGGCCCTGGGCGATGGCACAGAAGGCCCCGCCCATCGCTTGGGCTCGGACACCCATGCCTACCCTAGCGAAGCTGGCGGCGTCATACCCAGGTGGCACAGCCTGCGCCACGCAAGACGCCACTACGGATAGAGCAAGAATAACTGCCGCGGTTATCCTATACACCTTATCAGCCTCCCCACAACAGATTAATTTCTAAGGAAAAGCCGGTGGAATTCAAGGTGGACACGCCCGTTGGCTTTACAGCCCCGCCCCGGCCGGAAACGGCTCTCACCGAGAGGTACAACCCTCCCATCTGCCATTCTATCATCACCCCATTTGGCCAAAGCAAGGCGCCGGTAAGCTCGGCCGTACCCCCGGGTGCCCAGTCTCAACCCGTCTTATTCATGCCCGGCGGGGATGGGCAGCGGAGTGGGGGGAAGAGCACACCTTTGGAGGCCAAGGGAGGACTCCGGGCGCCCCGCCCGCTGGCTTACAGGTTCAGCAAGGGGCCTCACCAAGGGGACAAAAAACCAGAGAAGCGAGGTTGAGACATAGCCCCCCTCACGGGGTCACTCCACCGACCACGGTTCCCAGGGGTAGTTCATCAGCAGGCCCAGAAAAGACGGGAACTCAGGGGGCCATCGGCCTCAGGGCGAGGAGCTTCCCCCACAATACCCGCCACCACCAGGTTGCCAACTGGCTCACCACCACCGTCACCCGCCGGCCGTGCACCAGCACCCGGGCCGCCACCCGCAGCACCCGTTCCCGCAGCCGCATCAGGCTCCACCCCTTGAACGTGGCCTCCTCCAGCAATTCCCGAGCCGCATGGAGCACGCCCTCGGCCAGCACAGCGAGTAACAGCCGCACCTCGTTCTGGCCGAATGCGTCCCCGGAGGGGTAACGCTTTTGGGGTTCCCGGCCCCGGTAGTGGCCCTTGGGACGGGGACTTGAGGACAAAGCTGGCCTCAGGACGTTCATCAGCTCCCCCAGGTGGCCCTCGGCCGTGCACCGCTGGCGGGGGTACTCCACCAACGGCTTGGCGTCCAGCTGCTCCTGAGTCCAGCTGGTGATCAGCCAGAAGTGGTGCAGAAATAGCTCCCCCGGACGTTCCTGGACCACCAGCACCGCACACCGGGGGCGAGACCAACTCTCAGCACGGTAGGTGGCCTCATGCAGCCAGGTGCGGGGCCGCCGAGGCGGCCGACCTGGAGGCCGCTTTAACTGCGGCCTGGCCATCCAGCTGAGCACGGGGTTGTTGCGTATCCCGGCTACGTACGGGATCCCCTGAGCCTCGAGCCCAGAAAGCAGCTCCTCCCCGGGAAAGCTGGAGTCCAGGCGCACCAAGGTCACCTCACACAGGCTCCCCTCCACGGGAGTCCACCAGCTCCAGGATGAACGCCAGGGCCCCGTCCGCGGTGTGGACCGCTCCCTGCCGCAGCCTAACGTCCAGGATGTCCCCGGTCTCGGCGGCCAGGGCCACGATGGGATAGCAGATGCGGGTCTTGTAGTAGCGGCTGGCCAGCTCCACCAGGGCCTCCCTCAAGCTACGCCGGTTCCCCGGAGTAGGAACCATCCTACAATCCGGGACAGGGTGGGTTGGGAAGGCAGGCGAGTAGGGCTCCTTCCCTGGGCCGATGAGCGGGCTCCCGCTGGTGACAGGGGGGAAGTGCCCTTGCGAGTAGAGATGGCCAGGCGCAGCCTCGGATCGTGGCGGAGGAGGTCGGC
>CAYUWL010000122.1:0-3057 GCA_964448595.1 uncultured Thermotogaceae bacterium
CCGGCCACCATTTCCACCAAGGCGGCGGCCATTGCCCCCGTCAGCGCCGCCGCCGCCCCACCTCCGGGAGCGGGCGCCGTAGACCCAAGCTCGACAAGGAACTCCTCCACACCTTTCAAGCTACTTTCGTTCATCTCTTCACCACCTCCGCCAGCGCCTTTATGTGCTCGGCCGTCGTCCCACAACAGCCGCCCACCACTTTTACCCCTGCCCGGATCCAGCTCCTCGCGCTTTCCGCAAAATCCCTCAGCGAAGCCTCGTAAACCGTACGGCCCTCGACCAGCTTCGGCTGCCCTGCGTTGGGCTTGGCCAGCACTGGGAGTCGTTTTGCAGCCGCGCAGAGACTTTCGGCAATGGTCTCCATCTCCTTCGGCCCGGCCCCGCAGTTGGCCCCTAAAAGGACGATCCTTTCCTCCCCCAACGCCTCGATCTCCCGGGCGAACCGCTCGACGGAGACGCCCATCATGGTTTTGCCCCCAGTCCCGAAGGTCATGGAGCATGCGATCGGAAGATCCGTGGCCTGGAGCGCGGCGACAAGGGCAGCCTTGAGCTCTTCCAGGTCGAAAAACGTCTCCAGAATGAGCGCGTCGACGCCGCCTTGGGCCAGCGCCTGTGCCTGTTCAGCGTAGCTCTCGCGGGCTTCCTTGAGGGTGAGCTTGCCCAGCGGTTTCAGGAGTTCGCCCGTGGGACCAATGGAGCCCAAGACCGCGGCCCTATCGCCCGCCGCCTCCCTCGCCAGCTCTGCCGCCCTCCTTGCCAGGCTTGCAGCCTTGTCCGCAAGCCCAAGGCGGGCGAGCTTCCTGCGGCTGGCGCCAAAGGAATTCGTCAAGATGATGTCGGAGCCTGCCTCGATATAGCTTTTGTGCACCTGCAAAACCGCGTCGGGGGCCTGCTCGTTCCAGAGCTCCGGGGGCGCTCCCGAAGGAAGGCCCAGCTCCAGAAGCCGCGTCCCCATCGCCCCGTCCGCTAAAAGAGGCCTCTTGCGCTTGAGCAATTCAAGAAGGAGGTTGCCCACCATCCTTTGGTCCTTCCTGAAGCAGATCCAGTTGAGCAAGGCGCCCTGCTTCAACTTTTACCGCCCCGGCCGCCAGGAGTCGCTCCACCACTTGGCTGGCCTTCCCGCCCGTGAAGTCGTGCTCTTGGAGTGTCTTGGGATCCAAGATAAAGATTTTGGTTTTCGCCTTGACCTTTTCATCCAGCACCTCGAGAACCTTCAAGTTGCCGGGGCTGAACCAGGTGGGGCATACTACTACCGCGTCAGCTTGGGAAAGCTTTTGGCATAGCCGCCTACGAGCCTCCTCCGAAACCGGGGCGAAGGGTGCCTCATCTATGACCTCTAGGCCAAGTTGCCTAGCCGCCTGGTAGTCGGAGTCAAGCGGGGACACCACGCCCACGCTGACTTGATATTTGGCGGCCAAGTGGGGCAAGATCTCGGCCGCCGCGCCACCGCCGCCGATCACCAAAACCCTCCCCTTTTTGTCTGTGGGGGTCGGCCGAGGGGGCAGGAAGTGGACGTATACGCCCCCGGTGATCGGGTTTTCGCGTACCACCGCCTCCACACCGAACACGGCCCGCAGGCGTTTGGGAGTCAGCACCTCCCCTGGCGTCCCGCTGGCCACCACTCGTCCACCTGCCATGAGCACGATCCGGTGGGCGAAGGCCGCGGCCAGGTTGAGGTCGTGCAGGGCCATTACCACCATGAGCCCAGCCCGCGCCTGCCCCTCGATGATCTGCATCAGCTCAAGCTGATACTTAACATCCAGGTGGGCTGTGGGCTCGTCTAGGAGCAGAATCTGCGGCTCTTGGGCCAGTGCGATGGCGAGGAAGACCCGTTGCCGCTCCCCGCCGGATAGCTTGCTTATGGGCCTTTCGGCGAATTCCTCCACATGCGTCAGTTTCATCGCCCGGCGGACGGCCTCGTGGTCCCGGGGTCCGAGGCGCTCGAGCCTCCCTAGATACGGCAGCCGCCCAAGCTCCACCAGCTCGCGGACGGTGAAATCGAAGCCGACCCTCCGCTCTTGCTCCACCGCTGCCAAGTGCCGCGCTAGCTCGCGAGGACTGAACCTACCAAGTTCCTTAAAATCGAGGTAAACTGCTCCCGCCTTCGGCCGCAAGACCCCGGAGAGGTTCCGCAACAGCGTCGTCTTTCCGCTTCCGTTGGGCCCGACCAGTGCCAAGATCTCCCCTTCCCCGACCTCCAGGGAGATGTCGTCTAAGACCTGCTGCCCGTCGTAGGCAAAGCCAAGCTCCTGGACGGAGATCTTCATCCCATCTTCCCCCCAGGCCTTGTCCGCAAAAGGTAAAGGAAGAAAGGGGCGCCGATCAACGCTGTGATGATACCCAAGGGGAGCTCGGTCGGGCGCATCACGGTCCGTGCTGCCGCGTCGGCCCACACCAAGAAGATCCCCCCGGCAAGGGCCGTCGCCGGAAGCAAGGCCCGATGGTCCGGCCCGAGGAGCAGTCGCATCACGTGCGGGGTGATGAGGCCGACGAAGCCGATCGTTCCAGCGAAGGCCACCGCCGTAGAAGTGAGCAATGTCGCCGCGGCCAAGACGGCCTTTTTTAAGCGCTCCGGATCGATCCCCAGGTGGAAGGCCGCCTCCTCGCCCAAGGCCAGGGCGTTGAGCTCGCGGGCGGCGGCCCAAAGGAACAGAGCCCCAAAGAAGGCGATAGGGAACATGACCCAAAGGTAACGCCAACTCGCCCGCCCCAGCCCCCCCATGGTCCAGAAGAGGATCTCCGAGAGCCTCCTGTCTCCCGCCGTTAAGAATATCAAGAAGCTGGTGCCCGCGGAGAAGACCGCCCCCAGGGCCACGCCCCCCAGGATCAGGCCGAAATCGGAGCTCCGCCCTCCCTCGACCCGGGCCAAGCGGCAGACGATAACCACCGCCAGGGCCCCACCGAGAAAGGCTCCAAGCGGAAGGGCAACCGGACCGGAAAATCCCAGGGCGATCACCGCAGCCGCGCCCGCCGAGGCACCCGAGGCAACTCCCAGCACATAGGGGCTGGCAAGCGGGTTTCTGAACAGGCCCTGCATCACGCTTCCCGACAGGGACA
>CAYUWL010000123.1:0-3005 GCA_964448595.1 uncultured Thermotogaceae bacterium
TCCTGGAACATGGGGTAAGGCCGGTTCTCCTGGACGAGAACCCCCATCCCGGCGGCCAGCTCATCAAGCAAACGCACAAGTTCTTCGGGTCTCGGGCGGAGCGGGCCGGCACGCGCGGCGTGACCATCGCTCAGGAGCTGATCGCCGAGGTGAGGGATGAAGTGGAGCTTCTCTCCGGGGCCCAGGTGTTGGGGCTGTACGAGGAAGAAGAGCGTACCCTGGCCGTGGCCCACGCGGGGCGCCTCTTCCTCGTCCGGACAGAGCACCTTATCGTCGCCACCGGGGCCGAAGAGAGGTTCCTCCTGTTTCCCGGGAACGACCTCCCCGGGGTGTACGGGGCCGGGGCGGTGCAGACCCTGATGAACGTGTACGGGATAAAGCCTGGGGAGCGGGCCCTCATGGTGGGGGCGGGGAACGTAGGGCTCATCGTGTCCTATCAGCTCCTCCAGGCGGGGGTGGAGGTGGCGGCAGTGGTGGAGGCTGCTCCACGGATCGGCGGATACCACGTCCACGCTGCCAAGATCAGACGCCTTGGGGTCCCCATCCTCACCTCGCATACGGTGGTCCGCGCCTTAGGGGAAGGGGAGGTGGAAGGGGCAGTTATCGCCCAACTTGACGAGCGCTTCCGGCCCATCCCCGGTACGGAGCGGGAGTTCGAAGTGGATACCATTTGCCTTGCCGTGGGCCTTACCCCCTCCACGCGCCTTGTGGAGCAAGCCGGGGCGAAGATGGCCTACGTGCCGGAGCTCGGGGGGCGGGTGCCCCTGCACGACGAGGGGATGGAGACCACGGTCCCAGGGCTGTACGTTGCAGGAGACTGCGCCGGAATTGGGGAAGCCTCAACGGCGATGCTCGAGGGCAGGATCGCCGCACTGTCCCTGCTTGCGCGCCTAGGACAAAAGGTGGACGACGAGCTGGCCGCAGCCCAAAGAAGCCTTGCCCAGCTCAGGAAAGGGCCGTTTGGAGAACGACCCCGTCGTGGCAAGGAGAGGCTCCGTTCCCTGATGAAGGAGGTGGCCTGTGGCAAGCTTTCGTGAGACCGGGGTACTGAGTTTGGCGGAGCTTAAGGGGAGGGTCCCCCCGCTTGAGCGGCTCCGCCTGGGCCCCTGCGCAGTGATCGAGTGTGTGGAGGAGATCCCCTGCAATCCATGCGAGGAGTCCTGCCCATTCGGTGCGATTCATATCGGCCCGGAAATCACTGCCCTACCGAAGCTGGACCTTGATCGCTGCACAGGGTGCGGGACTTGCCTTGGGGTGTGTCCTGGGCTTGCCATCTTCCTGGTTGACCTTTCGGAAGAGGGGAAAGCACATATCACGGTCCCGTACGAATTCCTCCCCATTCCCCGGGTTGGGGATGAAGTACAGGTCCTCTCCCGGCAGGGGACACCCTTGGGTCCGGGCAGGGTGCTCCGGACCCGTAAGGTGGGCACCACTTACCTGGTCACGGTGGAGGTGCCCGAGGAGTGGGCCATGGAGGCCCGGGCGGTGAGGGTGGTGCGGAATGAATGAGCCCATCGTCTGCCGCTGCGAAGAGGTCACACTTTCACAGATAATTCAGGCCATCGAAGAGGGGTACGACACCCTGGAGGAGCTGAAGCGGCACCTTAGGGTGGGGATGGGGCCTTGCCAGGGGCGTACATGCCTGCCCCTCGTGGCGCGGATCCTGGCGGAAAAGACAGGGAGGCCGCTTTCCGAGGTGATGGAGGAGATCTCCGTGCGGCCGCCACTTGCCCCGGCCCCCATTGCCTTGCTGTTGGGAGGGGAAGATGAGGACTAGTGCGGACGTGGTCATCATCGGGGCCGGCGTCACCGGAGCGGCCTTGGCTTACACCCTGGCCAAGCGGGGGGTCCGCGACGTGCTTCTGCTGGAGCGGCGCTTCCCCTGCGCTGGGGCCACTGGCCGCTGCGGAGGCGGGATCCGCCAGCAGTTCACAAGTGAGTCCAATATCCGCCTTGCCATGGGCTCAGTGCGGATCTACGAAGGGCTCTCCGAGGAGCTCGACTACGACATCGAGTACGTGCAAGGGGGCTACCTCGTCCTGGCGGAGACGGAGGAGGAGGTAGCCCTGCAGCGGGAGGCGGTGGCCCTCCAGAACGAGCTCGGCCTTCCCTCCCGGGCCCTAGCCCCCGAGGAGGTGTGGGAGATCGTGCCCTTGTTCGACATAAGGACCATCGCCGGGGCCACCTTCTGTCCCACCGACGGCCATGCCAATCCCTTCCGGGTGGTGGAGGGGTACCTCAGGGGCGCAAAAAGGCTCGGGGTGGAGCTTCAGAAGTTCACCGAGGTCACGGACCTTATAGTCCGTGGCGGTAAGGTCACGGAGGTGGTAACGAGCCGGGGTCGGGTAGCGGCAGGACTTGTAGTGAACGCCGCCGGGGCCTGGTCCAAAAGGATCGCTGCCATGGCCGGGGTAGAGCTTCCAAGTCGGCCGGTGCGCCATGAGATCCTGGCCACCGAGCCCATCCAGCCGATAACCGACGTAATGGTCATTTCTCTCCACACCGGCATTTACTTCTCCCAGACGGCCCACGGCCAGATCGTGGGCGGGATCGGGGATCCTGCCGAGCGGCCCGGCTACAACATTCGCTCCAGTCTCCGGTTCCTTTTGCGCTTCTTGCGGGAGCTCGTGCGGCACATCCCCGCCCTCGGGCAGCTTACGGTCCTCAGGCAGTGGGCGGGGCTCTATGACGTGACCCCGGATGCTCAGCCCATCCTCGGTCCCACGCCTGGCCTTGCGAACTTCATCCAAGCGAACGGCTACTCCGGCCACGGGTTCATGATCGCCCCCAAGGTGGCCGAGCTCCTCGCCGACTACATCGAGCGGGGCGAGGTGTCCGAGGACCTAGCGCGCCTGTCTCTCTCCCGGTTCGAGGGCGAGGTTCGGGAAGAGGCGTTCGTGGTGGGGTGAGCGGCCCGGCCGCAGGCGAAACGCCAAAAGGCGAGTGCCGCAGGGCCGCAAGCGCCGCCGTCAGGACTAGGGCCTCAAGGGGCCCGGGGGCGTAGC
>CAYUWL010000124.1:0-2956 GCA_964448595.1 uncultured Thermotogaceae bacterium
TGCCCCTATGTCTACTTCATGGGGGCGTTCGGGGAGATGGTGGTGGGGATCTACTACCTGTCCGGAGAACACCAATGGTGGCTCCAGGCGGTGGCCGAAAACCCCCAGGCCACGTTGGGCCTGGTCCGGGCAGCCCTGTACGTGACGGACCGGCCAGTATTCCCTGCCGGGATGGAGCCGCGCATCCCTAAGGAGCGCGGGGAACGCTCCCCCTGCGGAGCATATTGCCCAGAGTGCCCACGGTACCGGGACCCCTGCCTGGGCTGCCCCGCCTCCCGCCACTTCTTGGGCTCTTCCTCGACGGGAGAGGGCAAGTGAGAGATATGAGGGCCGATAGTAGCAAGGGGAATCAGCGATCCTCGGTCATGTGGCCGCAGACCGGGCACCTCCAGGTGATCTCCCCGGTGAACGGGTTCCAGCGCACAGGCACCATCAACCCTTCGTGGCAGTTCGGACAGGGGATCCCCTCCAGGGTGGTGTGCAGGGAAGCTTCAGCCTCGCCCCCTGCCTCCACCTGGATGCCCTCCGGCACCTCTAGGACCACGTGTATCTCCTGAGGTCCTGTCGGCCCCTCGATCGCGATTGGCCCGGAGAGCCGGATCGCGACCCCCTCGTCCTTGAGTCCAACGAGCACTACAAGCAGCCCGGCTAACAGCCCGGCGATCAGCAACAACGCCACGATTCCAAACCACCGTTCCATCCCGATCACCCTCCTTTCAGACAGTGTAGCCACTTGACAAATGGGGACCCAAACGATTACAGTAATGCAACCTGAAGACCTCAAGGGGGTGAAAGCGATGGTGGAGACAGACCTCTTGTCTACGGGTGATCGCCTTTGTCCCAGGGGCGCTTTCTCCCCCTGTAGCCGCTAAAGCCCTCTCGCCTGCGGCTAGTTCCTTCCAATTCCCGGTTCGGGAGATGGGTTCACTATTTCCCAAAGGAGTGAGCAATGCGCGTAGCCGATAGTTTGATCGATCTCATCGGCGGAACCCCGCTCGTGCGCCTTTCGCGCCTCGGCCGGGGCCTTTCCGCGGAGATCCTGGGGAAGCTCGAGTCGAAGAACCCCCTCGGGAGCGTCAAGGACCGCATAGCCTGGGCGATGATCCACGACGCGGAGGAACGAGGGGTGCTGGGACCTGGGGGTGTGGTAGTGGAGCCCACCTCTGGGAACACGGGGATTGGCTTGGCCTTCGTGTGTGCCATCCGGGGGTACCGGCTCATCCTCACCATGCCGGAGACGATGTCCGCCGAGCGGCGAAAGATCCTGCGAGCCCTGGGGGCGGAGATCGTCCTCACCCCCGCCTCCGAGGGGATGCCCGGGGCGGTGCGGAAGGCCGAGGACCTGGCAAACCGACTGGGCGCATTCATGCCCCAGCAGTTCGAGAACCCCGCCAATCCGCGCGCCCACGAAAAGACGGCCGAAGAGATCTGGCGTGACACCGACGGTCAGGTGGACGTCTTCGTCGCCGGGATCGGCACCGGGGGCACGATCACCGGCGTGGCCCGCGTCCTCAAGGCTCGAAAGCCCGAGGTCTACATCGTCGGGGTAGAGCCGGCCGCCTCACCAGTCCTCTCGGGCGGGCCGCCCGGCCCCCACAAGATCCAGGGGATCGGGGCGGGATTCGTCCCCAAAGTCCTGGAGCGGGAGCTCATCGATGAGGTCGTCACGGTGACCGATGAGGAGGCGGCCGAAACCGCCCGCAGGCTGGCCCGGGAGGAGGGGATCCTCGCCGGGATCTCCTCCGGGGCGGCGGTGGCCGCGGCCTTGCAGGTGGCACGCCGGCCCGAGATATGCGAAAAGACGATCGTGGTCGTCCTCCCCGACACTGGGGAGCGGTACCTCTCCACCGGACTTTTCGGAGACGGGGATGCTCAGGCGGATTCGTGAGGACATCCAAGCCCTGCTTGAGCGAGACCCAGCAGCCCGGCACCCCTTGGAGGTGCTCCTTTGTTACCCGGGGATGCACGCCCTGTGGGCCCACCGGGTAAACCACTGGCTATGGAACCGGCGCCTTCGGCTCCTTGCGCGGCTCCTCGCGCACATCGTGCGCCGGCGTACCGGGGTGGAGATCCATCCCGGTGCCCGGATCGGCCGGCGGGTGACCATCGACCACGGCATGGGCGTGGTGATCGGGGAGACGGCGGAGATCGGAGACGATGTGCACATGTACTCCGGAGTGGTCATCGGGGCCACCGCCCGCCAAAAGGGGAAGCGTCACCCCACGATCGAGGACGGGGTGATCATCGGGGCGAACGCTGTGCTCCTCGGGCCGATCCGCGTGGGAAAAGGGGCCAAGATCGGCGCCGGGGCCGTGGTACGCCAGGACGTCCCTCCTGGGGCCGTGGTCTTTTCCCCAAGCCCGGCTGTGCCGGAGGCGCGCAGCCGGGAGCGGGTGGAGTGCCTCCTCGCCGATGGGGCCGGGATCTAGCCCTCCCAGTGGATGTGGGCGATGATGTCCCCTTGGCTCAGGAAGCCCACGAGGCGCTTGGGATGTGCTCGGTGCACCACTTGGAAACTGGGATGGCCGGGTAAACTCCCTGGTGTAGATGGTCTCCCGGTACAGTAGCTAGGCACCACGCCCGCGGCCACGGAGATGAGGGAGGGCGTGAAAGGCCCGCCCCTTCACAGGGGGCAGGCCACCGTCGCTTAGCGTCGCATCATCAAGGGTACAAGGCCGATGGCCCGGCTCTTGCGCCTGCGCCGCTGCGCGATCTTTCGCGCAAGGCGGGCCCGCTTGGCCTCCTCCAGGAGCTCCCTCTGCCGAACCTGCGCAAGCCGCCAAAGATCCACCATGGCCAATCACCTCCTTCGGCGAAGGGACAGACAAACTTTTTGGCCGGCACAGGCCGGCTGCTCCCGTGCAGGAGAGGCTTTTCGGCTTGCAACTATTTTAGCAGTCAAGCCCCGAAACTGTCAAGCATGGGGTTGAGGGTCTGAAGGGCGGGGCATATAGTT
>CAYUWL010000125.1:0-2935 GCA_964448595.1 uncultured Thermotogaceae bacterium
AGCGCGAAGTTGGTGTTCTCGGTCTTCTTCTTGTTCTCGGCATGGCCGTTTACCAGCACAAACTCATCGTAGTCCTCCCGCACCACGAACCCCCGGGGATTGGTGCAGAAGGTACGCACCATGTCATCGTAGGTGGGGGTGCGCACGCGGAGCTTGGCGTCGTACATCACCCGTTCGATGGGCTCGTAGAGCTCGGCTGGGAACTCCACCCGCACGCCTACGTCCAAGGGGCCGAACTCCGGTCCCACTCCCAGCCTTCTGGCCACCTCCCTGAGCCAGTAAGCTCCCACCCGGCCCGGCGCGGCGATCACGTAGCGGGCAGCTACCGCTCCTCCATCCAGCTGGATCTCAAATCCCTGATCAGCTTTGGAAATGGACTTGACCTCGGTACCAAGGCGGAACTCCACCCCGCGGGCCAACAGGTCCTGGTACAAGGCGTCGATGACCTCGCGGATGCGCCGGGTGCCGATGTGCCGCTGCCGGCCGGCGATGAACTCGATCCCGGCCTCGGCGGCCCGCTTCTTGAGCCCGGCCAGGGCCTGTTCGTCCTCTCCGGAGTACTTCTCCGGCGCCCCATACCGGGTGAATACCTCATCCACGCGAGCTATGAGCGTGGCGAGTTCCCCCACCGAACAGCCGATGGCCGCCGTATCCCCACCGATCTTGGGGGTGAGGTTGAGCTTACCATCCGAGAAGGTACCGGCGCCGCCCACCCCACATGTGATACTGGTACGTTCTTTGGGCGCTAGGCCCTTCTCCAGTACCACCACCTTGAGCTCCCCCTCCGCAAGCTCCAGGGCGGAAAATAGCCCTGCCGGACCCGCCCCCACAATCGCCACGTCGTATCGCATCGGTCGTCTTGCCCCCGGTGACCGCAGGCTGCCTCGCCTTTCGGTTTGGGATATCCTGCGATGGAGTCAAAGTCGATCGTAACGTGAAACAGGAGGAGCGCAAGGTGAGGATCATCGGAGGGGAGAAACGCGGCCGCAAGCTCGTGGAGTGGCACGGGGCCGGGATTCGCCCCTTAAGGGACCGGGTACGCACTGCCCTGTTTGACATCCTGGCCGAAAGGGTACCGGGAGCGGAATTCTTAGATCTGTTCGCCGGGACAGGGGCGGTGGGCCTGGAGGCCCTATCCCGGGGTGCCCGGCGAGCCACGTTTGTCGATTCCTCCGCCCGGGCCATCCGCATCATTCGGGAAAACGTGCGTCGCCTCGGCTACGAGGACAGGGCAGAAGTGGTGCAAGGCGATGCCCTGAGAGCCATTCGCACGCTGGCTCGCCGGGGAAGGAAGTTCGACCTCGTGTTCGTGGGTGCTCCCTACGCCGGTGATCTCGCCCTGCGGTCGGCGTCCGTTCTGGGGAACTCAGCGCTGCTTTCCCCGGGGGCTACAGTGGTCGTCGAGGTGTTTCGTAAGACAGAGCCCGCTTCGTGCTACGGCGTCCTTAAGCTTGACTCCGTGCGCCAGTACGGGGAGACACGGCTTCTTTTCTACCGATTTGTGAAAGATGCACACACGGACTAGAATCACGTCCAAAAGGAGGCCGAAATGGGCAGGCCTTTCATCCTCCTCACCAATGACGATGGCTACCTTTCCGCAGGGCTCCTTGCACTCCGCAACGCACTCCTCGATCTGGGGGAGGTGTGGATCCTGGCTCCGGATAGGAACTGGTCGGCCGCATCTCGCACCCGGATCTTCCACAAGCCTCTGCGGGTATCCACGGCGAAGCTGCCGGGTGGTGAAGAAGTGCACATCACCAACGGGTCCCCTTCGGACTGCATATCCCTGGCGCTTTTGGGTCTGGCACCCAGGCGGCCGGACCTGGTGATGGCGGGGATAAATGCCGGGGCCAACCTGGGCCGGGATGTGACCATGTCCGGGACGGTGGCAGCGGCCATGGAAGCGGCCCAGCAGGGCGTGCAGGCGGTGGCAATCTCTCTGGACCTGGGGGAGGGAGAGGAAGGGGTGGAGGGAGCTCCCCCGGACTACACCCATGCCGCCCGGGTGGCGGCCCAGGTGGCGGCGTTCGTGCTCGCGGAGCACCCCCTTTCCCCTGGAACCCTGCTCAACGTAAACGTGCCCAAGGGAAAGCCCAAGGGGGTCAAGCTGACGCGCCTGGGGAGCAAGATCTACCGAGACGAGCTCGTGCGCGGCAAGGACCCACGGGGCAGGGAATATTACTGGCTTACCGGGGAGATGCTGTCCGAGCCCCCACCCGGGGTAGAGGATACCGATGTATGGGCCCTGCTTTCCGGGTACGTGTCCATCACCCCGCTGCAGCTCGATCTCACCGCTTACTCCATCCTGGAGGCGCTTAAGGGGGTAGAGGACAAGCTCAACCTCGGAGGATAGTCCAGGCCCCAAAGCCGATGAACAGCGCCCCGGCCCCGTAACGCACCCATCTCAGCGCACCCTCCGGAAGGCCTCCCCTGGCAAGCGCCCCCAGGGCCACCGCAATCGCGGTGCTCAAAAGCAGTGCCAGACCGGCCCCCAAGAACACGGACAGGGGCTTGCGATCCGCGGCCATTGCCAGGATTGCAACTTGGGTCTTGTCACCCAGCTCCGCCAAGAAGACCAGCCCGAAAGCAGCTGCCACCGTGCCTATGTCCATCGAATATCACCTCCCGAGAATTCACCGGCCTCCTTGAGCCTGCGGAGGAGCTTTTCGTCGGCCGGTGCCAGAGGGAGCCTCTCGAGTTCCGCAAGGCCTGCCCAGCGGACCTCGGCGCAGCCCAAGGGCTGAGGATCGCCAGAAAGGATACGGCAGCGAAAGAGATGCAGTCGGATCTTGCAGTCAGGATAGGCATGGGTTGCGATGGCGAGCTCCTCCCCTACTTCCACTTGGATCCCCAGCTCCTCGGAGAGCTCTCTGGCCAGGGCCTGGGCAGGGGTCTCTCCAAATTCCACCTTCCCCCCGGGGAACTCCCACAGCCC
>CAYUWL010000126.1:0-2910 GCA_964448595.1 uncultured Thermotogaceae bacterium
GACCCCAACCCTTCCCTGGTTGACCAACCTACACCCCCGCTCTTACGGGGTTACGTGAGGGCATCGACCAAGGAGGGCTCCGTGGGGGCGGTCCCCACCGGACATCGCTTAAGCCCGGCGTTTCTTGAGCAGGCCATCCGACTGGGGATGTCTCAGTAAGCTGACGAGCGAGGTTGGAAGGCGTCTTTAGCCTGAGTCCCTGATGATCTACCTCAGACAAATACCCCCCGGGGTATTTACAAGCTACGTTCAATCCCCCAACAGCCGGACGAACCGGAGTTCCCCCTCCACCTTGGCCACCAGACGGCGGTCGGCGGTCCACAGCTCTGCCCCCAGCCGGTCGGCCAGGGCCAGGTAGTGGGCGTCGTAGGTGGCGGGCAGGGAAAAGCGCTGGGCCAGCCTAAGGGCATGTCTGTGAAGCTCGGGATCATCGTGCAGCACTACATCCAGGCGCAAAGCCACGTCCAGCAGGGCCGCCGCTTCGGCGGGGGAGGCCAACCCCTGCACTACGTACCGGTGGAGGGCATTGCTCACCTCGTAGTAAAGCAGCGTGGGGGCCACCGTTTCTCTTTCCTCCCGGTGCCAGCGCGCCCATAGTGCCTCGGCTTCGGGTGTGGTCTCGGTGGGGACCAGGAGGTGTAGCAGAAAGCTCGCGTCAACGCAGATCGGTGAGCCGTTCACCCCGTTCCTCCCTCAGCTCCCGGATGACCTCCTCGGGGGGCGGCAGGGGCCGGCCGACGAGCGGGGCCCTTACCCGGCGGATTTCCCCCAGCAACTCCTCCCAGCCGGAGGCAGCCTGTCCCCGCTTCAGCCGGTTGTATTCCTCCACGGAGACCAGCACCACGTAGGGCTTTCCCCCCCGCTCCACGATGATGGCCTCCTTGTCCTCCACGGCACGGCGCATGAGCTCCCCGAACCGTATCCGTGCCTCGGTGGCGCTCACCCTACGGGCCATCCCCCACCTCCTAACCAATCAATTAATCAATACATTATAGCGTTAGGCGGTCCGTCAACAAGTATTTGCGTGATTAGATTGGATGCCGTGTTCCTGTCTAGCACGGCGGCTCTGGTGACCGCACGGGTGGGATGGCTCACGGTGTCCGTTCGCGGATCGTAGACGATCTTCTCCCACCTGGAGTACACCTGGCAGGAGGCAGCCAACATTCAAAAGTAAAGATCTGAACCCCCAGATCCACACAAGCAGCGTGGGACGCCGATCTGGTGGCGATGTTTGATGTCGAGACTGGGGCAAACCTATCCGCGAAATTCCGCAAACTAGATTTCCCTGATGGCAGAATTTTGCACGACCAACATGAGGAGAGATCACCTGATTAATACCAAGCGGTGCGAGTGTACGGGTACACCCTCAAAGAGGTGGCAGATGTAGTGGGACTTTATTACTCCACCGTGAGTGTGATCGCCAAGCGGGTGGCAAAGAGCAAGGAACACCAAAAATGAAGATCTGCCCCCCAGCGTGACCGTTCCTCCAGCATGAGCTTCTCCAAATCTCCAAAAGGTTTTTGATCAGGCCCTTGATCTGCTCCGTGAACCGCTCTAGGATCTGGTCGCGGGTCTTGTCCCGCATGGTGGCCTTCCCTCCTTTCTTCTCTGTTTTTGTGGGAAGGCTACCATGCCTCTAGTCCAGACACACTCCCCGGGACACCACCGCCCTTCTAGTTCCGCTAGTGTGGGCCGTTGTCGCTTTGCGCATCCTCAAACCGCGAAACCAACATAACAACAGCCCGCCCTGGGATCAAGTTTGCCCCCTGGCTCCTTGCGCGCTAATAATCGCACGTGGGCCGGTGAGGGAAAGGGCAGACCTGCCAGTTTGCTAAACTGATGCTGCGCGCCGTCGGGAAGCTACTCAATTAGGCCAACCCTCTTTAAATCTGCCAAGGTCGTCCACCCCGCAGCTTCTAAAAGGGCTTTAAGCAATTTCGCACCATAAGTGCTGTGGGGATGCCAGTGGATAGTTATCTTTCTTCCATCAGGGTGGGTGTATAATCGGACTGCCCCTTTTCTATCCTGAAGCTCAAATCCGTCTTTCTCTAACGCAGAAACCAACTCTTGAACTGTTAAATTTTTAATCTGTGCCCATATATGTTTAGGATAGGTGGCCAACCCTAGGCAGGAACTGGGATTAGAAGGTCTGCACGCTCACATATAGGAGCTCCCACGCCCTCTCGGGGCATATCAGGAAAGAGAGGATCGGTATGATCTGGAGGCCGCTCCTCTCCTTTGGGCTTCTCTACTTCAATGGCAACACCTACTGGAAGAGGCTCTCCCCGTTCTATCAGGGCCTTAACGTAAAGGTAGGCAGCATCTAAAATGTTCCGCTTGGCCTCTTCAAGGGTTTCGCCCCCAACATGACAACCAGGTAGGTGGGGCACATAAGCATGGAAACCACCATCGTCTGGCTCGATTACAACTGGGACAACAACACGAATCTTGCCCTTCATGGCCACCTCCGTCCCACAAACATTATAGCAACCCCCAGGGCCTTTTGTCCATTTCGCTATCAGGAAATTCAGAGCCGTGCTTAGTCAAGCCGATAAACACGCTACAGGTCACATTCAGCTTGCCTAAGGGAGCACTGGGCTCGCATCTTTACTTTTGCTTTTTTCGACTGCCCCTAGCGGAGCGCATTAACCTTTTCTAGCTCGCTTGCCCAGCTGAGGGAAAAAGGGCCAGCCGGAGGCTGGCCCCTGCTCGTTACGCGTCACGGATTACAGTTCACGGATCACGGTCACACATTCGGAGGCGGCTTGATGTGCCCCTCGCGCATGAGGATCTCGGTTTCCTCGCGGGCGTAGCGGATCATGCGCTCGGCCTGGGCCCGGAGCTCGTCCTCCGAGAGGATCCGGCGCGCCACCCCCTGCTCGATGGCCTTCTTAGCAACGGCAACGGCTT
>CAYUWL010000127.1:0-2897 GCA_964448595.1 uncultured Thermotogaceae bacterium
TCCAGCGTGCCGGGAATCCCCAGCTCGGAGAGGAGTTTTCCGAACAGCTCCAGGTCCGAGAGGAAAGCGTAAGGCGATTTGGAGTCGTTCTCCAGGCATAGCTTCACCCCGAGGTTTTGTGCCCGGGAGGCGAGGCGTCGGATGGCAGCTTTAGCCGCTTCCCAGGGCGGCTCGTAAGGGACTCCCGTGGAACGATGACCGAGGTGGAAGGTCACCCCCCGGGCACCGAGGGCAGCGGCCAGGGTCAGGGTACGGGCGAGCTCCGCCTCGGCGAACGCCCGCGCCGCAGGATGCGGCGAGATCAGGTTCACGTCGGCGATGGGGGCGTGCAGGGAGAGGGTCGCACCGCTTTTCGCTACTTCCTCGACCAGCCGCAGGGGCCAGCCCCGGGGGTGCCACGGGGGGTCACACAGGATCTCTAGTCCCTCATAGCCAAGCGCCAACGCTTCCTTCAGCGCTTCATCGGGGGAAAGCGGATGATACGCCAGGGACGAAGCCAACAGTTTCATGGTGGCTTATGATAAGCGAAAGCCGCTGACCAGGCCGCCTCCAGGCCGAGGTTTCCTAACCTGAGCTCACATATGGCCGAGGGCCTTGAGCGAGACAAACCCCTGCTTGGTTACTATGAGGTGGTCCAGGACCTCGATCCCCAGAATCCTCCCCGCCTCCACCAACTGCCGGGTGACCTGGAGGTCGGCGGGTGTGGGTTCCAAGAGCCCCGAGGGGTGGTTGTGGGCCAGGACCACCGCGGCGGCCCGGTCGGCGATGGCGTCGGCGAACACTTCCCGGGGATGCACCTGGGAGGAATCCAGGAGCCCCACGGTCACCACCCGGGTCTGGATCACTTCCCCGGCCCCGTTCAGGGTGAGGCACAAGAAGTACTCCTGTTTCTTGTCGGCGATGTGCTGGATATAGGGGAGGGCATCTTCCGGCTTGCGGATCCTGGGTCGCTCCCGTTGGGCGAAGCGGCGGGCGAGCTCGAAGGCGGCCACGATCTGGCAGGCCTTGGCCTTACCGATGCCGGTGAGCTTGCGGAGATCCTCCACCGACCAGCGGGGGAGCTCCGGCCCCGCCTTTTTCAGGATCGCCTGGGCGAGGTCCAGGGCGCTCTTCCCCTCCACCCCGGTGCGGAGCAAAATCGCCAGGAGCTCCGCATCGGAGAGCGCCTGCGCCCCCCGCTCCAGGAGCTTCTCCCGTGGCCGGGAGAAATCCGGCAGATCCCTGATCCGCTTGCGCGCCATCCTCTTTGCCAACCTCACTGATCATATAGTACCTTGCTCATCGATCGCCAACTGGAAGGGGGAGAATTTCTGGCTCAAGAGATGGCAGCTTGTGGTGCTGACAAGCGAGCTTGTCCGGATTATTATATGGACGGAAATCCCCCTGCTGCTGCGGTGGCAGGGAGCGGAGCCGCCCTCCGGCGGCTCCTGCGTTTATAACCATGCGGGACCAACCTGATATGTGCTATTTCCAAGGGTTTTCCGGCGAATTTGTGGGCACTACAAAGCGGCTAAACCCGTTTAGAAAAGAATTCTTCTTTTGGGATCATACTGTCAAACCCAAGCACTACTTGAGCCCCTTATGCTTCCTGACATTTAAGGCTTTCCACCGCAGCATTGGGTGATGACGGATTCGCTCGGCCAAGTTTTCATCTTGGGTTAACAACGAGGGCTTGATTTCACCATGGTCTAGCAGCCGGTTCAGAAATTCCATTTCCGTATCGGTGAGAGGCAGCAGATACGCAAGCTTTTCTCGACACTCCTCCACGATGCGGACTGCCCAGGTGTGAACATCTCCTACGGAGTCCACGAAGTTCCTTCGCAGAAGCGGCAGGAGTTGGTCCCTGAGGTCCTTTTCATGAAAGTCCACATCATGGATGCCCACCTTGCGCCAATCGTGGCGGCTCATAGCGCCGTAGACGACGTAAGCCAATCGGAGGCGTTCTCTGTCGAAATCCATGGAGGTGAGAAGGAGATGCACATCGAAAAGATCCCGACTGGCTTTGCGTGATAGAAGGGCGACAAGCTTTCCGGCCGCCAACTCGTGCAGGTCAAGCACAGGAATCCCACGAGCCTGAATTGTGCCAATGGAGCAAGAGTCCCGCAGCTCAAGAGACCATAGGGGGATGCGGTACATGTAGTTGAGGTCGATCGCGAGGTTGCCACCGGCACCCAACGCACTCTCGTAGCGAAGTGACCATTTGCCGCCCGCGTGCTCTTCTTCTGATGGGAGACGCCGGATCATGAAGCCTTCACGCTCGCATACCGCCCGGATCGCTTCCTCCACCTTTGGCCTTTCCTCCTCCATGACTTTGAGCTTAGGGCTTCCCACGTAGTTGAGGTCTAGATCGATTGAAAGCCGTGGAAGGCCAGCTAGAAAAAGATTCAAAGCCGTTCCGCCCTTCAGGGCAAGACGATTTTTGAGAAAAGGGTGGCGGAAGAGGGCTTCCAGGAGATGAAGCAGAAGCATGGCCTTTTCCAGCATCTCCGGGCGGAAACCAGTGGCTTCCGCCTCGGAAAGGAGCCCTTCCTTGGAAATCCTCACAGCACTTCCTCCCAGCGGCGTTCCAAGATTTCTACAGGAACCACCAGATTCCACTCCTGGACCAGCCGCCCCGATTCCCTAGAAGTACGTACCATATAGTGGGGGCTGCGAGGGCGATGTGCCCGCAAGGCCGCCAGATGTCGTTCCTCGACCATGAGCCTATCGCGATGTTGCTCTAGGAAGAACCCGACCTTGGCCGCGGTGGTCGCGTTTTCTAAGAGCAGGGTGTACTCCACGACCACGTCCAGGTCGAAGAACTCCACCATCTCCAAGGAGCGCCATATCTCCTCCCACCCGCCTCCCAGGTCTGGACGATCCAGGACGTCCACCAACGTCCGTTCGAGGCTGGTGAC
>CAYUWL010000128.1:0-2889 GCA_964448595.1 uncultured Thermotogaceae bacterium
GGCCTCCCCCACCGGGTTCGCCCTGAACTTTTAGCCAAGCTATAATCGCCCTGGCGATGGCGTCCGCCTGAACCGCCCTTGAGGCTGATGACGCCTGAGCGCTCAAGCTTGGCGGGGAGGTGTGCATGAAGGGCTTCAGGCGGACGCAGTCTGCGGAGGAGTCGGCCCTGTTTTCCCATCAGCTCAGCCGGGCATTAGGGGAGCCCGGTTGTCCCATCTGCCGCCTGGTGCGGGAAAGCGAGGAACGCTGGAGCTGGACCCTACTTTACGAGTTCACCGGCGACCCGGAGATCCACGCCTTGTTTGCCCGTTCCCTCGGCCTGTGTGCGCCGCATGCTGACTTGATGCGGAAGGTGGTGGAAGGTCGCAGGCTCATGACCCCAAGCGGGGTGGCACGCCTGTACGAAACCGTGGTGAAAGCCCTTGAAAGAGAACTTCAACAAGGCCTCCTACGTGGGAACGCAAAGAAGACGGAATGCCCTCTGTGCACCTACGCCAAGGGCACGGCCGAACGCCAGGCGTACTTCCTGGCTCGGCTCCTTTCCACACGGGAATGGCAGAAGGAATATGAGGCTTCGGACGGCCTGTGCTGGCCACACGTTCGGCAGGTACTCGCCCAAGCACCACGTGAGGTCCAGGAGTGGCTGACCCAAGACCTCGCGGGGCGCCTCGAGCGCCTACACCGCAACCTCTCTGAGCTCCAGCGCAAGCAGCGCTACGACGTTCCCGAGCCCGTGACCCCAGAGGAAGCCGACTCCTGGCGCGAGGCCTTGTGGCGTCTGGGCGGCATGGCGTTCGAAGGACTCCTTGTAGAGGACGACTGAGGGGCCAAAAGCCCTGCCGGACGCAGGCGGGTTGGGTAGAGTTCAGGGCCAGAAAGGGGGGCGACATCCACCTTGAAGGGCGCGTGGTGGATGCGGCGTGGCCGGCGCAACGCCCACTTTATCACCCATCGCTTCAGCCCTGGGAGCTCAAGTCGGCTCCCCTTCAGGCTCCGCCAGGCCTCCGCCAAGGGAGGCCGCCGCAAAGCCTTGAGCAAGGCCCGGGGCCCCAGATCAGGTGGGGCCGTCGGGAGGTCGGCGATGAAGAAGCTCCCGAACACGCGCCGTGGATCCCCCTGGAAATAGGGGTCAGCCACTGGGGCGCCCGCCGCCGAGTAGAACGCGCGGTGGGCGAGCTCCGGGAATGCCCACAGCAAACGGTGCACGCCCTCCGCCTCCTCGCCCAGGGCCGCCCTCACCTCCGGGAGGGCAAACCAAGCCGCAAGATACGCTTCGTAGGCCTGGGGTTCGGCGTAGGCGAGCTCGGGGGAGACAAGGAACGCGAGGAGCGAAGTGCGCACAAGCTCCGTGGTCCCGCCGGGTACGATGGGGTCTGGCACCCGGCCCACCGGAACGAGCAGACCCCTCTTCTTACACTCCCCAAGCTCCACGGTGACGTTGATCTCCGACTGAAGGGAAAACAGACTCACCTCGATCCCGGGGTAGTCGGGTGCGTGGATGAGGTCGTGGATGGTGTGTGGCTCGCGGGCGCAGATGCGCAGGAGGTTACGCCTGAGGTCGCTTGTCCTGATCCCCCGCCGCAGGTCCGCAAGGTGCGTGACGAAGATCATAGGCTTCCACCTCGTGGTCTTTGTGTTTGGTAGAAGCCATCAGCCGCGGACGCGGCACTTTACGGCGGGCCTCATCGCCACCCAAATGATAGCCCATCCCCACCCGGCCACAACCGGTACCTGTATCGTCTTTTTTAAGAATTTGACTTTAAAGTTTCCCGGTGATATACTAATGGTGTCTTTAAATTCAGTTTCTCAAAGAGGGGAGAATGAAAAAGTTAATCAGCGTTCCCGGTTTTATCGTCCTTTGCCTTGCCGCTGCGGGGTTCATCACGCTGGCCTTCTTCGTGGGGTCGTGGACTGGAAGCTCAGGGAAGGTTTCGATCGCTGGTGCGTTCGTGACGCTTCCTGAGGCCATAACGGGGACACCTAGCGATATCGAATACGAAGTGAGCGTGCCTGACAGTGGCGTGAGCCTCGCAGGTGTGACTGTGAACTTCTCATCCACCAGTCGCTACGTGTCCTTCAATCCCGCTTCGGGGTCTGTGACGACGGATTCTGACGGACTAGCAAGGATAGAGGTTACAAGAAGTGAGGACACGCCTTCGTGGAGTAGCAGCGCCAAAATAACGGCTGAGTGTGTGGTGGAAGACGTAACTATCTCGGATACAACCTCGCCGCTTTCTTTGAAAGCAGGTTAGGTCCAACTCACCCCACCAACCCTTGACTTACCAGGTTTCCACAAGGTGGTGGCCTAAGGTCTAGAACAGGCCGACGATGTTGCCTTCCTCGTCTATGTCCACCCGCTCCCCGGCGGGGTGTGAGGGGAGGCCAGGGATGGTGCGGATCTCCCCGCATAGGGGATATAGGAACCCAGCCCCGATGGCCGGGCGCACATCCCGCACCGGGAGCACGAACCCCTCCGGGCGTCCTTTCAGCTTGGGGTCGTGGGAGAGGGAGAGGTGGGTCTTGGCCATACAGATGGGGAGGTCCCCCCAGCCGAGCTCGGTGAAGTGGGTGATGAGGTCCCGTGCCCGCCGGGAGAACTTCACGTCCACGGCCCCGTACATCCGTGTGGCGATGGTTCGGATCTTGTCCTCTATGGGTGCCTTAAGGGGATAGAGGAACCGGAACTCCTTGGGTGCCCGGGCGGCTTCCATGACCGCCTCGGCCAAGGCCTCCCCCCCTGCCCCGCCCTTGGCCCACACCTCGGACTCAACCACTGCAAATGCCCCTGCCGAAAGCGCCCGCTTTCGGATCACCTCAAGCTCCGAGGGGTGGTCCGTCTCAAACCGGTTGATGGCCACCACGCACGGCACCCCGAACGCCCGCACGTT
>CAYUWL010000129.1:0-2875 GCA_964448595.1 uncultured Thermotogaceae bacterium
ATTCCCTCATCACGGCCGGCCCCTCGGCCACCTGTAGGATCTCAGGCTTCCGGTGTGCCACTGCAGTAACTCTTAGTTCCTTCACAGGCACTTCATTATGGCATAAGATGGAGGTTGAACAACTTCCTGTGCCTAAGCCGCTTGCGATCGATCCGCAGCACCGCTCGATGACTCCGAGCTCCTCCGGGGATGCTTCTTCGATGTAGTGCAGGGCCTGCTCCAAGCTCAAGGATACCACCCGAGTATCCACAAGGCTTCGTTATAGGCAGCTCAGTACTTCCCGATACACCCTCTCCGTCTCTCGAAGCATACGGTCCAGGGTGAACTCTTTGAGGGCCTTTTCGCGGCCGGCTTGGCCCATTTACCAGACAACCGCGACTGGGTACCGGGAGATCTGTGAGTTAGCGCTCAGAATGGGCAACTTTTATAGTTGAGCTTGGGCGATCAGAAGTCGGTCGAATGGGTCCCGATGGTGGTCCGGAAGCTTGTCCAATAGGACCAACATCCCTCAAAGGCCTCCAAGATCGTCTTGGGGAGTGGCGCATCGAAATCAGGCGAAATGACCACCTTGCCCTTGACGCTACCAGGCGCGCGCTGCAGCGGCCGTTCCCTAATGGGAACAATCCGGGCGATGGGCTTCCCTGCCTGGGCAATCACGATCTCCTCGCCCGCGCTCACCCGCGCAAGGAGCTTGGAGAGGTTGGTCTTCGCCTCGTGAATATTTACTTGTAACGCCATTGCCCGTACCTTCTACTCTGGTCGGAGTTGCTCCAGAAAATAATCGATATCCCGCTGATATAGCTCCCTGAGTTTTAGAGCATCCTCCACTACCAAGGCCACCTTCCTGGGGTCAAGCTCGTAGGAGTAAGCGTGTCTGAAGAAGTGCCGGAAGGCCCGCAGAGAATCGAGGAGCCTGTAGCTCTCCTCGGAGAGCAGGGCCGGCCTCACCCCCTCTATGGAGACCTTCATCCGCCAGAGGAGCTCCCGGTGGTACCTGGCCCGATCATCGATGCGGTTCTCAAAGAAATCGGCGACGATCCTGAACAGATCTTCAAATGCGCAGTATAGGTTGTGAAGCTGATAGGCGAGGCTCTCCAACTCGGCCACACTTTTCCCGTGTCGCCGCTCCTCTATCTTGGCAAAGATCCGTTCGATCTCCCTCCTCTGCGCCTCGATAGAAGCCTTGAGGAGGCTCAGCCGCTCCTCTTCCATCTGATGCCCTCCTTGAGGACCTTCTCCCGCAGACGGTGGCCTTCAAGCTGCAGCACATCCACCTCGGTCCCGAGCTTACGGGAGAGGAAGGCCATCGCCCGGAAGAAGTCCTCGTCTTTAAGCCCGAGAAAGGCCACATCGACGTCGGAATCGCCGGAGTATCGATAAGGTTTGGCCAAAGAGCCGAAGATATAGACTTCCTCGAAGGGAACCTCGTGGGATAGCTCCTCGAGGGCTTGGAAGACGGCCTCAAGGAACTCTTTCCGCCGTTGTTCCTTCCGCTCTCTTTCCTTGGCGAGAGCCCGATCGAGCAGCGGGGTAGAAAAACCCTTCATTATCCCCTCACCAACCAATTCCTTATTGACACACACTCGATGGTAATTCATATCCTAAGCTTCCGGCAAGCTCGCCGCAGCCCTTGTGGACGAGCCCAAGCTCCTCCGGCGTGGCCCTCCGGATTTAGTGAAGGGCCCGCTGAAGGCTCAGGGGATACCAACGATCTCGAAATCGTGAGCCGAACGGAATCTTGTGGTGAGGCGCCGGAAGCATATCCGGGCGGAAGTCCAGTTTCACGTGCTCGCAGATCTTCCTCGATGTCCCCCCAGCTCCTCTCGATCACGAGGGGACTGAAGCAATTCGGCTTCGGGATCTTCCCATATGCGATCAGGACAAAAAGATCTCACCTCCCGAGCACCTTCTCATACGCCCTTTCCGTCTCCTCGAGCATGCGGGACAGGGCAAACTCCCACAAAGCCTTTTCCCAGCCGGCCTTGCCATTGAAGCGCCGCAGGATTATCAGGGTATGATCAACCCTTCCGCCCGGGCGGCGGTTTTGAGCCTTTTATCGAAGCAAGAGAAGGAGACTTCCAAATGGGTCCTTTCCTTCAAGAGCAGCGCCGAAGCTAGGTGGATCGCATCGAAACCTCTGAGCGGGTGCTTCTCCACCAATCTCCCCCCAAGTCTAGCCACATTCTCTGAAACTTCCACAACGAAATACTTCTCCCAATCCTCTTTGAAGCCTTCAACTATTTGACTGTATTCCTCTTGAAGGAGTTCCCCTTCACGGAGTTCCCCGGCGAAGCCAGCTCGCGCCTCAACGTAAGCTACCCGTGAGGTAGCAACAATTCGGGCCTCGCTGACCAATGTCCGGACTTCCGACGAGCCTGGTTCTTGGATATAAAGCTTCACCAAAGCGCTAGAATCAAGATAGGCTATCATCCCCGATCTTCAATGATGATTTCCGATACAAGGCGTCCCCGGCCTTTCACGGGATTCCGGGAACCATGGGGCTTTCCCCCCGACCACGAAGCCAGCCCTTCTTCCACCAATCTCCAGGCCACATTATCCACACTTTGTCCCTTGGCCGGGATCAGGAATGCGATCACTTTCCCCCTATTGGTCACCTCGATCCGCTCACCCTCCTCAACCCGCCTGAGGTAACGGCTGAGTTTGCTTTTCAGTTCTCTGATTCCCACACGTACCATTTAACCACCTCCCGATACTTGTGGTCCCATTATACCAAATGTGGTCACACCATCGCACCGCGGGGCCCATGCTGTTTTTCACGGGCTTCAAGTGCGCGCTACGTGGTTTCCCCTGAACACTTCCCGATACACCCTTTCCGTCTCGCGGAGCATGCGGTCCAGGGTGAACTCCCGCAGAG
>CAYUWL010000130.1:0-2832 GCA_964448595.1 uncultured Thermotogaceae bacterium
CTTTCCGATGAAGAGGACGAGACGCTGGGGGATTTCCTGCCGGACGAGTCAGCCCCCTCCCCGGCCAGGGAGGCCATCCGTGCCCGGCTCAGGGAGGAGCTTCGGCGGGCCCTGGAGGGGCTGGAGCCACGGGAACGGGAGATCCTGGAGCTCCGCTACGGTCTGGTTGACGGACACCCCAGGACCCTGAAGGAGGTGGCCAACCAGTTCGAGATCACTCGGGAGCGGGTGCGTCAGATCGAGATCAAGGCCCTGGAGAAGCTCAAGCACCCTTCCCGCCAGCAGAACCTGAGGACCCTCAGGGAGCTCCTCCTCTCCGAGGAATAAACACGGCGGTTTCGGTCCCTGTGGTTTTGCCAGCTTCGCTGAGCATCTCCTACTCTGCCCCCTGGCCGGGCCGAGGGGCTTGCGCTATCCTCCTTTGGTCATGGAGAGACGCGAGCGGGCCGAGGGGCTTTCCATCTACCGGCGCTGGCGGCCTCAGCGCTTTTCCGAGGTGGTGGATCAGCGGCTGGTGGTGGAGACCTTAAGGCGGGCGGTGGCCCAGGGGAGACTCGCCCATGCGTATCTGTTCTCAGGCCAGCGCGGAGTAGGAAAGACCTCGGTGGCCAGGATCCTCGCTCGGGCAGCCAACTGTCTTGCCCCCCAGGACGGGGAACCCTGTAACGAGTGCGAGAACTGCCGTCGGATCCTGTCCGGCAGGTCCCTGAACGTGGTGGAGATCGACGGAGCCTCCAACCGCGGCATCGACCAGATCAGAAAACTGCGGGAGGAAGTGAGCTACGTCCCCGCCGGGGCCCGGTACAAAGTGTACATCATCGACGAGGTCCATATGCTCACCGGGGAGGCGTTCAACGCCCTCCTCAAGACACTGGAGGAGCCCCCGCCGCATGTGATCTTCATCTTCGCCACCACCGAGCCCCACAAGGTGCCACCCACGGTGCTCTCCCGTTGCCAGGCGTTCGAGTTCAGTCCCATCCCCGAGCGGTTGATCCAGGAAAAGGTTCTGGAGATCGCCCAGAAAGAGGGGGTCGAACTGGAAGGGGAGGCAGCGGAGCTCATCGCCCGCCGGGCCGGTGGCTCCCTGCGCGATGCAGAGGTGCTGCTCGAGCAGCTCGCCCACGGGGGGAGGGTCACGGTCGAGCAGGTGGTGGAGCTCCTGGGGCTGCCGAACCTGGCCGAGGTGGACGGGTTCCTTTCCGCCCTGATCGAAAAGGATGCAAGGGCGGCCCTGGAGACGGTGGAGGGCCTGGCTTCCAGGGGACGGGATCTGGGGCTGTTTTTGGAGGAGACCGCGGCCCGGGCCCGCGACCGTGTCATCGATGGGGATACCCGGTTCATCCCCCTGGCAAGGCGACTGCTCGAGCTCCGGGCAGAGCTTACCCGTGCCGTCTCCCAAAGGCTCCACCTCGAGGTGGAGATCCTTTCCCTATGCGGTCCCCCCAAGAGGTCCCCGCCCGCCGTGAAGACGGAGGAAGCAGGGAGAAAGCTCCAGGAGACCGCGCCTCAGCCCACCGCGGAGGCCGAGCCGACCCCGCTTGAGCCAAAGCCGGTGCGAGCCGACAAGCCCGCCCCTCCGAAAACCGAGCAGGAGTCGGCGCAGCCCGAGGAAGACCCCTGGAGCGCCATGCTCACCGCCATGTTGGAGGAGCGGGCCTCGGTGGCCGCCTTCCTCGCCCCGGCAACGGCGGAAGCTGTGGATGGCGTTCTGGTCATCCGCCTCCCCGAAGAGTGCCGATTCCACTACGAGTCGCTCCTGGAACCCGATGTGCGAGCTTATGTGGAGGAGATGGCACAGCGGTTCTTCGGGGCCCTGCTTGCCCTCGACATCCACTGGGAAGGGAGGGAAGATGAGGGACCGTCGCTTGAGGAGCGGGCCCAGCTTGTGGCGAAGACCTTGGAGGGCGAGATCGTAAAGGAGGAAACCGATGCGGGGACTAGGTGACCTTAGAAGTTTGATGCAGCAAGCACAAAAGCTCCAGGCGGAGCTGGCCGAACGAAAGCGGAAGCTGGCTTGCGCCCGCGTGGAAGCGGACTCGGGCGGGGGAATCGTGCGAGCAGTGGTGTCGGGGGAAGGAGAACTTGTGGAGCTGCATATCTCGCCTGAGGTGATAGCCGAAGGCGACGCGGAGATGCTGGAGGATCTGGTGCTGGCCGCGGTCAAGGAGGCACAGGCCAGGGCGAGGGAGCTCGCCCGAAAGGAGATGTCCGACCTCGCCGGGGGACTTCCCCCGGGGATGCTGCCGTGATCCGACCCCTGGAGGAGCTGCTCACCGCGTTTTCGCGGCTTCCCGGGATCGGCCGGCGCTCGGCCGAAAGGATCGCGTTTTTCCTCCTAACAAAGCCCGAGGAGGCGGCGCGGCTTGCCGAGGCGATCGCAGGCCTTCACTCCCGGATCCGCCGCTGCCGGCGGTGCGGGAACTTCGCCGAAGGGGAGCTGTGCCCCATCTGCCAGAATCCGGGGCGGGATCAGAAGACCATTTGCGTGGTGGCCCGGCCTTGGGAGATCGAACGCATCGAGCGCACCGGGGAATATCACGGCCTGTACCACGTGCTGGGCGGGCTCATTTCCCCCACCGACGGTGTGAGGCCTGAGGACCTGTCCGTGGACGAGCTATCGCGGCGTGTGCGGGAAGAGGGGACCCGGGAAGTGATCCTGGCCTTGGAGCCAAAGCTTGAGGGGGATCTCACGGCCATGCACCTTCTGCGAGCCCTCAAGCCCCTCGGGGTGAAGGTGTCCCAGATCGCCCAGGGGGTGCCGGTGGGCAGGGACCTAGAATCGGCGGACGAGATCACCCTGGGCCGCGCCCTGAAAGGTCGCATCCCCCTCTA
>CAYUWL010000131.1:0-2813 GCA_964448595.1 uncultured Thermotogaceae bacterium
CGGGTAGCCCCTGGCTTGAGAAATTGCTATGCTTCTGGATGTGCAGTCCAACAGGCCCAGGGAAAGGAAACCAACGTGGAGTACAAGGAACTTCTTGCGGAGATCAAAGGCGTGCTGAGCGGCGAGAAACCGCTCGAGCGGGTGGTAGAGGTCCTTTTCCGGGTGCCGCATTACAGCTGGGTGGGGATCTATCTTGTGCGGGACGGGGAACTCGTGCTCGGCCCCTGGCGGGGGCGGGAGGCCACCCAACACGTACGTATCCCCATCGGGAAGGGGATCTGTGGGGCGGCGGCTGCTTCGGGAAAGACCGAGGTGGTGGCCGATGTACAGAACGATCCCCGGTATCTGGCGTGCTTTCCGTCCACCCGCTCGGAGATCGTGGTCCCCATCCTCGATGGGGATCGGGTGCTGGGGGAGATCGACATCGACTCCGACATCCCGGCCGCATTCACCCAGGAAGACAAGCGGTTTCTAGAGCAGGTGGCGAAGCTGCTAGTTTTACATATAAGGGAGGGGACATGAACTGGAGGAGGAAGGTGGAGAGGGAGTACTTGGAAGCGGATCAGGAGTTCGTGGAGCAGGTCCTGCCCTTGGGTTCGGTGGATCTCTCTTCTTTCGGGCTCATCGCCGACGCCACCCAGTATCTCCTGGTCGAGGAAAAAGGTGAGGTACACATCCGGCCTGAGGTGGCCTCCCTTAAAGAAGTGGTGGCCTCCCTCTCCCGTGGAGGCACGAATGTGACGCCCCAGGACGCGGAGCGGGCGGTGGGGCGGTTCGCCCAGATTTGGGAGGAGAAGATCCGCGCCCACGGAAAGTGGGAGGAGCTCGTTCGAGCCGCCCGAGAGGCGGGGGAGATAAAGTCCCTGCCCAAGAAACGCCGGTGGCTCGGCCGGTAGGGAATGCCAAAGATTTCCCTGCGCAATCTGGAAAAGCGGTTCGGAAAAACAGTTGCGATCTCGGGGCTGTCTTGTGAGATCCAGTCTGGGGAGCTGTTCGTGGTGGTGGGCCCCACCGCATGTGGCAAAACCACCTTGCTTCGCCTCATCGCCGGGCTCCTCCGGCCCGACCGGGGGGAGATCCTGTTCGAGGGCCGGAGGATGAACGAGATCCCACCACCACAGAGGGGCGTACGCATGGTGTTCCAGGGCCAGGACTACGCCTTGTTTCCCCACCTTGCCATATATCATGAGCGACGTTGGTCCAATCTCTCCTTTCCCCTTAAACTTCGGGGTAAGACTTGGGAGGCGATCAGGGAACAAGTGGGAAAAATCACAGGCCGGATGGGGATAAGGAAAGAGCTTTTCCCAAGGAAGCCGGGCGAGCTCTCGGAAGGGCAAAAGCAGCGTGTGGCCCTGGGGAAAGCGGTGGTGCTCCCCCCGAGGGTGCTGCTTTTGGACGAGCCCCTGGCGCACCTCGATCCCCCGGCGAGGGCCAAGGCCAGGAAGGAGCTCAGGCAGCTTCACGAGGAGCTTGGGGCAACCACGGTATACGTAACCCATGATCTAGCGGAGGCGTTCCTACTTGCCGACCGGGTGGCGGTGATGCAGGAGGGGCACTTCGTGCAGATAGGGACCCCATCGGACGTCAGGGAGCACCCCGCAAACACGTTCATTGCAGACTTCGTCCGGAGCTACGAAGATTCCCTGCGCCAGGCCTTTTCTAGCTAATCAGAGAGAACAGAGATAGAAACCCTGTTCTTAACACCGGCTACTCTTCGGTAGCTTCGTGGTTGATGTGGGTTGCCCTCTGTGGTTAGGGTGCTTTACCGTCCGTTCTGGTCATTCATTGTGAGGGATTCGTAGGGTGCTACCACCGATGAACTCCCGGATCAAGTGGTCGCCGGGGATCAATGTTTTATCCTGCGTTTCCCAGATAGTGAGGCCAGCGATCGACCGGAACAGCTCTGAGATCCTCCGATAGCGGATGCGGGCATCAAGGAACGATTCGTAAGGCTCAAGCTCTTCCGGCTGTGGCCAAATGCCGTCGGGGAGGAAATAGGGCTTCAGCACAGGAAGATCAAACGGCATCCCGCCGTTGACCAGGTGGTCTGCCAGGCCCATGAGGGGGATGATGGAGAATAGCTCCCCTGCTCGTACGTAATGCCAGTGAAGCAGCGTTTGTAAGGGGGGGTGGCTCCGGTGCTGGACATCCCGAAGCATGCGTCTGAGGAGCCTGACGTCCGTGAACTGGGTAAGCCGTTCGGTTGTCCCATCCCCCTCATACAGCATGTTCGCCGCCTCGATGTATAGGCGGAACATGGCTTCCTTGGGGATCCCTGCGGTGAGGGGAGGGTAGAAGCCGTGTAGGCAGTCAAGGAGTAGGAGCTGGTCTTTCTCTAGGCGGAGGGGCTTTGTCCCCACATGGGTGCCTTCTTTGAAGCTGTAGATGGGCTTTTCCACGGTGTCGCCGGCAAGGAGAGCCTTGAGATGTCGGTTGATGGTCTGTATGTCCAGGGCCTCCGGGGTCTCGAAGTTGCGGTCGTTTAGCCAGTCCGTGGGATGTTCCACCACCGGCCAGAAGTAGTCGTCCAAATTGAGCATCAAGAAACGGAGCCCTTCCCGCTTGAGCCGCTGGGTGAGCTTGACCGTGGTAGTGGTCTTCCCGGAGCAAGAGGGACCGGAGATCCAGATCATCCTGAGCTCGTCCCCGGCCTCGATTCGGGCCAACACCTTCTTGGCCGCCTCGTCCAGCGACCGCTCGTAGACCTCGGTGGCCTCCTCGATGAGCTGGGGGAGCTTTCCGGCCCGGACGATCTCGTTCAAGCCCTCCACGGTGTCGCAGCCATGGGCCCGGTTCCAGGCCAGGATCTCCTC
>CAYUWL010000132.1:0-1581 GCA_964448595.1 uncultured Thermotogaceae bacterium
AAAGACAGAATCTCGACGTGACAATCCCCCATGGTTTCTGTGTTTCAGGCGCCGTTCCTCCCCAGATAAGGAAGTCGGTCACTTGATCTCCCGCGCCGGCTGCGCCAGAATGCCTCGGGCGTCATGTGGATCAAATGGGTGTGCAGCCTGTTCGCCCTGCTTGTGCTCGTTCAACTCGCCGTGGAAATGGGACCCAAGGAGGCACCTTCCCCTGGTGTACCGGTCTTTCACCCGGGCATGTCCTGCCCGACATGGGAGAGCGATGCCTACGGGACCCTGAAGGCCGATCGTGCTTTACTGACCTTGCGTGACCTGCACGTGGAGTGGGTGGCCCTGGTGGTGACCTGGTACCAGGATCGAGTGGACAGCCTCGCCATCTATCGGGACCCCCGGTACACGCCCGATGACGACGGCCTGGTCCGGGCCATCCAGCTCCTCCACCGCCTGGGCTTCAAGGTGATGCTGAAGCCCACTGTGGACGTGCAAGACGGGAGCTGGCGGGGGGATATCGCCTTTGAGAGCGAGGAGCAATGGAACCTATGGTTCTCAAGCTACCGCCACTTCCTGAACCATTACGCTCGGCTTGCCGCCGATCAGGAGGTGGAGGAGCTGTGCGTGGGGGTGGAACTTGCCAGCACGCTGGACAGGGAGCGCAACTGGCGTGAGGTTATCGAGGGCGTCCGCCAGCGCTTCCCCGGCCCCTTGGTCTACGCCGCCAACTGGGACAGCTTCTGGGAGGTCCCCTTCTGGGACGCCCTGGACTACGTGGGGATCGATGCGTACTTTGAACTAGCGGTGGACGAAGACCCCACGGTGGAGGAACTGATGGCCGCTTGGGCCCCCTGGGTGGCAGAGCTGGAGGCATTGTATGAAATCGTGCAAAAGCCCATCCTGTTCACGGAGGCCGGATGCCGCAGTATCTCCAGGGCCAGCGCTCGACCTTGGGATTGGGCCACCCCCGGTGAGGTCGACCTGGAGGAGCAGGCCCGCTACTACGAGGCGACCCTGCGCACATTTTGGGACAAACCTTGGTTCTATGGCTTTTACTGGTGGGCGTGGAGCCCCCAGTGGGGTTCAGGCGGCACATACGACACCGGATACACCCCGCGTGGCAAGCCCGCTGCCGACGTGCTCGCCCGCTGGTACGCCCGCCCTTCGCCGCGCAACGCCTCCAGGTAGCGAGCCGGATAACTCGCCGGTCGAACGCCTCCCCATGGACTGAGGACGAAAAGCAATGAGCTAATCGGCCCGGAGGGCCTTTAATCGACTCGTCCTTTCATCTCCTTCAGCCGATTTAGGGCCCTAGTATACCTTGGGCTCCCTTTAGCCCAGTTGCTGAGCCGCTCGCAGGGAAAGAGGTCACACTCGCAGCAAAACTCAAGGCCCTTCTCGTCCACACAGCACTTCAGGATCCAACAGTCGCTGGACCAATGAACTGAGCGGTCACCCCGGCACCCCATGCAGTAAGGAGACCGCTCGACAAGCTCGGCCACACCCTCGTTTTCTTCAAGCCATCCCTTTTCCTTGAACCAAGCAGCTACCCGCTGCGCTGCCTGGGGGTCGTCCGGGACCCTGCGGATC
>CAYUWL010000132.1:1681-2776 GCA_964448595.1 uncultured Thermotogaceae bacterium
CTTTTCCCTGAACCTGGGCTCCCGGGTGAGGTGGTGATCCAGTACGACGAGCTCCGCCCCTGCCCCTCGCACGCAGGTGGCACAGTTTCGGATCGCCCGCTCCAAGTTCGCCTTTGACTGGAAGGGGCCGAGAAGATAGGTGGCCGGGCCATCCAGGATCAGGGCATCCGGTCGTTCTTCCGCGATCCAGGCGGCGTAGTCCTCGATCACCGGCCCCTGAAGGTCAGAGGAATAGAGGAATTTCTTCCCTCCATGCTCCACTACCACCCCGAGCACCCAGCCGGGACCTGCGTACTCCACCCCGTGGAACAGGGGGTGGGTGAAGCGGATGGTGGTCTCCCCCACCCGGAAAGTGCGCCCGTCGGCATAGGCGATTTGCCCAGCGAACGAGCCCTCGTCCACCCATGGCCCTTTTTCCCACATGCGGGCAAGTCCCAAAAACCTCCTTCGCCATTTTTTGAGGAGGTCCTCCCGACGGTTTGTCCGGGAGGCCAAGGGCAGGGACTCCACCGGATCGGGGTAGTCCTCCTGTTCGGGGGACTGCTCGATGAGGTTCCACCCCTCGACCTCGGCCAGTACGGCGAAAAAATCCCTGGCTCTGCCCCACTGGGAACGGTTGATCCAGCGGTTGGGATCCTTGATCCACAACGTCTTCCCTTGATAAAGATCGGGCAGGTCCGGGCGGAAGTGATCGTAGTGATAATGGGTGATGGCCACGTGGGTGGCCTCCTTTGCAGCCCGGCGTAGAGCCTCGCAGGCTAAGGCCAGAGAGTAGAGCTTGAGCTCATCCGGCGCTGGATACCCAGGCTGCATGATGGCCGCCCCTGGGTCGATGAGCAAGGCGAGGTCGGGCGTGCGTACGAGCACGCACATGGACTTCGCCCCCAGGGAATCGAACCACACCGGCCGGATTTGCATCTAACCCTCGTGTCCGATCGGGCCCTCTCGGAAGAGCTGCTCGGAGAGTTCGCGGGCGAAGACGGGGTTCCTTCGGCGAATCCATTCGAGGAGCATGGCTACATGCTCCACCTCCTCGTCTCGGTTGTGGGCGAGGACTCGCCGGAGTTCCTCGTCCTGGGTGGCGTCTACCCGCTG
>CAYUWL010000133.1:0-2774 GCA_964448595.1 uncultured Thermotogaceae bacterium
CCTGACGAGGTTGGCCCCGATGAACCCCGTACCCCCTGTGACCAAGGCCTTCATCCCTTCTCCTTTTCCCTGCGCCGGCCTGGCTTCCCAGCCAAAGAGAACCCCCTAGGGGGCTTTAAGAAACTCCGTGGTGTAGAGCTCCTCCAAGGGGAAAACACGGTCGACCAAGCCGTTTTGGTAAAGGAAATCCTGCATCCCCACCCAGCGGTCGACGTCGTCATGGCGCGCGCCCTCCGCATACAGGGGGAGCGTTGCGGAAAAGGACCGGCGGTGTAGTTCGTCATCGCGATCCGGATACAGGGAGAGGAACGCATCGAACGCGGCTTCGGGCTGGTCCAGGGTGAAGGCTATTCCCCGGGCCAGGGCCGTAAGGAACCCCCGCACCTCCCGGGCACGCTCTTGGAAAAGCTCGGGGTTTGCCACGATCAGTATCTCATAGGTGTTGGGAACTCCGTAATCCTCCTGGGGGAAGAATACAGCCTTTTCCCCAAGCAGCTCCACCTCGATGAGCTCGAAGTTACGAAAAGCACCGACGGCGTCGACTTTTCCTGAAAGCAGGGCAGCTACCGTGCTCATCCCCACGTTCACGAGCTCGAACTCCCCGGGCTCCACCCCGACCGTGGAAAGCATGGTCCGCCAAAGAACGGGCTCCAAGGGGGCGAGGGAGTAGCCCACCTTGCGGCCCCGCAGGTCGGAGAGTTCCTCTACCCCCAAGTCGACAAGGGAGAGCAGCCCGCCCAGCGCCCCGTCGATCAGTGCCCCCACCGAGATAAGAGGAAGCCCGGCTGCCTTGGCGATGAGGTAGTTTATTTGGGGGGTGAGGGCAAGGTCCACCGCCTGAGTGGCGGCGAGCTTTGCCGGGTCGCTAGGGTCGGCGGGGGGCATGATCTCTACCTCGATCCCTTCTTCGGAGAAGAAATCCTGGACTTGAGCTGCGTAAAGTGGGATGTGGTTGGGATTTGGGAAGAAATCCAGCATCACCTTGAGCGAGCTTGCCCCCGCTGCCAATTGCACCAAGACAACTAGCAGGAAGACGAAACCCTTCCTCACAGCTGTCTCCTTTCCAATTGCCCCCGCCTGCGCCAGCGGAGAAGCCTCCTTTGTAGCAACGTCACTCCTCCGAATAGCATGACCCCAAGGATGGTCAAGGTCAAGATGGCGGCGAACACCTGATCCACCCGCAGGAGGGCGTTTGCGTAGAGCATGAAGTAGCCGAGCCCCCGTTCGGCTCCGATCCACTCCCCGATGGTGGCCCCTACCAGGCTCAGGGTTGCCGCCACCTTGAGTCCCGAAAGCAGGAAGGGCAGGCTGGCCGGAAGTCGCACCAAGCGGAAGATCTTCCACTCGGAGGCCCCCAATGAGTGGAAGAGGTCGACCAGCTCTCCACCCACGGAACGGAGACCATCACTCATGTTGACCGCGATGGGGAAGAAGGAGATAAGGGCAGCCACTATCGCCTTAGGCCAAATCCCATACCCCAGCCACAGGACAAGCAAGGGCGCTATGGCGAACACCGGCACCATCTGGGAGCCCAGGATCAAGGGGTAAAGGGCTTGCCCCAAGGGACGCACGTAGAACACCGTCAAAGCGATCCCAATGCCACCGAAAGCTCCCAGGGCGAGGCCCAAAGCCACCTCAGCCAAGGTAACGGCCCCATGCTGCAAGAAGAGCGGAAGCCTGGTGAAGAAGACGATCAGGATGCGGCTTGGGGCAGGGAGCACGTACGGCGGTACATGTCCCAAGCGCACCCCCATCTCCCAAAGGAGAACCAGGAGCGAAAACAGCAGGACACTCCGCCAAAGCTCCCGCGGCCTAATCGCCATTTGCATCCCCCTTCTCCAACCACCTGAGCACCTCGGCCCGGAGCCGGACCACCTCCCCGGAGGTGCGGTTCCGCGGTCGAGGAAGTGGCACCTCCACCGTGGCCGTAATGTGGGCAGGCCGGGGGGAAAGGACCATGATCCGGTCTGAGAGGATCACTGCCTCCTCCACGTCGTGGGTCACAAAGAGGATGGTTTTCCCTAAAGCTTCCCAGACTTGGCGCAGCCAGTCCTGCATCGCCGCGCGGGTGAGGGCGTCCAGGGCCCCCAGGGGCTCGTCCAAAAGGAGCACCTCCCTGTGGGTAAGAAAAGTGCGGATGAGGGCAAGCCTTTGCCGCATTCCCCCGGAGAGTTCCCCGGGATAGGCATCCTCAAATCCCGCCAGGCCGAACCGCTGGAACAGCTCCCGGGCCTCCGCCTTCGCTTCGGCCAGGGGTCGGCCGTCCACTTCGGCAGCCAGCACGGCGTTGGAGAGGGCAGTACGCCAAGGAAGGAGGGTATCGGCCTGCGGCATGTACGCCAACTTGCCCCGGGGGTCAATGGCCTTTCCGTGAATCAACACCCGGCCGGCCGTGGGCCTGAGGAGACCACAGGCTACCCGCAGGAGGGTGGTCTTCCCACAACCCGAGGGCCCCACCAGGGTGACCCAGCTCCTTTCCGGCACCACCAGGCTGACCTCCTCCAGGACCGGCAACGCCCCTTCTCGGAAGGCAAAGGAAACCCCTTCCAGGGCCAGTGCCGGCTCTTCCAGGGAGGGGTCCGACTTAGGGAACCGTTCCTTTCCCATTGCTACCGGCATTTTAGCGCCTCGGCAGCCTTTTTTATGTGTGGAGGCCTGGCTACTCACCAAGGCGGAACGGAGGGTAGCGGTCGGTCATGAGAGCCGCGTAGATGGCCACCCGATAGGTCCAGCGGTTCATGCCCATAACGAAATCGAAGATATCCCGGGGGTAC
>CAYUWL010000134.1:0-2757 GCA_964448595.1 uncultured Thermotogaceae bacterium
CTCAGGTCAAGGAGGCCATCAGCCGAAGGGACGAGGGAGTGATTCGGAGGCTTGCTCGAGCTCAAGTTGAAGCCGGGGCCGACGCTCTGGATCTGAACGCGGCTGAATCGATGGAGCGAGAGCCCGACGACCTCCGTTGGCTTGTGGAAGTGGTACAGGACGAACTGGGGGAGGTGAGGCTTTCCATCGACACCGCAAATCCCGAAGCGATGGAGGCAGGACTTTCGGCCTGCCGGGCCCGGCCGATCATCAACTCGGTTTCCAACGAGGCCACGCGACGGCCGATCATCGAGCTTGCGGCCCGGACGGAGGCGGAAGTCATCGGGCTACCAATGGGCCAAGCGGGGATGCCCAAGACTGCGGAGGAGCGCGTTTCAGAAGCACGCGCTTTGGTCAAGGCCTGCGAGGAGGCAGGGATTCCCAGGGAACGCCTCCTGATCGACGTCCTGTGTATGTCGGTTGGGAGCAATCCGGACCAGGGCCTGGCCGCTTTGGCCGCGACCCGGAAGATAAAGGAGCTTGGCGTCCGCACATGCGCCGCAGTGAGCAACGTCTCCTTCGGTCTGCCCAAGAGAAAGCTCCTCAACAGGACTTACCTAGCTATGTTGGCAGCAAGCGGAGTGGACGCGGTAATCCTGGATCCCACTGACCAAGGGATGATGGAAACCCTACTTGCGGCCGAAGCCCTTACTGGGAAGGACAAGTACTGCATGGAATATATCCGTTATCAGCGAAAAAGCTAAGTGAAAGGAGGATTGCATGCTGGAAGAGCTCAAGCAAGCGGTGTTGGAAGGGGACTCGGAGAAAGCGGTTCAGCTTACCGAGAGGGCACTCAGCGAAGGTGTGGATGCAGGGAAGATATTGAACGAGGCGCTGGTCGCGGCCATGGACATCGTGGGCAAGGAGTATGAGCGGGGGGACCGCTACGTGCCTGAGATGCTCATCTCGGCCGAGGCGATGAAGGCTGCGATGGAGGTCCTGCGGCCGAAGCTCATGGAGGCTGGGGTAAAGGCTCGCGGCAAGGTGGTCATCGGGACGGTGGAGGGGGACCTCCACGACATCGGCAAGAACCTGGTGGCCATGATGCTCGAGGGGGCGGGGTTTGAGGTGATGGACCTGGGCACGGAGGTCACGGCCGAGCAGTTCGTCCAAGCGGTGAAAGAACACCGGCCTGACATCCTGGGGATGTCGGCCCTGCTCACCACCACCATGGTTCATATGCCCGAGGTGATTGAGGCACTGAAGAAGGAGGGGCTGCGGGATGGGATCAAAGTGATGGTGGGAGGTGCACCCGTCACCCAGGAGTACGCCGAAAAGATCGGTGCGGACGGATACGCTCCCGACGCCGCCTCAGCAGTCAAGCTGGCCAAGCGGCTTTTTGGGGAAAGCTGAGGGCGGTTTAACCGAACGATTCCATGCCCTCGCTTTTGGTCCTCCCATATCGGCGGCTCCTGCGAGTGCCGTCGGAAGAGACCATTTTTTCGGCCCTTCGGACTGCAGGAATCCGCATCCCCAGCGACTGTGGCGGCCAGGGCCGCTGCGGCCGCTGCAAGGTGCGGTTTCTTGAAGCGGCTCCATCTCCCACCCCGGCTGACTTGCGTTTCCTTTCAGAGGAGGAGCTTTCAGCCGGGTGGCGGCTTTCCTGTCAGCACCGGGTGGAGCACGACTTCACGTTGGAGGTCCCGACCTTGGGGGAGGTGGCGCAGGTCAAGGTCCGGTCTGGTGAACAACCGATCGGCTCCTTGCGCCCGCAAGCAGTGCAGCGGACGGTGGCCATTCCTCCTCCCAGCCGGGGTGATCGGCGTGCTGACCTGGAACGGTTGTGCGCGGCCTTGGGTGAGGAAGTGGAGGTCCCCCTCTCCGTCCTCGCAAAACTCCCAGAGGTACTGCGCACGGGGGATTTCCAGATCACCGTGACCCGGGTCGGCCGGAAGGTGGTAGAGGTGGAGCCCGGAGCGCAGGCAAAGGGCCCTTATGGCTTGGCGTTGGACATTGGGACCACCACCTTGGCCGCGTATCTCCTTGACCTCGGGAAGGGGGAGGAACTCTTAGCCAAGGCGCTGGCAAACCCCCAGGCGGCCTTCGGGGCCGACGTGCTCTCCCGGATCGGATATGTTCAAGAGCACGGCCAAAAAGGGTTGGCAGAGCTGAAGGGGCGGCTTCTGGAGGCCATTGGACAGCTGGTGGAAAGCCTCGTCGGCCCGGTGGGGCTTTCTCCCGGGGAGATAGTTCAAGCGGCCGTGGTGGGCAATCCTACCATGATCCACCTCTTCGCCGGGGTCGACCCCAGTTCCATTGGGCAAGCACCCTTCACCCCGGTTTGGAAGCGAGGGATGACCTTCCAGGCCCGGGAGCTTGGCCTGCGGATGAATCCAGAAGGGATCGTCCACGTTCTGCCCTTGGTGTCTGGCTATGTGGGTGCCGATACCGTGGCCGCGGTACTGGCCTGCGGACTGCATCACGCTGAGGGGCTCGCGCTACTCCTGGACCTTGGGACCAACGGGGAGATCGTGCTGGGAGGCCGCGAGCGGATGGTGGCATGTTCGGCGGCTGCCGGGCCGGCCTTTGAAGGCGGGAGGATCGCCTGTGGGATGCCGGGCGTAGAAGGTGCAATCTTTCGGGTGGAGCTGAACGGAGGCGTGCGCTACCAGGTCCTAGGCGGTGGCGAACCCCAAGGGTTGTGTGGGACCGGTCTGGTGGACGCGGTGGCAGTACTCCTTTCGATCGGGTTGATCGACCCATGCGGGAGACTCCTCT
>CAYUWL010000135.1:0-2719 GCA_964448595.1 uncultured Thermotogaceae bacterium
GGGAGTGGGTGGCGTCCGGGGTGTCCCGGCGGTAGCACCGCCCGGGACAGATGATGCGCACCGGGGGCCGACGGGACTTCATCACCCGGATCTGTACCGGGGAAGTGTGGGTCCTGAGAAGCCTCTCCTCATCGATGTAGAAAGAGTCCCACTCATCCCGGGCCGGATGATCCTCCGGGATATTCAGGGCCTCGAAGTTGTAGTAGTCGGTCTCCACCTCAGGGCCAGTGGCGACGTCGAACCCCATGCGCATGAAGATGTCCTCGATTTCAAGTCTCACCTGGGTGAGGGGGTGGAGGTGCCCCAGGGGGCGCCATCTTCCGGGCAGGGTGAGGTCGTAGCGCTCGGCGGCCAGGCGCGCTTTCTTCGTTTCCAAGGCAAGCTGGGCTCCCTGGGTCTCGAGCTCTCGCGAGATCTCTTGTTTGAGGGAGTTCAGGATCCGGCCCGCTTCGGCCCGAACTTCCGGGGGAAACTCCTTCAGCGTGGACAGGAGCTGGGTCAGTTGTCCCCTCCTCCCCAGGAACTTGACCCGCACCGCCTCCAGGGCCTCGGGGCTTGTAACTTCACCCTTCTCCTTTTTCCAGGCCGCTCTGAGCTCCTGTGCCCTTTTTCTCAGCTCCTCCAAGGTCATGGCATGAATTATATGAGCACGGAAGGCGTTTTGACAACGGCGTTTCCCTTTCCTAAAATGGGCGGAAGCCAAGTAGAAAGGGGAGCGAATGGACTACAGAGCGAGGAGGGCCAGACTTCAACACCGGGTCAGTGAAGAGGGACTGGACGCGTTTGTCCTGATCAACGTTGAAGGGTCAGACCGGCCGAATCTCCGTTATTTAACTGGTTTTACCGGTACATTTGGGATTCTTATCATAGGTGAGGATGAAATATTTGCCACCGACTCCCGCTACACCGAGCGGGCCGCTCGGGAGGTGCCGGACCTCCCTGTGGAGAAGGTCAAGGGAAAGTGGCTCGCCTGGCTTGCTGAGCGACTTGAGGCGTTGGGAGCAAGACGCGTGGCCATCGGGGCCCAGACGACGAGCGTTTACGTGTTCAAGGAACTGGAGCGCAAGGGGGTTGGGCTTGTGCCGATGGAGGGGTGGGTTGAATCCCTCCGGCGCGTAAAGGACCCCGAAGAGGTGGAGAGAATCGCCGCCGCCGCCCAGCTTACCGACCAGGGTTTGAGGTGGATACTGGGGAAGCTCCGCCCCGGGATGACCGAGCGGGAGGTGGCCTTGGAGCTGGAGATGTGGTACCGCAAGCACGGCGCCGATGACGTAGCATTCGACTTGATAGTCGCCTTTGGCGAGGACTCCTCCATGCCCCACCACGTGCCGGGAGACCGGGAACTCAGGGAGGGGGATCTGATCCTGCTTGACATTGGGGCCAAGGTGGACGGGTACTGCGCCGACCTCACCCGGGTGGTGGCCCTAGGTCGGCCGGCCCCGGAGGCGCGGGCCATCTACGAGCTGGTGCTCAAGGCCAACCGGGCCGGGCTGGAGGCGGTGCGGGCCGGGATTACCGGGGTGGAGGCGGACCGGGCCGCCCGGAAGGTGATCCAGGATGCCGGCTACGGGGACCATTTCGGCCACGGCCTGGGCCACGGGGTGGGCCTGGAGGTGCATGAGGAGCCGCGCCTTTCCCCCATCTCGGAGGACACGCTGGAGGCGGGGATGGTGGTCACCGTGGAGCCCGGGGTTTATCTGCCAGGGAAGCTGGGGGTGAGGATCGAGGACCTGGTGGTGGTGCGGCCGGATGGCTGCGAGATCCTGTCCTCGTTCCCCAAGGAGGAGCTGCTGGTACTGTAGCAGACCGGAGGGGTTTCCGGTATCCTCCCCTTCCCAAAACCTTTCCAAAAGGAGGTGAGAATGGATCTACGTAGGCTGGCTGGTGATGTACGCGCGAAGACATCGTATGCGTTCACTGAGCGGGACGGAGAGCGCATCTTGGCAGCGATCCTCTCGTCCGAGGACATCTGGCGAGTGATCGACCTTTCGGATGTCCCGATGATGGCCTTGTGTGAGGCCATCCGGGCCATGCAGGATGCCGGCTGGGTAGAGTTCACCGAAAGTAGGATCAGGCTCACCGATCCCGGCCGCAAGCTCGTCCAGGAGTCGGGAATCGCCCCCGCTCTGGAGCTCCGTTGTGGACGCTGTGGAGGGCGGGGCCTGGAGCTCGGGCCCGTGGCCAAGATTGCGGATAGATTCAAAGAGATTGCGAAGTCGCGCCCGGAGGCAATCCAAACCTACGACCAGGGCTACGTCACTGAGGAAAGCACGCTTTATCGGGTCGCCTTCATGTGGGCGCGGGGGGACCTGGCGGGCAAGGAGCTACTTGTGCTGGGAGACGATGATCTGGTCTCCCTGGCCTGCGCCCTCACCGGTACCCCAAGGCGCGTGGTGATGCTGGACATCGATGAGCGCATCGTGCAGTTCGTTCGGGATGTAGCCCGGGCCGAGGGATTGGAAGTGGAGGCGTTGCGCCACGACCTCAGGGAGCCGCTCCCCGAGGGACTGGTTTCGGCCTTCGACACCTTCTTCTGCGACCCCACCGAATCGCTGCGGGGGTTTTTGGCGTTTGCCGGTCGCGGCATCTCGGCCCTGAAGGGACCGGGGGCCGCCGGCTACATGGGCCTCACCCGCCGGGAAGCGTCCCTTTCCAAATGGCGGACCATCCAGCGGGAGCTCCTGGAGCGGGGGGCGGTGCTCACCGACCTCCGGGACGA
>CAYUWL010000136.1:0-2716 GCA_964448595.1 uncultured Thermotogaceae bacterium
GCATCGGTGGAGGCGATGACGTCCCCTTTTGCCGCCTCAAACCCCGCTTGGCGTGCCCGGGAAACCCCAGGTTTCTCAAGCCTTATGACCCTCGCCCCAAAAGCACGCGCGATCTCCCCGGTCCGATCGCTTGAGGCCGAGTCCACAACTATGAGCTCAAAGTCCCCCAAGGTCTGCCGCCTCAAAGCTTCAAGGCAGGCGGGAAGGAATCTCTCTTCATTCCGCGCCGGCACAACGACGGACACCCGCATCACAATCGCCCCAAAAGGTGGTCGAAAAGTAGCCCCAAGGCCGCTTCGGCCGCCGACCACTTGTTAGCCTTGCGCGCCCCCTCGAACTTGAACCTGCGGACCAGTGCCCCTTGGGGAGTCGCCAAGGCCACATAGACCAGGCCCACCGGTTTCTCCTCCGTGCCTCCCCCGGGCCCGGCGATGCCGGTGATCGCAAGAGAGAGATCCGCTCCAAAAAGCTCTCTTGCCCCCTGGGCCATCCTCTCGGCGCACTCCTTGGAGACCGCCCCGAGCGTGCCAAGGATCTCTTCCGGCACCCCAAGGAGGTTTTTCTTGACCTCGTTAGAGTACGCTACTATCCCCCCGAGGAAGTAATCCGAGGAGCCTGGGACATCGGTTATCCGTGAGGCCAAAAGCCCCCCGGTGCAGGATTCGGCCACGGCAAGCGTCTTTTCTAGCTCTCTTAGCTTCCTTCCCACCTCAAGCTCAAGCATCTTCCACCTCCAGCTCTTGGCGCAAAAGGCACGCAATTTCCACCAGTTCCCCACGCAGGAGCACGTCTGCAAGGCCATCGTAAGGCGTGGGCGTAGCGTTTGCGATGATGACGTGCGCGCCCCGCTCTGCCGCAAGTGGCACGAGCCCTGCCACCGGCCATACCGTAAGGGAGGTGCCCATGACAAGGAGCAGGTCCGCCCCTTTCATCTCGCGCTGGGCGACCTCAAAGTCCGGGGAGAGCTCCTCCCCAAACAGGACCACGTCCGGCTTCACCAAGGCCCCGCAGTCGCAGCGGGCGACGCCCTGGAGGCGGGCCCGCCGGGCGATCCACTCCAGGGGATAGCGCCTTCCGCAGCCCAGGCAGGTGCCGCTCCTGGCGTTTCCATGCACCTCAAGCACCCGGCGTGAGCCGGCGGCCTGGTGCAGCCCATCGATGTTCTGGGTGATCACCCCTTGCAAGAGCCCCCGCCCTTCCAGCCAGGAGAGGAGCTCGTGCACCGGGCTAGGGCGGGCCTGGCGCATCTTCTCAAACCGCCCCAGCCAGAACGCGTAGAACTCTTCCGGCTGGTTTAGAAAGCCTTGAATGGAGGAAACCCTGTCTGGATCGTAACTTCGCCATAAACCCTCTCGGCCGCGGAAGTCGGGGATCCCGGAGGGCGTGCTCACCCCGGCCCCGGTCAAGGCCCAAGCGGCTCTGGCGCGACGCAGCAGGGCGGCCGCAGCTCGCAGGGCTTTGGGCTCAAGGCTCATACCGAAAGTGTGCTAGCCTTAAAAACCCGGTGCAAGGCCGTTTGCCCGAGTCAATGCGGCATATTATCATGAAGCCCAAGAAGGGGGCAAGAATGGCTGGTCATTCAAAATGGGCAAACATTAAGTACCGAAAAGAGCGGCAAGATAAGAAGCGGTCAAACCTCTTTTCCAAGCTCACCCGAGAGCTCATCGTGTGTGCGCGGCAGGATCCCAACCCGGAGACCAACCCCGCGCTCGCAGCGGCCATAGAGCGTGCCCGGGCGGCGAACATGCCGAAGGAGAATATCGAGCGGGCCATCAAACGGGCCGCAGGGGATCTGGAGGGCGCCAAGTACGAAGAGGTGATCTACGAAGGTTACGGGCCGGGAGGGGTGGCCATCCTGGTGCGGACCCTTACCGACAACCGCAACCGCACCGCGGCCGCGGTGCGGCACATCTTCGAGTCTTACGGAGGGTCCCTGGGCACCGAAGGCTGCGTGGCCTGGCAGTTTGAGCGGCGCGGGATGGTTCAGGTGGAGGGCACCCCCGAGGGGATGGACAAGGAGGAGCTCGTGCTCCTCGCCATCGAGAAAGGGGCAGAGGACTTCTCCGAGGACGAGGGAAGCTTGACCTTCTACACCGCCCCCACAGAGGTGGCCAAAGTGCGGGACGGGCTTGTGGCAGCCGGGGTTGAGATAAGCCGTGCACAGCTCTCCATGGTGCCCAAGGCCACGGTGCGGGTGGAGGGAAAGGAGGCCGAGCGGCTTCTTAAGCTCCTGGACGAGCTCGATGAACAGGAAGACGTGCAAGAGGTCGTGGCCAACTTCGAGGTGCCGGACGAAGTGCTCGCTCGGGTGGAAAGCGGCTGAGGAGGAAAAATGCGGTATGGAGGGTTGCTTTTGGTTGTACTGAGCATCCTTCTCGTTGGCTTTGGGGCGATGGGAGAGGAGCCAAGCCCGACCCCGCTCATCCGGGGACTGGCCTCGTTTGTGATCCCGGGGCTGGGGCAGTACTTGAACGGCGAGTACGAAAAGGCCCTCACCCATTTTGTGGTGATAGTGCTGGTGGATGTAGGCACCCAATACGTGGGGAATCTACTGCCTAGTTACCCCGACTGGATCACCGGCGCCTTGCATACCCTATGGGCGCTTTACTCGGCCGTGGACGCCTACCAGACCGCCCTGGAGCTTGAGGGCCTGACGCTCAAGGCCTCCCCCACCGGGTTCGCCCTGAACTTTTAGCCAAGCTATAATCGCCCTGGC
>CAYUWL010000137.1:0-2713 GCA_964448595.1 uncultured Thermotogaceae bacterium
CATTCCCCTGCGGGAGTTCCTCCGTCAGCTCCTCGCCGGGGTGAGGCCCTGAGGCGCCCTTTAGCCACACCCGCAGAAGGCCGGTGCCGCAAGGAGGCATTATTTTGACCTCCCGTTTATGGCCTTTCGGTTCACCTTTTACCCCGCCGCCGGATAAAAAAGTCGCGGAGGTGATCCGGAAATGCGGAGATGGTGGATGATCGCGGCGGCTTTGGCCGTGGCCTCGCCGGCCTTGGGATGGGAGCTCACCCCTGCCAACATCGGGATAACCGATGTCCCCGAGATCGGCGACTTCGTCCCCATCGGTGTGGTGTACGAGCTCGGCGAAGATGGAAGCCTCGGCTACACGCCGGATCCGGCTTGGGTCCAGAGCTGCTTCATCCTGGTGGCGGCGGGGAGGACCGAAGAAGGTGTGCCCTTCCTCTTCCAGGGGAGGCTTCCCTTCGAGGGGGCCTTCGCCCCCAAGATCTACCTCGGGGGCGCTGGCACCTTCTTCCCACCTTCCGGAGGCCGCTCTATTACGAGGCATCCGGGGAAAAGGCCACCGTGTACCAGTTCGACACCGCCCGCCGCCATCGCCAATCCCTGACCTACGACCCGACGGAGCGGACCTGGACCTACCGGATCGAGCCCCTGGCGGGAGGGGGCCTGAGGTTCGAGCTCGTGGGGCAGGCCTTAGGGACCACGTTCTGGATGGGGAAGTTCTCCGGCCCCTACATCATCCACGGCGTCTACACCGGCACGGAGGGCTTCGACGTCTGGGGAGGTTTCTGGGACATCGGGACCTTCGAGGCCGAGCTCCGCGTCCCCGGAAGGAGGTCCCTCTCCGCCCACGGCCACTTCCTCTTCGACCGGGCCACCCACAGGATCGAGCCCTACAGAGGCCTCCGTTCCCGGGGGCATGTGGTGGCGTTCTCCTGCCTTTACCTCTTCCAGGATGATCTCTTCCTGACGCTCTCCCACTCCGAGAACCCCTCGCCCCTGGAGCCCCCGGTACCCTTCCAGCACCAGGCGCGGATCAACTTCCCCGGGGAGGGGAAGAGCTTCGTCTTGGAGGAGTTCACCTTCAGCGACGACGGGGGGCTCCAGCCGGGGACCTTCCGCCTGGAAGGAAAGTTCGCCGAGGGCACGGTGGACCTTGTGGGTGAGGCCCTCCTCCACTTCCCGGCCCGCTGGGGCCCGGCGGTGGGGGCTTGGCGGGATCCCGAGGCGGAGCACGTCTGGGGCCGGGCGGTGATCCGCTGGCGGGGGACCGTGACCTGGAACGGGCGCGAGATCCCGGTGGACGCCACCGGCTGGGGCGAGTTCACGAGGCTTCTGGAAGGATGCGGCTGTGGGGACGGGCAATGAGGGCACTGGCCGCGTTTTGCTCCCTCCTTGTCTGCCTGGCGGGCAGCGCCGGGCCCGCCCCGCTCCCCGAGGGGATAGAGCTCGAGCCCCGGGGCGAGGTCACGATAATCGTCTCCGTGGGCGGCTTCGGCAGGGATATCCCGTGGAGGGAGATCACCGCGTTGCTCCCTGTATTCGCTGGTGTTGGCGCCGACACGTTGGCCCTCTGGCCGGTCTGGGACCACATCGGGCCGACGGGAGCGATCCCGGTGCGGACGCCCACGGGCCCGAGGGACCTGAGGGTCGGCCCCGAGATCCACCACTGGGTCCCCACCGACTACACCGCCCTCGACCCCCACCGGGGGACCGAGGAGGAGTTCCACCGGCTGGTGGAGGAGGCCCACCGGCTGGGGCTCAAGGTGGTGCCCGTCCTTCAGGTAACCTATGCGCTTCCGGGGGGCTTCGTCCACGAGCATCACCCCGAATGGATCTTGAGGAGCGAGACCGGGGGCTATGCCGTCACGTGGCCCTGGTACCGCGCCCCCTGGGGCTACGCCCTGGACAAGTCCCACCCCGGCCTGATCGAGTTCGTCACCCGGACGGTCCTCCCCCACTGGATCGAGGAGTGGGGCGTCGACGGAGTCTGGCTCGACTCACCGGGGATGCAATGCTGCAGCCCCAGGGTGAGGGGGATCCTCGCCCGGTTGGAGGCGGCCCCCGGAGCGGAGTGCCTCACACCCATCGGGGAGGAGATCTCGACCGAGCCCCTGGCCCGGGCGATGTGCTCCGCGATAGAAAAGCTGGAGGGGGAGCTGGGGCGGGAGCTCGTCTGCGCCGCCGAGACCCCGTTCGGCGGCTGGGCCGACTTCCCCGACGCCTACATCGAGGCCTTGGTCAGGAGGGACGTCGCGGCCGCCCGCTCGGCCCTCGAGGGCCCCGAGGTCGGGGCCTCCTGCGCGCCGTATTGGGACTGGTTCTGCGACTACCTCTTCCGGGAGCGGCTGATGGACGTCTACCTGGGCGGCGAGCTTTCCTACTCCCGGGCATACGTGGAGCAGTTCGAGCTCGAGGCCCGCTCGCCCATACCCCAAGAGAAGCGCGTCCGGTTCGTGAACCAACTGAACGGTTGGGCCCGCCATCTCCTGCTCCTCGAGCCCGAGGTGGCCGGGTGCTACATCACCCTGGCCGCCACCGCGCCGGGGAGGACCTTCTGGATCGAGGGCGCGGACCTCGTGCTCCCGGAGCACCGGGAGCTCCTCCGGGCCTGGTATAAGCGTCTGGTCGCGATAAAGCGTGCCTTCCCCGCCTTGCAGCGCACGAACATCGAGGACGCCCTCCTCGAGCCACAGGTAAAGGGCCTCATCGCCTACAACCGCTGGGCCGG
>CAYUWL010000138.1:0-2683 GCA_964448595.1 uncultured Thermotogaceae bacterium
AAGTTCGCTCATCTCCGGAGGAGGATATAGAGGTTGCCCCTACCCGTCCAACCCGGGCTCGCCAAGGCCGGTTTCCAAAGAAGATCGATCTTTTTCACCCGGAACTACCAGGGCTTGGGTACGGCGAAGGAACCGGACGTAAAGATCGACATCGATACCCTTGGCATGTTCCAAAAGCAAAGATCTTTAAAGTGCGCGGAGCCAGGCGGCGAATACCCGGTCGGTTATGCGATAGGTTCGCCCCTCTTTGGTGAGGATCATCGCCTCCGCCAGTCGGCTCAGGCCATAGGTCAGGTTCGGCGCTGGGACCCCCAACTCCTTGGCCACTTCCGACACGGTGCCTGGACTCCGGGCGAGCACTTTGAGGATGGCCCGCTGCTGCTCGCTGAACCGCGTCTGCCAACGCTCCTGGAAGTCGGCGGATAGCTCTTCCAAGAGCCTCTCGAACGCGGTATCCACATGTGGCGCATCGATTCGAGAAAGGCCTTTTAAAGCTATGTCCCTTTCGAGTCCCAGGCCGAGCTTTTGAAAGTAATAAGGGATGCCCCCCACGTACCCGGTCACCCGGTTTAGCGCACTCTCCGAGATGTCCACTCTGTGTACATCGCGTAATCTTTCTCGGTAGTAGCGGTGTACGTGAGGCTCCGGGATCTCCCCCAAGAACAGTCGCCCCACCATCTGATAGAGGGGGCTCTTTCCCTCCCGGCCGAACACCTCGGTGAGAAGCCCAAGGCTGCTTCCGCTGAACAGATAGACCACTCTTCGCTGGGACTCCATCCGCTCCTTAAAGAGCGAAAAGAGATGTCCGTTGAAGCCCGCCAGGGCTTGGAACTCGTCCAGGATCACCAGGATCCGCTCCCCCCCTTCCTCCGCCAGCCGCTCAGGGAAATCCAGTGCTGCGGCAAGCAGTGCGGGCTCGTCCACCTCCCGGGTGCGGAACTTGAGCCGGATGGAACCCACCCCCTCGATGCTCCCCCCGATCTCCTCCAGGATCTCCCGCATCCCCACCACGGGTTTGCGCAAGACATCCCGCCAGGTGGCGAGGAGCCTACGGGCCTTGCCGTGCTTGGCGGCGAAGGCAGAGAGGACCGCCTCCACCAACCGGTCGTGGAAGTCCACCGCCCCCAGCATCCCCAGACAGCTTACGTAGGCGGCCAGCATTTCGCGGGAAACCTGGGCCTCCACCGCCCGCAGAAGCGCGGTCTTTCCAAACCGCCGGGGGGCAATCACCACGTTGCTCTGCGAAAGCGTCCTTGCATCGTGGACGAGCTGGGAGAGCTCCTCCTCCCGATCGACGAAGTATGGGGGCTCGATCCTCCCCCCGACCTTGAACGCCGGTGCAGCTTTTTCGGTGGCCACACCCTTAGTGTAATCCAACTATAGTGGATTGTCAAGAGAAATTTTTTAGCGGGAAACCACTATCGCGTTCATCCACTAACCTCGGGGAGCTGGCGGCGGGGTGGTCCCGAGGCTATGGTGCAGGCAAAAGGGGGCGGTCTAAGCAAGGTGCTAACGCTTGCCTTTGTCGTATTCCCAACTTAATTTTCCGCTTTTGTCTGGCCCGGGGAGCTCGCCCACGTCTTTTGGATTGAGTCTTCGGCCCAGATGCGGATCACCTCTCGTTTCCCCTCGCCGCCGATCCAGGCCCTCAGGGGAAATCATGTGTTTGGCTTCTCCGGCGGGAGGTTCTACCCGGGCGCCCGTTCTATTCCTTGGCCGAAGCCACCCGAGTAGGCGATTGGCTGTGATTCCCATCGCCAGGGGCTTAGCCTTAAGGGTGAATCAGAACTTGACTTCCCAGCACCAGATTCCGGGCGGCATCACGAAGGAACGAAGGCCAATTCTTTCCAGCCCCGGTAGGGCACACATGGCATCCCAAGAGGTGATCGCCAAAGCCCCCAGGTAGAAGAGATCCTCCAGCCGCCGTTTCTCCCCGGGGATCACCGCCTCCCCCAAAGTTAGGTCCGCCAGACGGGAGATTACCTTGGCCACGTCGTCCCCCCGAAGCGGCGGCAGGATCCCCAGCCTGGACGCCAGAGACCGGAGAACGTAGAGGAAGGGGTCGAGGCGCAACAGCCACCGGGCCCGTTCCCCTATTGGGCCGCACCAGCCGGGAAGCTGGGCCAGGGTACGGGTCGTAAGTACCCCCCCGGCGGAGGCGGTTATCTCCTGGCCCGGAGTGGGGGGATAAGGCCATCTCCAGGAGGTAAACCCAGCGAAGGGGAGGATGGACAGGACCTTCACCTCTTCCGCACCGGCGGCCGAGGCATAGGCCACGTGCCCCAGCTCGTGGATGGTGGTCTTCAGGGTAGCAGCCGCGCCCCAGAGGATGGCTTCCCCGACCAACTCCCCTCCCAAAAGGGGAACGGCCCCCAATAGCAAGCCGGCCATCGCCAGGGGCATCAGTGCCCTCTTACCTTCCACGGACCATATTCCCTTGCCGGCCGGCCCGGTGTCAACGGAGATAATAAAGCGGGTTCGGGGCCTACCGTTGGATTTTGGGGTAGCATGCCTTTGAGGCGGGGGTGCGGTCCTTGGGGGTCGAAAGTTCGCTTTTCGACTTGAATTGATGCCCCCTCGATTTGAGATCCGGTCCCCGAACGCAAAGTAGTTCAGATTACATTCAACCGGCGCCCGTGGAAGCTGCGCTTAATGGGGTCACCATTATCGCTCACGAGCTGGC
>CAYUWL010000139.1:0-2633 GCA_964448595.1 uncultured Thermotogaceae bacterium
TAATGGGGGAGCAAAAATGGAATGGCGAAGCAAAAAGGGAAAACTGAGCCGCACCGAGGTGGAGCACATCGCTGAACTGGCAAAGCTCAGCCTGACCGAGGAGGAGAAAGAAAAATTCAGGGAGCAGCTTTCGGCTATCTTGGAGTACGCCGACATATTGCAACGTTTGGACACCGAGGCTATCTCTCCCACAGCGACTGTGCTCCCCCTGCGGAATGTGATGGTGGTGGATGAAGTCAGGCCCTCCTTCCCCCGCGAAGACATCCTGGCCAATGCGCCCCAGGCTGAAGATGGGTATTTCAAGGTGCGGGCGATTTTGGAGTGAGCGAGATTTCACCCCTGAGCAGGTCAATGAGGCAATTGACCAAGCGACGAAATTCGTGGGAGTGATCGAAAGTTGGTAGTGGCGAATTTTGACTGATTGTGGTATAACTCCTTATCATCCGAGAGGAGGTATCCCATGATCGTAGAAATCAAAGTGTACCGCTGTCCGAAGTGCAACAGTGTTGACATCATCAAGAACGGACACGATTATAAAGGCGCTCAGAAGTTTCACTGTAAAGCCTGCGGAGCCTATGGCACCCTACTAAAGAAAAGCATGGCCGCGCAAACGAAACGGCGACAAGTCATGGATGCCTATTGTGAGCGGGTTAGCATGCGTGGCATTGAACGCATCTTTGGCATTTCCCGCTACTATTTGGCCCGTTGGCTGCTGGAAACAGTAGCCAAATTACCGCCGTTATCAGCCACCCTGGTCAAATGGGAGCCTGGAGATGTTCTCGAACTGGATGAACTGTGGTCTTTTGTGTTGAAAAAGAGCCAAAAACGTTGGGTTTGGTTGGCTCTGTGCCGCCGCACTCGGCAGATTGTGGCCTATGTCATCGGTGATCGCAGTGAAGAAACCTGTCGTAAACTTTGGGAACGCATCCCCGCCGAGTACAAGGCTTGCCACACCTTCAGCGACTTTTGGGAAGCCTATCAGAAGGTGTTTCCTGATGACTCCCACCAATCGGTGGGCAAAGAGAGCGGACAAACAGCCCATGTCGAACGTTGGATTAACACCTTGCGCCAGCGGCTGGCACGGTTTGTTCGCAAAACCTTGTCCTTCTCCAAATCAGATCGCTTTCATGAGGCCGCCTTGAAGCTGTTCATCTATCGCCACAATCTATCTTGTGCCCATGCTATCAGTCAATTTTAGCCACTACCCAATGGTGTGAAGTTATTTGCAACCTCCTCGAGTGTTGCGGGTTATAATTTGTAGAAAATACAAGGAGGTTGTCATGAGCAAGCTCAAGCCAGAGTACCGCAAATTTGCCAATCCGAAGCAATTCAACCGCTTCCTGGATGGTAATGGCGTTCTGACCAATCGAGAGGCGGTGGCCCAGATGTTTGATTACGACTGGCACGCCCGTAAGCTGACCTTTGAGACCCATTTCCGTGGTCACGTGCTGATGCAGGCCACCGCTTACCGCAGTACCCGGGACCATCAGTGGGCGGCACAAAATGACTTCCTGTTTGCAGCCTGTGGCGCAGCAGTGGAGATTAGCGTCTCAGGGCTGGCCCAGGCCAACAAGAACCGCCCCCTGGAGCCGCTGCTGGTGCTGCTGCAACAGGTGATGGATGCGGTGGCGCGCTTGCCCCATCGCCGCCTGCGTGCCTTGGACAAGGAAACGTGGCAAGGGATCGTGCGGCTTCTGCATCGTACCGATCTGTTCGATGCCACCACCTTAGCCCTGCCGCCCAAACTGCGTCGCTGGGCGCCAGACCCCAACGACGAGTTTGCCAGTCTCAAATTGCACCTGCGCATTGACGGGCAAAGCGGTGCTTTCAAGAAGATTCTCCTGACCCCGACTCCAGGCCCCGATGCCAGCTACTTCGATGAGATGTTGGGCGACCTGGATGCGCAACAAGGGCAGCTCTTCATCTTTGACGGCGGCTACTGGAAGATCGAAACTTATCATGCTATTGTGGAGAGTGGCAACCACTTCGTCACCAAGCGGGGCGGCAACATCCAGCCGCGGGTAGTGCAAGAGCTTCCCTTGCCCGAAGAGCCTTTGAGCAGCGGCTACGTCGTACTGCGGGATGCGCTGGTTTATCTCGGGACCTGGCAGGGTTTGCTCTATCGCATGCTGGTAGTCCGGCTTCCCGATGGCAAGGAGATCACCCTGTTGAGTAGCTTGGTTACGGCCACCGCCGATGAAATCTGTTTGCTGTATCACTATCGTTGGACGATTGAGATTCTCTTCCGCTGGCTGCGTCAAACGTTGCAGTTGGACTACTTCGTGTCACATGATCCCACAGGGATTCTACGGCAGATTCTGATGGCGCTGATCGTGTGGGGCTTGCTGGTTATTGCCAATCAAGATGAGAGTAAGCTGAGCCCCAAGCAGCTGTGGCGTCAGTTGCAGGCGGACCTCCACCAGGCTGCCATGGAGCTTGGTTACCGCCTCGCTTTACAAGGAGTTGAGATGACTTTCGAATAACTTCACACCATTGGCCGATACCTTAATCTGCTCTCCTGCGGAGGAATATACGGTAGCCGTATATCCCTCCCAAAAGTTGACTTTTACTGCGTTATGAGGTAAAATGTGGGCCACCTTAAGTTTAATGACATTATAACATGAAAGAAAGCA
>CAYUWL010000140.1:0-2623 GCA_964448595.1 uncultured Thermotogaceae bacterium
GGCCGGACGTGTTGTGCCTTCAGGAGACCAAGGTCCCGGATCCAGAGTTCCCGGTGGAGGCGTTCGAGGAAGCAGGCTATCACGTGGTCTTCCGAGGCCGGAAAGGAGGGGCCGGGGTAGCCATCGCCAGCCTCGCGGAACCGGAGGCCGTGGCCTTCGGCCTGGACGACGGAGGGCCACCGGATGAAGCCCGCCTGATCCGGACCAGGGTGCGGGGGATCCCGATCGTGAACACCTACGTGCCCCAAGGCAGGTCCCCGGACCACGAGATGTTCCGCTACAAGCTGGAGTGGCTGGCGCGCCTGAGGAACTACTTCGAGCGGCATTTCTCGCCGGAGGCCCCGCTCATTTGGTGCGGGGACTTCAACGTGGCCCCGGAGGAGATCGACGTACACAACCCTGTGAGGCTAAGGAATCACGTGGACTTCCACCCCGAGGCCCGCGCCGCCCTCGCCCGGATCAAGGAATGGGGGTTCGTGGACGTGTTCAGGAAGCACCACCCAGGGGAGCCGGGCCAGTACACGTTCTGGGACTACCGGGTGAAAGGGGCTCTTGAGCGGAACCTGGGCTGGCGGGTGGACCACATTTGGGCCACCCGGCCCCTAGCGGAAAAGTCGGTTGCTGCTTGGATTGACCGGGAGGCGAGGAAGGCGGAAAAGCCCTCCGATCACACGTTCCTGGTGGCCGAGTTCGCCCTCTAGCCACCGAGGCGGGGGATTTTGACGCCGCGCTCCTTGGCCGTCCGGATCGCCTTCTCGTAGCCGGCGTCGGCGTGGCGGGCCACCCCGAGCCCCGGGTCCACCGTGAGCACCCGCTCGAGCCTGCGGTCGGCGGCCTTGCTCCCATCGGCCACGATCACCATCCCGGCGTGGATGGATTTTCCAATACCCACCCCGCCACCGTGGTGCACTGATACCCACGTGGCCCCACACACCGCGTTGAGCAGGGCGTTCAGGATCGGCCAGTCGGCAATGGCGTCGGATCCGTCTTTCATCCCCTCGGTCTCCCGGTACGGGGAGGCGACGGACCCCGAATCGAGGTGGTCCCGGCCGATCACGATCGGAGCCTTCACCTCCCCTTTCCTCACCAGTTCGTTGAACGCCAGGCCCGCTTCGGCCCTCTCCCCATACCCCAGCCAGCAGATCCTCGCCGGAAGGCCCTGGAAACGCACCTTCTCCTCCGCCTTCCGGATCCAGCGGGCCAGGGCCTCATCGTGTGGAAAGAGCTCCAGGATCGCCCGGTCTGTCCTCAAGATGTCCTCCGGGTCCCCGGACAGGGCGGCCCAGCGGAAGGGGCCTTTGCCCTCGCAGAACATGGGGCGGATGTAGGCCTGGACAAAGCCCGGGAAGGAAAACGCCTCCTCATGGGAAAGTCCGCCCTTTTCGGCTTGAGCCCGCAGGGCGTTGCCGTAGTCGAACACCACTGCCCCGGCCTCCTTCATGTCCCGCATCGCCCGTACATGCCGCACCATGGACCGGTAGGAGAGCTCGATGTACCGGTCGGGATCCTCCTTGCGGAGCTTGAGGGCCTCCTCGTAGGACATTCCGCCAGGTACATACCCGTTCAGCTCGTCGTGGGCCGCGGTCTGGTCGGTGACCACATCCGGGATCACTCCCCGCCGCACGATCTCTGGATAGACATCGGCCGCGTTCCCAAGAAGCCCGATGGAGATTGGCTCGCCTTTTTCCTTGTGTTCCTGGGCGACCCTCAGGGCCTCGTCCAGGGAGTCGGTCCAGGTATCCAGCTGCTCCAGGGAAAGGCGCCTTTTGATCTTCTCGGGGTTGATCTCCACGATGATCCCCACGCCCTCGTTCATGGTGATGGCCAGGGGTTGGGCTCCCCCCATCTCTCCGAGGCCGGCAGTGAGGACGAGCTTTCCCCGTAGAGTGCCGTCGAAGTGCTGGCGGGCCACTTCGGCCAGGGTCTCGTAGGTCCCCTGGAGGATCCCTTGGGTTCCGATGTAGATCCAGCTTCCGGCGGTCATCTGGCCATACATCGTGAGCCCCAACCTCTCCAGCTCCCGGAATTTCTCCCAAGTTGCCCATTCCGGGACCAAGAGGGCATTGGCGATCAAGACCCGAGGCGCGTCCTCGTGGGTCTTGAAGATGGCTACCGCCCGACCGGACTGGACCACCAATGTCTCGTCGTCCTCCAGCTCCCTGAGGCAGCGGACGATGAGGTCGAAGTCCTCCCAGGAGCGGGCGGCCTTGCCCGTGCCGCCATAAACGATCAGGTGCGCCGGATCCCCGGCCACCTCGGGATCCAGGTTGTTCATGAGCATCCTCAGGGCCGCCTCCTGGGGCCACCCCTTGCAAGTGAGGGTCGTCCCCCTGGGGGCCCTGACCTCTCGCGCCACACTCTTTACCTCTCCCATCTCCCCCTCCTTTTAGGATGATGTTAGGTCGGGACCTTCCACGCGTAAAGGTGTTATGACTATAACCTACCGCTGTCCACTTACCCCTTCCCCAAGGGGTCTTTGCGGTAGGGGGAGGTTAGGGCATAGAATGGCTCACTTCGCAAGGAGGTGGAATCAAGTGAGGAGGACGCTCGCGGTACTGGTAGTGGTCTTGGCTTTGACCACGCCAGCCTGGACCCAAGGGAAGATAGGTGTGGGCGGAAGTTT
>CAYUWL010000141.1:0-2611 GCA_964448595.1 uncultured Thermotogaceae bacterium
AGGAGGCGCCCGTCCGGGCGGTGGAGCAAGACGGCAGCCTTCGCAAGCCGGGCCAACTTCTGCGCTTCCCTTCTGGTGAGGTGGAGCCCCTGCGGGCCTTCCTCTTCCCAGGTGGCCTCGATCAAGGCCAAGTCCGCCCCCCGCAGTAGATCCTCAAGCCCGGGATGGAAGGCGGTGTCCCCGGTTATGGCCACGGTCTGACCCAGAAAGGTGATTCGGTAGCCCAGGGCCGGGGCCGGGGCGAGTGGCTTGCCTTGAATGCTATGCCAATGCTCTAGCTTCCTCGCCAATACCTCCACATTCTCCAGTCGTACTAGCTCACCATCGCTCAGAGGATGTTCGGCTAACTCATAGGGGATGGTTGGCCCATAGCAGCGCCGGAAGGCGGCGAGTGCCTCTGCCACCTCGCAGGCCCCCTGGGGATACCAGATGGTAAAGGACTCTGTATGCCCTTCAGCCCGTAGATATCCAAGCAGACCCCAGAGGCCGGCCATGTGATCAGCATGGCCATGGGTGATGAAGGCCCCAGCAAGCTTTTTGGGCGGAACACCTCTTTCCAGAAGATCCCGCAGAGTACCGTCGCCCGCATCGAAGAGCAGGTAAGTTGAACCGGCTCCGACCAGAACTTGGGTGGCCAAACCCGCCTGGCTAAACAGTATCTCCACTACGAGGTCGTTTCCTTCCCAACGCATGGTCACATGAGGAGTGCCACCACCGGCACCAGTCGGCGGGCCACCGGATCCGGGGCAAGCGAAAACTGCTCTAAGGTCACCGCACCCAAGAGCGGGACTGAGCCCGGATCGCCGAAGATCACGACTGTAGTGCGCCGCGCCCCATCGATCTCTACCACGGCCTCAGCGCCATCCCTTTCAATTACGGCCCCATTGGCAAGTTGGAGCTTCTGGCGAAACGCTGGCCGATGGCCCAGGCCCTCTAGCACAGGCCGTGGTATCCACGTATAGGTGGCCCCGGTGTCCACCAGCGCCTCCACCATCCGCGCTTGGGTGCCATCAGCACTGTAGATTGTAATGGGATAACGAAACGTGCCCATAGCCCCTTTAGAGTACTGCCCGATTTAATCGCCGGCAAACTTCTGGCTGATCACAAGGTGGCAAGGAGGCGATGCACCTGGTCGAGGGGGCCGCGGAAGGGGCCGGGCCGCTCCAGCTTAAGGGTGGTGAGGGCGGCGGCGAACCTGGTCGCCTGCCTTGGCTCGTCCCCAAGCAACCTGCGGCCGAGATAGGCTGAAAAGCAGGTATCACCACGCCCGGTGCGACCGGCCAGGGAACGGGGACGGAAGGGCGCCTCGCAGATCTCCCCCTCGGAAAGGACCGCCACACCCCCTTGATGGGTGAGCACCACTTCCCTTGGGCCCAAGGCCGCAAGCTCGCGAATTGCCATAGCCCGATCTTCTTTTCCCGTAAGGGCTTTGGCTTCTTTATCGTCCACCTTAAGGTACCGCACCAGGGGCAGGGCCTCCCTGGCCCAGGGCCAGCCGTCCGTTACAAGTTCATCCCCCACCAGCCTTCTCAGGCACCCTTGGGCGTCCAGGGCCACCGGCCCGCGTGCTGCCACGGCCTGGAGAAAGGGAAGGTCCACCTCATCGGCGAAGATCGTGCCCACGTAAAATAGACGTGCCTCCACGTCCGGGAGGTCCTCCTCACGAAAAGTCCCGGCAAAGCCCAAGGGGCGGCAGATACGGAAGTCGGAATCGGGGTCGGGATGGTAGTTTTCGATCCCGGTGGTCTCCGAGGTCCACACCGGGAACACCTCGATCCCGAAGGAGCGGAGCTCCTCGAGCATCCACGCGTCCTCCTTGGCCAAGCGGGTGACCACGGCCACCTTAAGCCCCAGCCGGGCTAAGACTGCACCGCCATAGTAAACCGCTCCCCCGACCGCCTGGCGCGATTCGCTTCCCCGGACGATGCGCCCTTTATCCAAATGCCCGATGGCGACGACGTCGTAGCCCGTTTTCATTTTTTCCCTCCTTCGGTAGCTTCCTTCTCTCCAACAGCTCAGTGACCACCGCCTTGACCCGTTCCGGGATATACGCCCTCAGCGCTTCCCAGTCGGTGAATGCCTCGGGAGGGAGTTTGACCTCTTTAGTAAACCGAAATGTGGGCACGAACGCGAACCGCCGCAGATTCTTGCGGATAACGCGATCGATCTCCTCCCTAGGAGTGAGGGCTTCGGTGAACATGTCCTTTACCAACAGCCCCATGGCCCCTGCCCCTACGGTACAGGCATACCAAGTGCCCCAGCGGGGGAAGTGGTATGGGTCCGGGGCAAACGCGTGTTTTCCCGGCTGGCAGTAGAGGACCGGATGGGTATCTTGCATCCTCCAATGGGGGAATCGATGGAGGATCCCGTGCCAGGAGGCCTCGACCGCAACCACCCGTCCCCCTCGCTCGACAGCCACCCACACGTGTTCAAGCTCATAAAGATGCTGAATATCCCAATCCCACCAAATGGCGTATTCGATCACACAGTCTGCACCAGGGGGCACAGTGACCATGCGGGGAAAGGAGGGGGACTCCCCGGGCTCCCAGAACACGGTAACCCCCGCCCGCGATGGCAAGAAGGGTTCCCGGCGGTCCAAACGCAGGATGGG
>CAYUWL010000142.1:0-1220 GCA_964448595.1 uncultured Thermotogaceae bacterium
CCCTGCGGGATCCCCTATATGTTCGGCACCCTGGAGAAAAGCGATCAGAACGTCATACCCGATGATGTCCTGGCCAAAGCGGGCGTGGAGCTGGTTGTCGACGAGGTGGTGTCCATCTCCCGGGAGCACAAATCCTGTAAGACTGCAGGCGGCAGCGAAATCGAGTTTGAAAAGCTCGTGCTGGCGCTCGGCTCGGTCCCTAAGATCCCTGGATGGCTAAAAGGAGCGGACCTTCCGGGTGTTCTCATCGTGCCCAAGGACAAGGAGTACTTGGACAAGGCGCTGGAATACCTTAAGGCCTGTGAGAGGATCGTCATCGTCGGTGGTGGGTTCATCGGCGTAGAGGTTGCGGATGAGCTGCGCAAGCGGGGAAAGGACGTAACCATCGTCGAAATCCTCCCCCATATCTTGGGCCTCGTCTTCGATGAAGAGATCGCCGTTCAAGTGGAGGGGCTTTTGAAGGGACGGGGAATTGAGCTCCGGACCGGGGTTGGGGTGAAGGAGATCGTAGGGGAAGAGCGGGCGACTGGAGTGCTCCTTGAAAGCGGGGAGACGCTCCCGGCCGACGCCGTCGTCCTGTGTATGGGCTACCGCCCCAATACCTCTCTTGCGGAAGAGGCGGGAATCAAGACCAACGAGCTCGGGTTCATCCGAGTGGATGAGTATATGAGGACCGAGGATCCGGATGTATTCGCCGTGGGGGATTGTGCGGAAAAGCGGGACTTCCTCACCCGCAGGCCGAGCACGGTGATGCTTGCCTCGACTGCCTGTGCCGAGGCCAGAATCGCCGGGATGAACCTGTACAGGCTTTCCTCGGTGAAGACCATGGGAGGAACCATAGGGATTTTTTCCACGTGCATCGGCGAGGTCGGCTTTGGGGCGGCCGGGCTGACTGAAAACATGGCGAAAAAGGAAGGGTTCGATATTGTCGTGGGAAGCTTCAGTGGGGTGGACAAGCACCCAAGTTCCATGCCCGGGGGCCATCGGCAGTTCGTGAAGCTGATCGTGGCCAAGGAATCGGGAGTCGTCCTTGGGGGTGAGGTTGTAGGAGGGCCGAGCACGGGGGAGCTCGTCAACCTCATCGGCCTGGTCATCCAAAACAGGATGACCATAAACTCAATCGTGACTGCACAAATCGGCACCCATCCCCTCCTTACCGCGCCCCCGACCGCCTATCCCCTGATCAAGGCAGCGGAGGCGGTGGCGGCCAATATGAAAGC
>CAYUWL010000142.1:1320-2598 GCA_964448595.1 uncultured Thermotogaceae bacterium
TATCAGAGGTAGCCAAGGCGCTGGCGAGCCCGGTCAGGGTGAGAATCTTGAAGATCCTTGAGGAAGGGGAACGGTGCGGCTGTGAGCTCGTACCCCTTTTGGAGCTCGATCCCTCCGTGGTCTCCCGGCACTTGGCGATCCTTTTCCGGGTGGGCCTAGTGGAATCCCGCCGGGAAGGGGTGAGGATCCTGTGGCGCCTGGCGAGCCCCGAGATCCCTCGGCTCCTGCGCTGTATCGAATCCCTTGCTTGTGAGAAACAGGTTTCCCGATGAGAGGATCCAACCTCATCAAGAATTTCGCGCCGTCGTGGTTCGCTTCGGTCATGGGAACGGGGATCCTGGCGTTGACCAGCCTTTTTTACGCCCAGTATCTCCCCTTTTTACGGTATGTTGCGCAAGCTCTCTTTTACCTGAACGTGACGCTTTTCGGGATCCTCCTTGTGCCTTGGCTATTACGCTGGTTCTTCTTCCGAGCCCGTGCCTTGCGGGACCTCAACGATCCAGTGGTCTCCAACTTTTATCCCACGCTCTCGATAGGGATGCTCGTTCTTGCGTCGGACTTCATTGCGATCGGGAACTGTTTCTCTGTAGGACTTTGGTTTTGGATCGTGGGAACCGCTCTCACGATCATGTTCGCCTTGCTCGTCCCCTATATCATGTTCAAAGGTGAGCATGTAACCATCGATCATGTCAACCCTGCGTGGTTCATTCCGCCGGTGGGACTGATCGTCATACCGATCGCTGGGAGTCGTGTCATCGGCCACTTCGAGGGGCTAGCGAACGAGTGGGTGATCTTCGCCAACTATTTCGGTTGGGGGGCTGGCTTCTTCCTCTATTTGGCCTTACTTGCCATCTGCATGTACCGCTTCTTCCTCCACAGGCCCCTTCCCAACGTTTTAGCGCCCACCGTGTGGATAAACCTGGGGCCGATCGGTGCCGGCACGGTGGCCCTCCTTAACCTTGTGACGCACTGCCGTTTCATCGCAGATCAGGAACCCTTTTTCGTGTTCGGCCTTCTGTTTTGGGGATTTGGGATCTGGTGGGTGGTCATGGCCATCCTCCTCACCTTGCACTACATCCGGCGGCTGAGCCTTCCATACGCCATGTCGTGGTGGGCGTTTACCTTCCCTTTGGGGGCATATGTGGCGGCAAGCCATTTGACCGCCCAGCGGTTGGGCATAAAGCTCGTGGACTACATCGGTTTTGTCTTGTACATTCTTCTGTTTGCCCTTTGGGCGGTAACCGCGACGAGAACCTTGATCCACGCTTTCAAGGGTGA
>CAYUWL010000143.1:0-2584 GCA_964448595.1 uncultured Thermotogaceae bacterium
GCCACCAGGGTCTTCCCCGAGGCGGTGGGGGCGGCCAAGACCAGGGACTCCCCCTCCAGGGCCCCGGCGGCGATGGCCGCCTCCTGGGGCGGGTACAGCCCCCGGATCCCAGCCCGATGTAGGGCCCCGGCCACTCCCTCCGGCAGGGCGTAAAGGCGGCATACCTCTTCCAAGTTCATCTCGATAGGGAAAAATTTCCCCGCCCCTCTGTATCCCGTTGGGGATGCAAGCGCAAGTGCGGCCCTGCGGAGATGTTCCCCTTCGCCTTGGCCAGCTCCCTTTGTAGAGTAAGGATTGGGAGCTCCCTAAACCGCCCGAGCAGAGTTAGCCAGCGTAAGTTGTCGGCTTCAGCCCTGGGTCGTTAACATGGCGGGGAAAGGAGCTTATAAGTATTGGGGCACGTTGGGAACCGTCGGTGCTATGGAAACCGAAAAGGCGTTAAAGAAGAGGGGAGCCCGACTGGATAAGAGCAACTGGAGGGACCTGGAGGCGTTGGGGTATGGACGTTAGCCCTATCATATTCCGAGTCCATGCCCTGCAACGGATGTTCGAACGGGGAGTGACCCAGGAAGATGTGCGCCACGTGCTCGCTACGGGTGAGACCATCGAGAGGTATCCCGACGACCAACCCTATCCCAGCCGGTTGATCTTGGGCTGGGCAGGGAATCGGCCGTTGCACGTGTTGGTTGCAGACAACGAAGCGGAGGGAACTATCATAGTAACCACGGTTTACGAACCGGGCCCGGATCTATGGGAGGAAGATTTCCGAAAGGGGAGACGGCGATGAAGTGTGTGATTTGCAAGCAAGGGGGAACTCGCCCCGGGAAGACCACCGTCACCCTGCAGCGGGAAGGGGTGACGCTGGTGGTTGTGAACGTCCCGGCGGAAGTGTGTGAGAACTGTGGGGAGGCGTATGTGGACGAGGCTACCGCCCGCGAGCTCCTGCGGCGGGCTGAGGAGGCAGCTCAGGCCGGGGTGATCTTGGACATTCGGGAATATGTCCGCAGCCCAAGGGAGGAATAGGCCATTGGTTTTCTACACCTACCAGTTCAGGAAGGGAAGTGCGTACAGGGGCAGGAATTGCACCGGCGTTCCCTCGGCGGCTGTTGACCGTACGTTTCCGGTGTACAGAACGTAGGCGGCCTTCGGCCGGTATTTCTTCAGGAAGCTTAGGAGCGACTTCCCCAAGGTGCCACCTGTTCCGGCCTTCACCTCCAGGGGGAGCGGCCCTTCCCTGGCCTCAATCACGAAATCCACCTCAGCTCCTGATTTGGTGCGCCAGAACTTAAGCTCATGCCCCCGCTTTACGAGCTCAGAGGCGACGAAGTTCTCCACCAGGGGGCCCACGTCGGGCCGCGAGCTCCAGCCGCGGAAGTCCTGGGCTAAGTGGTTTCGAAAACCCAGATCCAGGAAGTAGACCTTGGGATTTTTCACCAGCTCCAGCCGCCGGTTGGTGAAGAAGGGTCGGCTGAACCTGAGGATATAGGTCTCCTCCAGGATCGCAAGGTGCCTCTTGAGCTCCTGATAGGAAAGCCCTGAGACCTGGGCGAGCTCCGTGTACTGGATCAGGCCGCCGATCTGGAGGGCGAGGGCCCGCATGAGCTTCTGCAGGGGGTACTCCGTGGCCAGGCGGAAGAATCCCCGGATGTCCTTCATGAGATAGGTGACGAGCAGGTTCTTCAGGACCTCGGCCCGCTCCTCCGGTGCCTCTGAGGTGGCCACCCGGGGATAGCCGCCCCACAGGGTGAACTCTTCCAGGTGGCGGAGGAGCCGCCGATGGAGAGGCTCTGGAAAGGGCTTTAGCTCGTGGACGTACTGGCGCACCAACGGGACCAGATCCAGGTCCCGAAAGGAAAGGAACTCCTCGAAGCTTAGCGGAAATAGCTCCAGGAGCATGACCCTGCCCACCAGGGCGGCCGCGGCCTTCAAGGCGACGTCCAGGCTGGAGGAGCCGGAGATCACGAACTTGGCGGGGTAGCGATCGTAAAGGAACTTCAGGTGCTTACCTCCGTGCCGGCTGTACTGGAATTCGTCCAGGAACACGTAGTCCTTGCCGTCGACGTAGAGGCGGGCGAAGGCCTGTATGTCCTCATCGAACAGGGCGAGTGCCTCCGGGTCCTCGAAGTCGAGGAAGACCTTTTGGTCGGGCAGCCGCTGGAAGATGCGGCGCATGAGGGTGGTCTTGCCGACCTGCCTTGCCCCGAGGAGGGCGATGATCTCCGGGGTCGAAACCAGCCTCCGCAGTCTCCCCTCCAGACTTCTTGGAATGTAAATTTTACCCCTGCTATTTTTCATCTTACAGCAATTTTAGCAGGGTTATTTTGACAGGACAAGGGCATTGTGGTGGCTCCGCGCACTTCACAGGGTCAGGTGTCAGGCGCCGAGGGGCAAGCTCCTAACGTCCACGCTTTCTCCCAGCGCTTGGAGGGCCGGACTCCGGGTCGCCGTCCAGGGCGCTTTTGCGTCCGGGGAAAGGCAGGGGTTACAGGGACTCCACCTGTAAAGACGCCCTCATTGGTTACGCAAAGTGCGTTACGCGAATTGCGTAACGCACGGCGGAGGAGCACCCACGGGGCGGCGCTAG
>CAYUWL010000144.1:0-2572 GCA_964448595.1 uncultured Thermotogaceae bacterium
TAGGCCACGATGGGCTTGGTACGGGCGAATGCTCTAGCTGCGGACATGAACTCCCGGGCATCGAAAACGGACTCCACGTACAGGATGATCGACTGGGTGCTGGGATCCTCACCGAAGTAGTCCACGAGATCTCCGAAGTCCACGTCCAGCATGTTCCCTATGGACACGAAGTAAGAAAAGCCGATGCCCTCATCGATGGCCCAGTCCAAAACGGCTGTACAGAGCGCCCCGGATTGGGAGATGAACGCCACATGCCCGGCCTCGGGCATGGCCGCCGCAAACGATGCGTTGAGCTTAAGCCCGGGCACGATGATCCCTAAACAGTTGGGGCCGATCACCCGCATCCCCGGGTAACGGGAAATCTCGGCCTTGAGCTCCTCCTCCAGGGCCCGCCCTTCCTCCCCGGCCTCCTTGAAGCCCGCGGAGATGATGATCACCCCCAAAATCCCGGCCTCACCACACTCACGTACTATTCCGGGCACGGTCCGGGCCGGGGTGCAGATCACCGCGAGATCCGGGGTCTTGGGCAGGCTTCCCACGTTGGGGTAAGCCTGAATCCCCTGTACAGCTTCGTGCCTGGGGTTCACCGGGTACACCACACCCTGAAATCCCGAACCGATCAGATTACGAAGCACTGTGTAGCCCACACTTTGGGGGTTGTTGCTCGCCCCGACTACCGCGATTCTTTGAGGTTTGAAGATTTTGTCTAGATTTCGGATGCTCAACTTAGCCTCCTCCGGGTTTTAAGTCTAAAGGGGTGGCTCCTTTCCGCAACTCTTCTCAGGGAAGGCGGCGTACCACTTGCACCCAAGCCCGGTCGGGCTTTGCCCCCAATTCCTCAAGGAGCGGGCCGAGGTTTTCCTGCCCGTCCAGGAGGTCGATGTAAGCGGTCCTTCGCCCTAGGCGGATGAGCTCCTTCAAGGCAGCCCGCAGCAGGGCCGGGTAGGCCTCCTCCTCAAAGAGGAGCGGGACCCGGATCGTGCCGGTTGTCTGATAGCGATTGGCCTGCATCCCGAGGTACCCGATGAGCTGCCCCTCCCGCTCGGCCGCAAGCCCCCAGTCCCACACCCCGAGGAGCCGCAGAGGCCATGCCTCATACCCTCCCTCCAGGGAAAGGAGCCACCTGAGTCCCTCCTCATCCGCCTCCTTCGGCCAGAGAGCCAGAAGGTCCCTGCGGCGGGCGCGGTGCACCGTTATCCCAGAGGGGGCCTCGGGAAGCCGGGCGGGAGGCAGGGGAAGGATGTAAAGCTGTGTCCTGGCGTAAGGGACAAGGCCGGTCTTGGCACACAGGTTCAGGGCCGGCCGGTTGTGGGAGAGGACAGCCCCACGCACAAAGGGGAATCCCTTTTGTGCCAGGTCAGAGAAAACCTGGTGGAACAGGGCCTGGGCGATCCCCCGGCCGCGGAACTCTGGGTCGATGGCGATCCCCGACATGTAGGGGGCCCGGCGGCCGATCTGCCCCAGGACCCCAACGACCTTGCCTTCGACACACGCCACCCAAAGCTCCGCCACCACCCCCAGGGAGTGGAGGAGCCTAAGCGGAAGCCGGCCAAAAGAAGTGAAAAAGGAAAGCAGCCGCTTAAGACGTGCAACGTCCGTTCCCCGTCCGGAAAGCTCGTCCTCGAAGGCCATGAGGAGGAGCTCGGCCGCCCGGGATACATCCTCCTTGCGGACACCGCGAATCTCGATCCCCTTCACCGTGCTTGTAAGTGTAGGGGCTTTCGGCCTTGCCTCCTAGGGGATAACCTCAAATTGTGGAGTGTCGGGATTGCGGTGCGGAGGCAGCGGAGGTCATCGGCCTGTGCCGGGCCTGTATCGAGAGGGCTTCGGCCGAGGAACTCCTCGCGCCGCACACGGTGGTGCGCCGGGCCCTAGGGCTTCCCACAGCTCCACCGCAGGATGGCGCCCCGTGCCGGCTGTGTGCAAACGCCTGTCGGATTCCCGAGGGGAAGCTCGGCTACTGCGGCCTGCGCACGGCCCGCGGGGGAAGGGCCCGCTACCTTTGGCCCGAAGGGGCAAGGGCGGCCCTGGCCCATATCTACTACGACCCCCTGCCCACCAACTGCTGTGCCGCCTGGTTCTGCGGTGAGGAGGAAGGAAAGAACCTGGCCGTGTTCTTCTACGGCTGCAACTTCGATTGTCTGTTCTGCCAGAACGCCCAGCATAAGTTCCTAGACGAGGCCGAGGCCCTCCCGGAGGAGGAGCTCGTGCGCCGGGCCTTGGCGCCGGGGGTGCGATGCGTGTGCTTCTTCGGTGGGTCCCCGGAGCCCCAGCTCCCCTTCGCCCTCCGCGGCGCCCGGAGGATCGTGGAGGAAGCGGAGGCCCAAGGGAGGGAAATCCACATCTGCTGGGAGTGGAACGGGGCCGGCAGCCCCACCCTGGTGCGCCAGGCGGCCGAGCTCTCTCTCGCAAGCCGCGGGATCGTGAAGTTCGACCTCAAGGCGTGGGACGAAAAGCTCGCCCTGGCTCTGTGCGGGGTGTCCACCCGCCCTTCGTTCGACAACTTCCGGATGGTCGCCGAAGAGCTACTTCCCGCGGCGGGGCACCCCCTGCTTACAGCCACCACCCTGCT
>CAYUWL010000145.1:0-2565 GCA_964448595.1 uncultured Thermotogaceae bacterium
GAGTCTGTCGCGTTGCAAGGCGGGGTCGCTTTGTCTTGGCGCATTTACTCCGGCTTGTTGTAGATTGACCGGTGGAGGCGCTAAACTTGCCGGGTATGCTGCGCCGGGATGTGGTCGCCTTTCTGGAAGATCGCTTTCCATCGGCCCTGGCCGAGGAATGGGACCGGACCGGGCTCCAGGTGGGGCCATTGGCTGCCCCTTGTCGCCGGGTCATCGTCGCCCTCGACTTCGACCTTGGGCTTGTAGACGAGCTCACCGGAGTGGACCTCCTCGTCACCCATCATCCGCTGCTCTTCCGGCCGGCGGAGCGGATAGACCTTGACACCCCTCTAGGTAGGAAACTCCGGGCCCTTCTGAAAGCGGATGCCGCTTGCTATGCCATTCACACGCCATACGACGTCGCGAGGGGGGGCCAGGGGGAATACCTCGCCGGCCTGCTCGGGATCGAAGACGTGCGTCCCCTGCGACCCCGGGGGGAGCTCGTTAAGCTCGTCGTGTTCGTTCCCGAAGGCCATGTGGACCAGGTGGCCCAAGCCGTGTTTTCCGCCGGCGCCGGGAAGATCGGCCGCTATGGACACTGTTCGTTCCGTGCACCCGGCATCGGTACCTTCCTTCCGGAAGAGGGCACCCACCCATTTATCGGACAGGTAGGCGCGGAGGAGCGCGTGAAGGAGGTACGCCTTGAGACCGTGATCCCGAAAGAACACGTGGGGAAAGCCGTGTCGGCCATGCTCTCTGCCCATCCATACGAGGAAGTGGCTTACGACATTTATCCCCTGCTTAACAAAGCTGGCTTACACGGCCTGGGCCGGATAGGAGCGCTGCCACGGCCGGCTCCCGCCTACGAGGTCATCGAGTCGTTCGCCACCGCTTTGGGTGGCGTGGCTTCGGTCCAGGTCTATGGCGATGAAAACGCCGAAGTGCAGCAAGTGGCCGTGTGTGGGGGGAGCGGGGGGAGCCTGTGGCAAGATGCCCTCAGGGCCGGCGCCCAGCTTTACCTCACCGGGGAGATCGGCTACCACGATGGCCTGGAGGCGGGGGAAGCCGGGCTCACGGTGGCCGCCCTTGGCCACCGGGAGACCGAGGCCCCTTTCGTAGGGCACGTGGCTTCCCTGCTGCGGGAAAGATTCCCCGAGCTTGAGGTGATCGAGAGGTGAACGAGGTTTTGGAAAAGATCCTCGCCCTATGGGAGGTAGATAAGGCCATCCACAGGCTTAGGGGGCTGATCGGCGACTTGCGCGTGGAGGAGGAGCGACTCAAGGCCCGGATCCAAGCAGAGGATCGCGCTTGGGAGGAACGGAAGGAAAAATACAAAAAGCTCCGTCTCGCTGCCAACGCGAAGGCCCGTGAAGTGGACGAGACCGACGACCGGATCCGTGCCTACCAGAAAAAGCTCGATGAGGACATCATCCCCTACAAGGAGATGGAGTACCTGCGGGAACAGGTGGCCCTGCTCCGGGAAAGGCTGGAAAAGCTAGAAGAGGAAGCCCTGCAGCTGATCGAGGAAGCCGATATGGACGCCGAGAAGCTTGTTCAAGATGAGAAGGAGCACCAAACAAGACGAGCACACATCGAGCAGGCGCTTCGCGACCTGGAAGGGCGACGGAGGCAGCTAGAAGCAGAGCAGGAAGAGCTAACCAGAAAGAGGCACGAGGCCCTCAAGAAACTTCCTTCCCATATAATGGAGCACTACGAGCGGCTCCACGAGACCGTATCCGATCCGGTGGCCGTCGTGAAGGATGGTGCCTGTAGTGGGTGTCATTTGCGCCTTTCCGAGATCGTGTTGGAGCGGGTGCGGGAAGGACGGGAGGTGGTGATCTGCGAAAACTGCTCCCGCTTCTTGTTCTCGCGCTGGCGGTAGGGGGCGCTTCACAAGGGCCCCTGCTTCCCCGGCGCCTTGGTCCCATCAACGACTACGGTCAAACCCTGGAGCGCGCCCAGCGTGAAGTCCTGACCTCGTATATCACAGAGCTCAAAGGGCTGGGTCTGTCTTTGGTGTACCTGGCTAGCTGGCGCGATCCGTTTGGCAGCCCCGAGGTGTATGCCCGGGAGGTGTTCCGCAACTGGGACTTGGGAGGAAATGCCATCCTGATAGTTTTACTGAAGGGAGATCGAGGGCGGTGGCATGTGGCTGGGGCCCTGGGGGTCGACGCCGCCTCCCACATCCCCGAGCAGGAGTTCTCAAGGCTCCTTGAGCGTGCGGAAGGGGAAGCCAATCGTGCCCCCCCTGCTCATGCGGTGCTGAAGCTGGCCGAGGGGATCCTCGCCTTGGCCAAAGGCGCTGGGCATGCGGCAGCGGATTCGGGGAGCACCGGGGTTTGGCCCTACGTGGTGGGGGGAGTTTTCCTTTGCGCCCTCCTCATCCTTCTCAGGAGCCGGCTCTGTCCAAATTGTTTTCATCTTCTGCATCGCCGCAGCACGTCTCGGGGTATAATTTTGGTGTGCCCTCGGTGCGGTTATACGAGGGCGCCGCGGCGGGGGAGAGGGACAGGGAGCCGCAGGGGACTATTCCCCTGAGGAAGGTCCGGACTCCGCAGGGCAGGCCGCTCGGGGAAACCCGAGAGG
>CAYUWL010000146.1:0-2560 GCA_964448595.1 uncultured Thermotogaceae bacterium
AGGTGAGCCTCATCGCCTGCGATGCCCGGCAGCTGCCCTTTCAAGCCGGGGGGGTAAGGACCATGACCACTAACCTGGGGCTGGCGAACATCGAAGCGCCGGGAGATGTTTTGGGAGAGCTCAGGCGAGTAGTCGCGGGGGAGTTTTTGGCGATCTCCCATTTCTTTCCCGACGACGACGTGGAGAATGCTGAGGTGATAAAAAAGTTCGGGCTTGAGACCTTCCTTTTCAAGAACTCGGCCTTGGAGCGCTTCGCACGGGCCGGGTTCCGGGTGGAGCTAGCGAACGTGTGCCGGGGGAAGGCGCTTCCCACCCCCCAAAGCCGGCTCATCCCGGGCGCAGCGATCGACGCCCTGCCCGTGGCCGAGACCGAGCTCACCTGGTGTACCTTGATTGCGGCATGAGCCCCAGGCTGGTGCAGAATTGATCGGCCGCCCGACGTCGGCTTGTAGGAAAAGTCAGCGCCACCAGGAAATGCGGAGGCAGAGGAGTGTTTTTCGGTTGGCCATTTGACGGCTCGCTTGTCCCGAAGTTCGACAGTTGCAGGCACAATCTAGCCCCTGAAACGCCCCAACTCCGCTTGGGCTAGAAAATTGACCTCCAGCAGGCCGGGAGGTTGTGGGCATACGATTTATGAACTACCCCTTGAGTAGTAGACATGTATATCAGAACAATCACCCGCAGGAACAAGCGCAAGCCGGACGTCACCTACGTCCAGTTGGCCCACAACTTCCGCGATCCCCACACCGGCCAGGTCAAAGCCAAGGTCCTCTACCACTTCGGCCGCGCCGACCAGCTCGACCTGGAAGCGATCCGCCGCCTAGTGAGAAGCCTGTCCCGCTTCCTCCCCCCTGAGGAGCGGCTTCCCCCTCCGGGAGCCGCCGAGGGCCCGCTCAAGCTCCACAACAGCCGCCCCTGGGGCGGCGCCTGGGTGCTGCGCCGCCTGTGAGAACGTCTGGGGCTCAAAGAAGCCCTGGAGCGCGCCCTTCAGGATCTGGCCTTCACCTCCCCGGTGGAGTGGGCCCTGTTCGCCCTGGTGGCGGGCCGCGCCCTGGCCCCCTCCTCCAAACGGGCCATCGAGGAGTGGGTCAAGGAGGACGTCTACTTGGGCAACCCGGAGGAGATCAGGGTCCATCACCTCTACCGGGCGATGGACTTCCTGCTGGAACACGAGGAAGCGATCCAGCGGGAGGGTAGCGCCCCGTGAAGTGTGTCCGGCCTAAAGGCATGGTAGCCTTCCCAAGGTGAAAGAACACAAAGAAAGGAGGGAAGGACGCTTCGGGAAAAGACCCGCGAGCAAATCCTAGAGGGATTCATGGATCAGCTCAAGGGGTTGGTCAAGGGCCTTTTGGAAAAGCTCATGCTCGAGGAAAGGGAGCTTTACCTCGAAGAACACCCCACCAAGGGGAATGGCTACTACACCCGCGACCTCCTCACCCTGTTCGGTCCCCTGGAGGACCTCAAGGTCCCGCGGGTAAGGGAAGGCGAGTTCCACCCCAAGATCCTCCCCTACCGCAGGCGGACCTCCATCGAGCTCTCTGAGGCGATCCTCCTGCTTTACGCCTCCGGGGTGAGCACCAGGGCCATCAGCAGGTTCCTGGAGTCGGTGTATGGGGCGTTCTACTCACCCCAGAGCGTCTCCCGGCTCACCCAAGTGGTGGAGGAAGAGGTGAAGGAGTGGAGGAATCGCCCCTTGGAGAAGGAGTACTACGCCATCTACCTGGACTGCACCTTCCTTTGTGTGCGGCGAGGCAAAGCCGCAAAAGAGCCGGTGTACGTGGCCCTGGGGATCCGCCCGGATGGCCGCCGGGAGGTCCTGGGCTTTTGGCTGTTTGGTGCCGAGGGCGAGTCGTCCCAGAGCTGGAAAGAGGTGATGCGGGAGCTTTGGGAGCGTGGGGTGAGGAGGGTGAAGCTTTTCATCAGTGACGACCTTCCTGGGATCGAGGAGGCGGTGCGGGAGATCTTCCCTTCCGCCAAGTGGCAGCTGTGCCTGGTGCACACGGTGAGGGACAGCCTGTCCAAGGTGAGGAAGGCAGACCGAGATGAGCTGGCGGAAGACCTCAAGGCGGTCTACCGGGCGGACACAGTTGAGCAGGCCCATGATGCTCTAAAGGTCCTCGAGGAACGTTGGGCTGGCCGTTATCCGGACCTTGTGGCTAAGTGGTTAAGAAAAAGCTATGCCCTGCTTGAGTTCATGTCGCACCCCAAAGCCATCCGGCCCTACCTTTACACCACGAACCAGCTGGAGGATGACGGCGGAGCTGAAGAGGCGGACGAAGGTGGTGGAGGTGTTCTGTGGGCCAGAGGCCCTGGAGAAGCTCGTATACTTGGTGTTGGTGGAGCAGAATGAGCGGTTCTTGAGAAGACGGCTCAAGGGGTTCGCAGAAATCCAGACGGGAAGCTACCATGCTGCTGGACACACTCAATGAGGCGCTATCGCAGTAGAAGAAGGGAAATTAGGCGGCAAAACCAAGTCCACTTGCAGGGAAATCGAAAGCACATGTTATATGATTGGACTGATGAAAATGATGTAAAAAGAATTCGGGAGGAACTTAGAAAA
>CAYUWL010000147.1:0-2551 GCA_964448595.1 uncultured Thermotogaceae bacterium
GCCCATGTCCAAGGTGGCCCTGGAGATCTACCAGGCAGGCGGCCTGCTCAAGCTGAAGCTGTAGGGCGGCTTGTGAACGAAGACATTTCCCGGGATCTCCCGGTGGAGACCGAGGCCGTGTCCGTGGCGGAGGTGCGGGAAAACATACCGAGAGGACCAGGAAGCTGGGGTGGTTTGTGATAGTGAGCGCGGAGCGTAAGGGGAATGGCCTGTTTCGGGTCCGGCTCAAACTGCAACCCCTTATCCCCAAAGGAGCGTAATTCACATAACATTCAGGGCCTTGAGACCCTGTCACCATGACCTCCACCAAATGCAGATTTACTTGTGAGTGGACATCCGGGTGCCGAAAACGTGATTGTATCCTAACATTGCGCGAGCATCACAATGCAATACAATGTGTTAAGGAGGGAGCTGATGGAGCGACAGTTGACGGTGCGGATATCAGCGGCTCTGGCGGAGGAGCTCGAGAAAGCCGCCCGGCGCCTTGGGCGCAAGCGGTCGGAGATCGTGAGGATGGCGCTGGAACAGTTTCTGGAGGCAGAGCACACCGAGCGGCCCATCGAGCGGGTCCGTGATCTTCTGGGTCGGATCGACACGGGGATCCCCGATTTGGGGGAGCGTCATCGGGAGTACCTGATAGAGCGGCTGCGCCATGGCGCGGGAACTCCTGCTTGACACCGGGGCCTTCATTTCTCTTGTGGATCGCAGCGCCCGCCAGCACTCGGAGTGTGTGGCGGTGCTGGAGGGATGGCGGGGACCGGTGGTGACCACCGAGGCGGTATTGACGGAGACGCTCCATCTCGTGGGTCCGGGCTGGGAAAACCAGCGAGTCTGTCTGGAGTTTTTCCTGCGGGGAGCGTTCGTCCTCGTCCCTTGTTCCAAAAAGAGCCTGCGCCGGGTGGCGGAGCTGATGGAGAAGTACCAGGATGTGCCCATGGACTTCGCCGATGCCACCCTGGTAGCGTTGGGGGAGGAACTTGAAACCGAGTGGGTGTTCACCTTGGACCGTGGCTTCTCGATATACCGACTCCACGGAAAAAGGCGTTTCCGGGTGCTGCCCTGAGGCGCTTCGTCCCAGTGCGAGCTGGAGCTGTGGCGAAAATGAGGGTTGGACGGAGATGACCCCGGATTCGAGGAGCCAATCAGTTAGAGTACAGGCCGGGAAGCTCTGTACACAAGAAGGTCAGGATCGGCGAACGCGGGGACAGCTTCGTCCGAAAGATCCTGTTCGAGGCTACCCTGGCGGCAGTGCAGCTTAACCCAGCCGTGAGGGAGACCTACCCTAGGCTCAAGGGAAAGGGGAAACCTGAGAAGGTGGCGCGGATAGCAGCACCCAGAAAACCGCTCCTTATCGCTCATGCAGTGTACCATTCGGGACAGCCCTACCGAGACTCTAATGCTTCGGGGGTTGACATCCAATACAGCATCTGACCCATTTGTTTATGCTCATGCGGTGGACTTGCTCTACTCGCTGCTAACGCTTATGCTAAGTTAAGTAAGGAGTTAAGCTATGAATGGGTTTCCTGTGACCAAGGTTAAACAAGCCAGTTATGAAAATATTGTAGTTGAGTGTCCTTGGTGTGGTAGGGAAAACATCTTCAATCGAGCCTCGGATCTTCGTACCTTTGAGCCAATCGCAGGCCTCGATGTGTCTTGCCAAAATGTTGAATGTGGAAAGCCGTTCCGCATCGTTGGGGATTCGGTCAATAACCGGCATGAGATGCTGATCCTCGATTGTTATGAACTGTTGGAGCGGAAACACTATATGAACTGCATCCTGACCCTGACTCAAGCTTATGAGGTGTTCTTCAGTCTTTTTCTTCGTGTCGAGCTCCTGTACAAGCCGTTCGCACGTGATGAGAGGAAGGATATAAACCACTTCAATCGACTTGCAGAGATGTTGAGCAAGAAGGTCGAGAGATGCACATTCATACCTATGCGAAAGCTGTTCCTGCAGCAAATTATCGCTGCCCCGCGTCCAGCAAACCTTGCCGAAGCGGAAATGTTAATCGCTAAGCTGAAGGTGCCGTCGTGCGAACCAGCAGATACTGAACTCGAAAGGCTTGGCGATGAAGAGCTAGTAGCCCTCCTGAAGGGTGTTAAAAAAACGACTATTCACAAATGTCGGAATGCCGTGGTGCACAAGCGAGCATATCGCCCAACACGGGAGGAAACTGAGGCAGCTCTTGAGGAAGCTCGCTCGCTGCTCTTACCGCTTACCAATCGTCTAGGTCTGTATGACGACATCAATTGGTATCTGAAGCGGTCGTGAATAAGAAATTTGCCCAACTAGCCCCCGGCTCTGGATGGATTAGGTCCTGTTTCCAATTTTTTTCCTAAATGACCCTCGAAGATTAAGCTTACAAGCAAAGGCTGCTCCTGTGCACTCCCAGGGGCAGACCTCAAAGGGCGGCACCATCCCGGTGGACACCTACTGGATGAGGAAAGAGGCGAGGGCAGCATTTCAGGTCGAGCGGCCGAGGCCGCAGACCCCAAGCGCTACACCCCCGCCTCAAATCCATAGCACCACAAAATCCAATGGTAGACCCCA
>CAYUWL010000148.1:0-2507 GCA_964448595.1 uncultured Thermotogaceae bacterium
ACGCGCTACAACGTGCGGGAGGGGATGGAGACGGAGCTTCCCGGGTTTTACGTGGCAGGGGATGCATCCGGACATTCCCGGGGCATCGTGTTCGCCGCCGTGACCGGCATCCTCGCCGCCCGCCACATCAAATCCGTGATCCGTAATCGATGATCCGTGGTGGGGGGCCATCGCGATGATATACGGGGAAAACTTGAGGCTGAGGGCGATCGAAAGGGAGGACATCCCCACCTTTCTGCGCTGGTTCAACGACCCCGAGGTGCGGAGACATCTCCTAATGCATGAACCCATGTCCCGCGCAAAGGAAGAACGCTGGTTTGAAGAGCACCTCTCCCAGCGGAACGAGTTCATGTTCGCCATCGAAGTCAAAGAGGGTGAAGCTTGGGTTCATATCGGAAACTTGGGCCTCCACAGGATCGATTGGAAGAACCGGGTGGCGACCTTTGGGATCGTGATCGGCGAGAAGGCCTACTGGAACCGAGGCTACGGCACGGAGGCCGTCCGCACTGCCTTGAGGTATGCCTTCTTCGAGCTTGGGCTCAACCGGGTGGAGCTGGAGACGTTCTCGTTCAACCGGCGTGCCATCCGCTGCTACGAGAAGGTCGGCTTCCGCCATGAAGGCACCCGCCGTCAGGCCCTCTACCGCGACGGCCGCTATCACGACATCCTCATCATGGGCATCTTGAAAGAGGAGTTTTCCACCCGGGAAACCGTGGAGGACTGAAGAGGACCCTTATGCCGGCTGGCTTGGCTGATCTGACAAGGGGGAAACGGAACGGGCCCAGACTCACCTATGGTTAGGTGGATTGGGCTCGTCGGCCGTTGACCTATCACTGCCACTGGCGGGCAACGATCGAGTGTGTCATCAGCACTCCTTCCCTCTCTATCACAGATTACTTTCCATGAGGTACGCGTCCTCCCCGTCCCCGTAGAAGTGGGGAATCCGACAGGCTGTCTTGAATCCCCTCCTGTGGTAGAACTGGACGGCAAGGGTGTTCCCCACCCGCACCTCCAGGTAGACGTTCGTGCTGCCTGCCTGGTGGCACAGCCTGAGGAACGCCTCAAGCAGTCGCGTGCCCACGCCCTTTCTTCTGTAGTGAGGGGAGACGGCGAGGTTGAGGAGATGACCTGAAGGGCCCTTCTGCCCTGGGAGGCTGTCCAGTTCACCGACCAGGAACCCAACCACCTCCCGTTCCTCCTCACATACCATGAAGATGGCTTCCCTGAGCAGTCTGCTGAAAAAAGGCTCTGACCAAGGGTGCAGGAAGCTCTGCCGCTCGATGGCGAGGACCTGCTCCAGATCAGCTTCGGCTGCTTCCCTTATCCGCATACGATCCGCTACCTGACTGTCCCTGTGGCCACGGTCGCCTGCTTCGCTGGCGAGAACCACATGGGGTGACCGTTTCATCAGCCCCCGGTCGGCCGTTCTATCTGGACAGGTACGTAGAAGATATTATTGTCCTCGCGGGCCTCCTCGACCCGATTGAGGGGATCGATGATGGCAAACAGGTAGAACGTCCTATAGGGTCCGGGCCATTCCACACCGGGAAACGCGTGGGGGAGTCTTATCACCTCTCCCCCCAGGAAGCGGGCCAGCCTATAGCCCACCTCACCTTCTTCTGGCACATCGTCTGTGAGGGATATTCGCCCGATGAGCATATCCTCTCGGTAGTTGTAGTAGGAGCTGGGCAGGGGAAGGGGGACGGGGCCGGCTGACGTCCGCAAGACGGTTGGATTTGCGGGGATCACCTCATCGCTTGACAGGACGAAGTCGATCAGGTAGCCGCGCGAGAGGGAAGTGTTGGTGCCTAAGGCAGTCTCTTTTCCGAGGTTGCGGATGGTGACAGTGATGAGTTGATCCAGGTCCGTGACCCCTGGGATCAGGGGTTGGAGGATGACGGACATCCGGACGCCCTCGAGGTCCGGAAGCACGCCTCTTCCGCAGGGGGAGTAAGATGCAAGCAAGGTGTTGTTCGACTCGTTTAGCTCCCTGACCACATTGGAGGAGTCAACCGCTATCTTCACCGGGTATCCGGCCTCCGTCCAACCGATGACGATGTCGGTGATGTAGGTCGAGGTCCCGCCCGGGAGGTCTATCCCGCCGCCGGACTGTGCAGCCGCTGGCGTCCGGAGGTCCAGCTCCCCCAGGGGGATATCAAGATCAAGCTCGTGGTTGTATAGAGAAATCCGCGCTGTGACCTCAGGACCTGCCCGCCAGCCACTGGGCATCGTGCCAGGGCCGTTGTTCCTCACGGTGAAGGAGAGCACCCCATCCGGGGGAACGCAGCTTACTCCCACCACCTCAAGGTCGGGAAGGAAAAGAAACCGCAGGATGGGGACCGGGGGCCGGATGGGCGGGACCTGGGGCTGGGCGGACGAGAGGAGGGATTGTGCCGAGAGACAAGCAAGCACCAGGCACACCCAAAACAACTTCATAAGGCCTCACCTCCGCTACCCATTGTAGCTTGAGGCAAGGCTCTTTTGAACTTGCCCTACTGCACTGGTAC